>NZ_JANFYJ010000018.1:0-152914 GCF_024460495.1 Hungatella sp. SL.1.14 | reverse complement strand
ATCTACGCTCCCTAGTTCTGCAATTGCACCACTGGTATACAATAAACTCTCCGTTAAGGTTGTCTTTCCTGCGTCAACGTGAGCCAGAATGCCTAAGTTAATTATTTTCATGTGATTTTCCTCCTATCAACACCCAAAAAAGGGCATAAAAATACCCAGTGATAAATACTCCTATCACTGGGTAAATAACTCCCATAGCCCCAAAACACTTATATGTTTTCGGGCATATAAAATTACATGATAAAAGTATTCTTAAACTGGGTACAAAAAACCAAGCCCCATATTAAAAGTGAAACGGGACTGCTACTTTTTGTTCCCACTATCAAATTGACAGTTTATTTAAGAATACCTTGCCGCATATTTATTAACTCCTTGTATAAAACTGAATCTAATTATATTCCTTAACCCTTTATTTGTCAAGCTGACAAACTAAAGCAGAAAAAGTGGCAGGATTTCACCCTGCCACTAATCATCTGTTTATGCAAAAATAATTTCCTTTTCCACAATCTCCCTCGCACAAGCCCTTATGTTATTCATTCTTCCAGTCCATTTTAAGGCGTTTTCTGCCTTTAACTGTTCTGTTATGCCCTGTGCTTGTTTCATGCCCTCTATGAGCCGTTCAAAGCGTTCCTGTGCCTGTCTGTCAATGTCGGCAAGGTAAGCATTGAGCCTGCCGCTTGTGAGAAGATTGGTGTATGTAATTTTGCGGTACTCCCGCAGATAGTCCAAGTGCCGCCGTCCGAATAAGTCTATCGGCTGTTCCTTTTCGGGTGGTATGGTAAGGCAGGGTAAAATGTATTCGCCTTGCCGTTCGTATCTGCCGCCCATTTCCTCAAAGATTGATTGTACCATTTGTTTTTCCTCCAAATAAGATATTCACTCCATAATCATGTCTGCTATCATTAACACAATTTACGTTTTCTCCTTATCTGGTTTCATTCATATGCCAGATTTTTTTATAAAATAATTTTAGACTATCTCTTGACAACAAAGAAAGCAAGTGATATATTCTATGTGACGATATAAAATATTTAGTCATAAGGAGGCGAGAAAAATTGCCGCGCTTTACAGAACAAGAAAAAGAAATCATAAACAGGAAACTTTTGATAGAGGGGGAAAAGCTGTTTGCAGCACACGGCTTGAAAAAAGTAACGGTTGATGATTTAGTAGCTGCTGTAAATATATCGAAAGGTTCATTCTACGCTTTTTATCCGAGTAAAGAACACTTATATGTAGAAATCAATTTTCGCTTACAGAAAGAGCTATTTACTAATATTGAAACAACAATTAAAGGAAGAAAGTATGAAAATCATAGGGACTTAACAAAAGATGTTATCACTTTGGGGGTAACTGGGTTGATTAATTCTCCTATTCTTTCGCAGATCGATTTGTCTTTAATGGACTATCTGCAAAGGAAACTTTCGCCAGATATATTTGACAGTCATATGCACAATGATATACGTATACTAGAAATGCTTGAAGATTTAGGGGTTATTTTTACGATTCCGCATACGGTTATCATAAAATCCCTGTATTCTGTTTTATCCTGTTTGGAACAGTTCAAGGAGGATAAAGAACTGAATATGATACAAAATCTTTTAGTGAATGGCATTGTTCAACAAGTAGTAGCAGAGTAACAATTTTGTTTGGTTATTTGACAGGCAGATAGCCAAACATATTTTTTACAGTTTGTATGACTATATATTTTTATGAGTCATAAAGTCTGAGGAGGACAAAATAATGATTGATGTAAAAAAACTGTATTTTAGCTATACTGACAAACCGTTTGTCGAGAATGTAAGTTTCCATGTTGGGAAAGGAGAAATTTTTGGATTTTTGGGCCCTTCTGGTGCCGGAAAATCAACCATTCAAAAAGTTTTGACCGGACTTAATACAAAATATAAAGGCAGCGTAAAAGTTGCAGGTACAGAAATACGGGAGCGTACAAATCGGTTTTATGAAAATATCGGTGTTGATTTTGAATTTTCAACCTGTTATGAGAAATTCACTGCACGACAAAATCTCGCCTATTTTGCTTCTCTGTATGAAAAGCAGCCCCGGTCTATTGACGAACTATTGCATATGGTTGGATTGGAAAATGACGGAGATAAAAAGGTTGGCGACTTTTCCAAAGGTATGCGTTCCCGCTTGAATTTTATCAAAGCGTTGATACATGACCCAGACATATTATTCCTTGATGAACCGACAAGCGGTCTTGACCCTACGAATAATCGTTTGATGAAAGATATTATCCTTGCAGAAAAGAAACGTGGAAAAACGGTTATCATTACTACTCACAATATGTTTGACGCAACAGAGCTATGTGATCAGGTAGCCTTTATCGTTGCCGGAAAAGTAAGCGCATTGGATAGTCCCCATAATTTGATTATGTCAAGGGGGGCTGCAAAAATACAATATACCTACTATGACAAAGGTGAGAAAACGGGAGAATGTCTGCTTGATAGAACCACAGAAGATAAGTTATTGAAAAACTTAATTTCCGAAAACCGTCTGCTTTCCATTCATAGCAGTGAGCCTACATTAAATGATATTTTTGTAGATATTACAGGGAGGACACTTCAATGAGATTGGGACGTTTAATTTGTGGTGATATACATTTCCAATGGAAATATGGTTTCTATTTTATCTACTTTATTTTAACCGTTTTATATGTGTGTGGGATTGCCGCTTTGCCGGAACATTGGAAAACGGATATTGCTTCTATTATGATATACTCTGACCCGGCAGCAATGGGATTGTTTTTCATGGGAGCGATTGTTCTTTTGGAAAAAAGTCAAAAGGTATTAAATGCTATGGTGGTATCTCCTGTAAAAATATCTGAATATATACTTTCAAAAACAGTTGCGTTGATTGCTATTTCTACTGTAATTGCATTGATATTAGGGTTAGTTTCCGGCAGCAATCATTTGCTTGGTATCGCAGTTGGTACTGCTTTGACATCAGCAATCTTTACTATGCTTGGAATTATTGCAGCTACAAAGATTTCAAACTTGAACCAGTTTCTTATTGTAATTATGCCGATAGAAATTGTTTGCTTTGTTCCACCTATTGCTGGTCTGTTTGTGACTTTACCAAATGTGTTTTGCTTTTTTCCGTTCATGGCTTGTATGAACCTTATAACTGGAAAAAGTATGTTACTATCGTTCGATATGGTAATTGTAATTGCTACGCTGATTATCCTCTACATAATTGCAAGGGATACAGTTGAGCATATGTGGAAAAGTTTGGGAGGTGTAAAGCTATGAAAAGGATACTATCCAGTGCCATACAAGTATTTAAGCAAATCAAAAGCGACCCTATGATGTTTGCGGCTTGCTTCACCCCTTTTATTATGGGAGCTTTAATCAAATTTGGTATTCCATTTTTTGAAAGAATAACAAAGTTTTCTTTACAAGGATACTATCCGATTTTTGATTTATTGCTTTCTATCATGGCTCCTGTACTGCTTTGTTTTGCATTTGCCATGATTACGTTAGAGGAAATTGATGATAAAGTATCGCGGTACTTTTCAATTACCCCTCTTGGTAAGGCGGGGTATCTCTTTACAAGGTTGGTAGTACCCGCAATTATTTCAGCGGTCATTGCTTTTATCGTACTTTTGCTTTTCTCATTAGAAAAGCTACCCACTAGTATGATGATTGGTTTAGCACTTCTCGGCTCGGTACAGGCGATCATTGTTTCACTTATGATTATTACCTTGTCCGGTAATAAATTAGAGGGTATGGCTGTAACAAAACTTTCTGCACTTACACTGTTAGGCATTCCAGTTCCTTTCTTTATAGATAGTTACTACCAGTTCGCGGTTGGCTTCCTCCCATCATTTTGGGTAGCAAAAGCCGTACAGAATGAAGCAGTTCTTTATTTTCCCATAGCATTGGTAGTAGCTTTGATCTGGTACTACTTCCTTATAAAACGTCTGTTTCGGAAGCTGGCAGGATAAGGGGGCATATATGAAAAAAAATAAAATCCTGCCAAACGAAAATGTAAATACGGCAATCCGGGTTTCCACAATTACACTAATCATCAACCTGATTTTATCGCTGCTTAAATTTGTCGCCGGATATATAGGAAAGTCAAGCGCCATGCTGTCAGATGCTGTCCACTCGGCTTCTGATGTATTAAGCACAATCGTTGTGATGGTTGGAATTAAAATATCAGAAAAACGACCTGATAAAGAACACCCCTATGGGCATGAGCGTATGGAATGTGTGGCTTCCATCATTCTTGCTGTTGCATTGGCTGTAACAGGAGCCGGAATTGGATATTCAGGCATTAACAAAATCTATTCAGGGCAGTACAATACACTTTCCGTACCCGGTAGAATCGCACTCACGGCGGCAGTCTTATCCATTGTAATAAAAGAGTGGATGTACTGGTTTACAAGAGGTGCTGCAAAGCATACAAATTCTGACGCACTTATGGCTGACGCATGGCACCACCGCTCTGACGCACTCTCGTCAGTCGGTTCTTTAATTGGCATTTTAGGAGCGCGTTTGGGTTATGCCATTCTTGACCCTATTGCAAGCGTTGTGATTTGCGGTTGTATCTTAAAAGCCGCTTTGGACATTTTCAGAGAAAGCATTAACAAAATGGTGGATCATAGCTGTGACAACACTACTGAAACAAAGATTCGGGAACTTGTACTTCAACAGCAAGGGGTTGAGGGTATTGACGATTTAAAAACCCGCATGTTTGGAGCGAAAATGTATGTAGACATTGAAATATTAGCCGATGGCAGTTTAGTTCTTTATGACGCTCACAGAATTGCCGAGGGAGTCCATCAGGCGATTGAAAACAGCTTTCCACAATGTAAACATTGTATGGTACATGTTAATACTAATGAACTTTCCCATTCTGCATAGGACGGGGAAGAGGATTTAAGGTCACTGAAAGGAGGTGAAGTAGGTTATGGAACAATACTGGTGGATTATCATGATTGCGGTTTTGATTGTCGTTGGCTTACTTAAAATGGTTATTATGAAAAAATACAACGATAAAAAGAATCCCAAAAAGCGTCCGCATAATGATGAAGATTAGTAAAGAGCAACTAAAAGGGAAAACTGCTATCTGTGTAGCAGCGCAAAACGGCAGTTGAAATAAAACCGCCGTTTTCCTTTTTCAAAAATTGGACTACGGAGGGTGTATTAAATTCGCCTTTTTTTAGGACACGGCGGTATCAAGGAGGTATCGCTATGTCCTTATTTTCTATAAATTCAATGATTATCTCGGAAACTCCTTGATTTACGGGCGTTTTCAAAGGATTGTAGGCTGATTTTACTACCAATTTACTACTTACGGAGTTGGCTTTGATATGCCGCCGAAATCCTTTTGAAGATAGACCCCATACCGCCGTTTGGAAATGGCGTGGCACATCAGCAATCAAATAGAGAAACACAACACACCACCAGACAGGCGGCGTTATCTATTCCCACACGGGAAAACAGGAACGCCGCTTTTTTATGCCCTCATGTCACGCAGTAGGGGCAAAGGAAGCTTTGTATCATGGGGCTTTACGGGCGCGGTTTTGACCGGGCAAGGGAAAGATACCTTTTCCCTCAAAAATGCCTTTCTATCGCGTACCCCCCACAGCAAAGGTTTCCTTGCTGTGGGCTTCCTGTATTACCTTTGCAGTTGCCGTCATAATTGTTAAATCCCGGTTGCTCATATCGGCAGGCAGACTGTCAAGCTGCCGCCGCCCGGTAGATTTTTCCGTTTCCACGTTCGGGAAAAAGAACTGGTCTACCGACACATCTAAAAAGGTGACAAGCTCATAGAAGATTTGTAGGCTTGGGTGCTGTCCGCTGTTCTCAATGGACGCAATATAACGCGGCGCAATGTTCAGTCTGTCCGCTAACTGGTTGCGCAATATGCCCTTGGCCTTTCTTGCTTCTTTAATGGCTTGCCCGAAAGCCTTAAAATTATACTTTACTTTGTCCTGCTTCATATTTTTCACCCTATTACATTTTACCGTTTACCTTTCTGCTTTGGATATGAGTTCACATATCATAGTGTTGATTAGAATAGAACATAGTATTTGCAAGTAATATGTTGATATTTTTGAGGTCAAACATTTATAATGATACATAGAAAGTTTCGATTGGAGGTGATTAACATTTTGAATATTACCCGTTATGCAACTAAAAACGAATGTCTCATTCCGTGGGTGAAATTTTTTTGGCACATTGAAGCCGCAAATGCAGACATACACTATAAACTTCTTCCAACAGATTGTATTGATGTTATATTGAATTTGGCTGATGATGTGGTATATGAAACTGAATGTAATAAAATAATAGCACCCCCTTTTCATATCAATGGACTACGTAGTAAGTACAGTTTTATCCATCAAGAAAAAACCATTCGTATTTTTGGTATATCATTTTATCCTCATGGGCTATATCCCTTTGTGCATAAATCACTTAAGGAAGTTCAAAACAAAGTGGTTGATCTAAACGGGCTTTCATACAGTTTAGGAGAAAAGTTAAAAAAAGCAGTCAGTAATGATACTACTGAAAAAATCATAGCTGAAATTGAAAATACTTTGATTGAGGAGTTATCTATAAAGCAAGATTTTGCGGACAAAGCACAGCTAATATCAGACTTTATAACAATTAGTGATGATATATCTATCAAATCTTTTTGCGATAAACGGTCAATAAACATAAAAACATTTGAGAGAATGGTTTTATACCATACGGGCTATACTCCGAAAATTTTGCGTCGTATAAAACGTTTCCAGAATACATGTAATCAATTAGTACATCAACATATTAGTTTAACCGATATTACTTACGATAATAATTTTACTGACCAATCATATTTTATAAAAGAGTTTACACGTTTTTCGGGAACAGCACCACGCACCTTTCAGACAGAGAAAGCTACTGTAAAAGAGAATGTTAAATACAAATACCTATGACAGTCGATTTTCTACTATACCTCTTGTTCTATTTTATGTAGACTATGAAAAAAACAGGAGGTATTTTTATGTCTATTGCAACGGAAATCGTAACAATGAAAACTTTACAGGAGGTAACAAAAGACAGCTTTATCAGCATTGTGGACTCGCTTGAAAAGGACTATCATTCAAAGCAACAGGGTTTTATTGACACGGAACTTCTCTATAACGAAGAAAACAGGGAATGGACTATGATACAGCATTGGGCTTCAATGGAAGAACTCAAGGCTGCTTCTGATAAAATGTTTCAAGATGAGGAAGCAGCCCCTTTTGTAAAAGCACTTGACGCTGCAAGTGTCAAAATGAGCATATTACCACAAATAAAAATATGGGGATAAAAAAGTGAAAAAGTTTGAATATCAAATTGAAAAGGTAACAGGGCATTGTTCATGTGGATATAAGGTAGGGGACGTATTTCAATGTGAGGGTATGAATACTCCCTGTACTCCATTTTGTGGAGGTACTTACATGGCTTTGTTTCCTATTCAAGTCGCCCTACACAATGGAGCTACCTTTAATTTGGAAGAAAACCCAAAGTCAAAAGGAAATTTGGCTTGTCCTGATAATGGGTATGTTGTTTTCAAAGTTACTCTGATTGAGGACTAATTATTTAAGCGAAAAATCATTTAATATTGTACATGGACACCTGTATACGGTTTACCCTCTTTTCTTTGCTAATTCACTTCGGAGCTAGTGGTAAAATCATACTCACCATATTGATGATGAAACACCCTTGCAATTTCCATTTATGTGGATAGGTACGGCATTGATGAAAGCTATGCTTAGTGAAAAAGGCTATAAGTGGACTTCATTAGCAGTATAAAAGGCTAACTATGCTCTGAAAATGTAAAAATGTGATGAGTTATATAAATATATGGTAATCTGAGGGAGATGTATGTCAAAGATAGCCGTATCCTGCTTGACTACTTCAGTAGTAATAGCAGTAAGCGTATGTAATAAAATCATTGTATGATTTATTGTTTATATGCCATGGTATAATTCAAATGATAATATGCATAGTTACATATACTCAAAACTCAGAAAAGTGGAGAAGGTCAATGGGAGAAGATGAGGAAAAGATAGAAATAGAGTTAGAACATGATGATATAGATGAAATGTTTTATCAAGGTTTGTGGGGATTCAGAACAGACGAAAAGTATCAATTTTTTTATGATGAGAGTAATAATTGTAGAAAGTTTTGGATTAAGCCAGATGGGGGAAAGGGATTATTTAATACGGATGCCTATGAAGATTTCGTTTTGGCAGGTATTGTGCATGAGAAGGAAGATTATAGAGTTACTCTTGACGAAATAAAGGATTGTTTGGGTTTACAAAAAAATGTTAGAGAAATTAAATTCAAAACACAGTTTGCTTCTGGTGATTTTCTGGAATGTATGAAAAAGAAAAGATTAACATCTCTGTTCAAGTGGATTGACTTAAATGGATTATATATTCATTACCATTATGTTAATAATTTGTACTATGCGGTGGTAGATATAATTGACTCAATAGTGGACATAAATGAGGTAGAAGAGTATGGATTTCAATATTTTTTGATAAAGAGTTCATTCTATAAAATGCTGAAAGGGAAAGAACATAAATTGCAGAAGCTCATGTTCAGATATTGCTATCCTAATATTAGGAGTGAGGATATCAGGGGATTCTGCACTGGATTGACAGCTCTTTTTGACCGAAGATATGATTTGAAGCCAGAGGAGAAGTTTATCTCTGGGTTAATACAAAGGGCCAGCAATAATGAATCATTAATATTTGTGCAAAATAATACAGATTTCATTATGAAAGAGAACTATGTGGAATTCTATATAAATCCAATTCGTACGTTTAAAAACTCGTATCATACCTTTGATGAGGAATTAGCAATTCAGGAAGTTTTGAGTCAATATAGATTAACCAGAAACGGAAAAGAGGTAACCAATTTCAAATTTGTTAATTCTAAAACCGATGTGCTGGTTCAGATATCAGATGTAATAGCTGGTGTAATGGGGAAATTTTTGAGTTATATTAATAAAAGTGAGCTAATAGGGATTCGGAGGGATGTTAATGGACTTAATAGGACTCAGATAGAGAATATAATGCTGCTCAACGGTTTGCGTGATAAATCAAACAATAAAAACGTGGGGTTTCTTCAGGCTGTTACGGCACAATATGAGATTGATAAAATGAATCATTTTCTTGATTTAGTAACAGCCAGAAATGAAGCTACGTGATTACTGTATTGATTAACAGGCAAAATAGAAAGATTCGTTAAATCATAATTAGGAGGAAGTAGATGAGCAACATAGAAATTAAGCAATTAAGCGAAAAACAATATCTCCAAACGATGAGTAGCGGAATGAAGGATATCACGAAAGTTGCAGAATCTTTAGTAGATATCTGGAACTATGCGGAATATCTATTGCAAAATAATTTGCTATCAGAATATGGATTTCAAAAGAGATTAATAGAAGCGGTTTACGTCAACAGTGAGAACACATATCAACATATCTTGCTTAGTACTTACCAGAAGAATCTTTATGTTGTGATTGTTGTAGATGTAATCAATAAAACTATTTTAGGACATTATATTCTTGACTTAAATGAAAAGTATGGCTTGAATAATTAAAAATTATATTGCAATTTGCTGGGGAGAGAATTGATTATTATATTCATATACATTAAAGAATAAACCACTCAAGGAGATGATAATATGTTGTCACAGGAAGAAAAAATCTATGTCGAACAGGCCTGCCTAAAATTAAAGGAACGTGGTTGGTTTCCTGGAGAGAAATTTAATCTATCCACTATCACAGAACAGGAAATTGCTGGTTTTGAGCAGCAACATCAAGTGACCCTGCCATCTCTTTACAGAACATTTTTGACCTCTTTTGCACTCCCTCAAAAAAGTATTCATATATGTGCCACTATCTACGACATGGGAGATTTTGGCCCCCTATGGTTAAGGTTTGACTGTCCGAGAACAATGAAGGACATATCAGAGCAGATGGAAATCCTGCAGGAGATTCGGGATTTTTGTGAATTGCCGGAGGGTTGCTTTCGGAATCTGATTCCGATTGGAGACTGGGGCGCGGGCTGGGGGCCTTTGTGTATAGACCTTTCTAAGCCAGAGGAGATGGTGGACGGAGACGATGAAGACACATGGTCTTTGGTATGGTTTGACCATGAAGATTTTGATTGGGATGAGCAATACCTTGGTGAAGATGGTTTGCTTCACGGGCAGGCGGCTTTACCAAGTCTAAAAGTATTATTGGATTGGTATTTTTATGGGGAATTGGAAAACAAGTATGAACAGGAGGAAGGTGTAAAGCCTACCTATGAGTGGTATCAGGACACCTTGAAACTGTAAAATTTCTGCAATTAAATCTACAATACCCCTTTCATTATCTACTAATAATATTTTATTGCTTATTTTATCACTTCCTTGCTTTTATTCTTTTATCTAAAGGCTTTTTTGCAGTTGCATGTATAAGCCGGAGAATACTGGCACCTGGATATGTCCGGTAACATATCTCTTTTTAAAGTATATTTCGAGTTTTGGAAATATTCAAATAAAAATCATTTAATATTGTACATGGACACTTGTATACGGTTTACCCTCTTTTCTTTGCTGATCCACTTCGGAGCTAGTGGTAAAATCATACTCTCCATATTGATGATGAAACACCCTTGCAATTTCTATTTATGTGGATAGGTACGGCATTGATGAAAGCTATGCTTAGTGAAAAAGGCTATAAGTGGACTTCATTAGCAGTATAAAAGGCTAACTATGCCTTGAGAATGTAAGAAGGTTGGTTTTGATCACATTTTTTGATATTCCTATTACAGCTAACAGGCAAATGGTGCGTGATGATATTTTTCTTTGTGGGAAAAAGTGAGGCGGGAACCATCTGCTGTAATGTGCGCTGGCAGCTTGCAGGAGTGTCCATCGCTTGTTTGCTATATGATGCCAATAGTGAAAGGTTTCAAAAATCCCGCATATACTGTATCAAATCCCCTGCATGAGGTATACCATGGCGGACTGCCCTATTAACTCAGCCTCAGAGACCATTGCTGACTTTATCTACCGTAATGGAAGTCAGCAGCAATTTCCTGGTAATTCAGAAGATATTCTCTGTATGGACTTTGTAAGCACTGATTTCAGCATTATATATACCCCGCTAGATACCGTAGAACCCATATCACTAAGTAAGTTTACCTATTATAGTATCCCTGGACTGTACACACTGTTAGATAGTTCCAGCATGGACGCTTCCGGCATTTTGGCAACCCATGCATCACCTGCCCTTAGCAATCAAGGGAGAGGTGTTATAATCGGCATCATAGACACGGGAATTGACTATACCAATCCTTTATTTCGTAATCAGGATGGAACTACCAGAATCTTGAGTATTTGGGATCAGAGCCTTCCAGAAGATAAAAGCCTCCTTCCTGCCGGTGTACCCAACCGCTATAATGCCAGCGGGGCAAGCTATGGCACAGAGTACACGCAGGAGCAGATTAACGAGGCACTGGAATCTGATAATCCGTTTGCCGTGGTGCCTTCTACCGATACCAACGGACATGGAACCTTTTTGGCGGGTATCGCTGCTGGAGGAATCCTGCCTAATCAGGATTTTACAGGAGCAGCACCGGAATGTGAACTGGTAATCGTCAAATTAAAACCAGCCAAACAATATCTGCGCGATTTCTATCTTATCAGTAATGATGCGGATGCTTATCAGGAGAATGATATAATGATGGGCATTAAGTACCTGCGTGTGGAGGCATACAACCAGAGAAAACCTCTGGTTATTTTACTGGGAATCGGATCCAATCTGGGCAGCCATGAAGGGACGTCTCCATTGAATGTAATGATTCAAGATATCAGCCGATATTTAGGAATGGCTACGGTAATTGCTGCAGGCAATGAAACTGGCCGGGGGCATCATTACATGGGGTCTGTACCGATAGGGGAAGAGTCCGTTGAGGTGGAAATCCGAGTAGGGAATGCGGAATCCCAACGTGGATTTGTAGTAGAACTCTGGGCCGACACCGCTGATACATATTCGGTTGGATTTGTCTCACCCAGTGGTGAATCCATAGGCCGCATTCCTATCATAGGCAGAAACGAAACCTCTATCCCGTTCCTTTTGGAACCCACGGTCATTACAGTTAATTACCAGCTGATTGAGACAGGCGCAGGCAAACAGCTTGTTTTTATCCGTTTTGCAGCCCCAACTAATGGAATTTGGAGAATACGCGTGTATAATACCCAGTATCTTACAGGGCAATTTAATATGTGGCTTCCGGCCCATACCTTGATTTCTGATGAAACCGTGTTTCTGACTCCCAGCCCATACACGACCATAACCCTCCCGGGAGATTCTCCCTCTCCAATCACAGTAGGAGCCTATAATCATTTAAATAACAGCATCTACATTCATTCCGGCCGTGGATATACAATAGGCGGATTGATAAAGCCGGATTTGGCAGCTCCAGGGGTTAATGTAAGCGGGCCATCGATAGGGCAAAGGAACCAAGACTCCATTCCCATGACTACCCGAACCGGAACCTCGGTTGCTGCTGCCCATGTTGCTGGTGCAGTCGCTAATCTTTTAAGCTGGGGCATAATAGAAGGACATAACATAGCAATGAGCGAAGCCACTGTCAAAGCATTTTTAATAAGAGGAGCAAAACGGAATCCAGCACTATCATATCCCAATAGGGAATGGGGATATGGGGCTCTGAACTTATATGAAACTTTTTTACGGTTAAGAGAAATAAGATGAATTATCTAAAGCATCAGATTCTTATGCATATCACGGATACGGGGGAACTTGATGGATATTTTGGCTGAGATGCTAAAAAATAGTCTTATCGGTGGTAAGGGATTAATTTTGAGGTAGTGGTGTGCCGCCACAAATACGCTTGCACCGTATCGGTCAACGCCTTTTCCCTTTATATTTCATGTAGAGGACGGTTGGCTCGATATGCTTTTTCAGAGTAGCCAATCGCTGGTCAATGGGGTTCAGCTTAACCCGTATATCCATCTGCCTCCCAATCATGGACGAAAACTTTTCATCAAGTCAGAAATGGCACGGTTCTTCTGAAAATAGTTGAACAAACCATAAGTACAGTTTACAAGGGACTACACAGGGTAGGTATCTGACGGGAGGTGTGCCACCCGTCAGATTTTCCATGTGATATTCAAGCTGTCGCTTGTGGCGGCTATGGTGGTAATCATTAAGTCCACCACCCGCCGCTTGTCGTCAAAGGATACATTCTCCCAAGTGTCGAGGTAGCCGGAAATCTGGCTGACCTGTTCCGGGCTGATGGCTTCCACTGTCAGCTCCGCTATCCTCGCCAGAAGTTCCTGCTTGCGTCCGTCCAGTTCCGCTATCTTCACATTCACATAGGAGAGCAGGACATTGTTTGCGCCCGTTAGACTGTCCACCAGCTTTTCAATCTCGCCGTCCACATGAGCAAGCTCCACTTGCAGGGCGGCGATTTTCGGGTTTGCCTTTGCCGCTTTCTTTCTGCCTGTCAATGTCTTGTAGCTTGCCAGCTTCTTTACCATCTGCTGATAAACAACCGCTTCCAGTTCCGAAGTGATGATTTTCCCACACCCGGCACAGCTCTTGTTATCCAGCCGTTTTGTGCAGCGGAGATATTGTTTCCCCACAGGATTGTTAATGCTCATAAGGGCATACCCACAATTCCCGCACTTGATTTTTCCCGCCAGCCATGTGTGGGTGGCTTTTCGGGCAGACTGGATTTTCATGTTGTTCATCAACTTCTTACGGCAGGTCAGCCAGATGTCGGAGGGGACGATACCCTCATGGGGAGCCAGCACCAGCATCTGGTCTTTCAAGTCGTTCTTCTTGCTGGGCTTCACATCCCGTCCTTGATACAGATAGCAGCCATTCATTCCCGTAAAATCGGCAGCGTCATTGACAATGACCGTCCCCTGACTTTTGAAAAATTCGTACACCTCAAGGTCTGCCTGCACATAGACGGGATTGCGTAACATCTGCGCCAGCGTGGGGCGTATCAGCTCTTTGCCATGGAATAAAATCCCCTGTTCCGCAAAGTAACGGGTAATGTCCCAGTAGGAGGTGGTGGGCTGGGCGTACATCTCAAACATCAGCCGGATATTTGCCGCTTCATCCGGGTTTACCACCAGCTTCTTTGTGTTGATACCATCCATCTTGATCGGCTCGGTGTGGAAGCCGTAGGGAGCCTTGCCGCCCATCTTGAAACCTCGCTGACTGCGGGAATAGTAAGCGTCCGTTACCCGCTTCTGTATGTTTTCCCTTTCAAGCTGGGCGAACACGATACAGATATTCAGCATCGCCCGCCCCATCGGGGTGGAGGTATCAAACTTTTCCGTAGAGGACACAAACTCCACATTGTACTGCTGGAACAGTTCCATCATGTTGGCAAAGTCCAGAATAGAACGGCTGATACGGTCGAGCTTGTAAACTACGACCTTTGCAATCAAGCCCCGCTTGATGTCTCGCACCAGTTCTTGAAACTTCGGACGGTCTGTGTTCTTGCCGCTATACCCTTTGTCTGTGTATTCCTTGCAGTTACCGCCTTTCAACTCGTATTTGCAAAATTCAATCTGGCTTTCAATGGAAATGCTGTCCTTTTTGTCTACCGATTGTCTTGCATAGATTGCGTCTATTCGATTGTTCATATTGTCGCTCCTTTTCTTAAAAAAGAAACGGAGCTGCTGATACCTTTATTATACCGTCAGCAGCCCCGCAAATCAACGATGGCTTTGGAAAACCTTATGCCCCGGCTTCCTCACTCTGCCGTTTGTCGGCATACTTGCGGAACACCTCATAAAGCTGTTGTTCCAGCTCCCGGCGTTTTGCCGCTTCCTGTTCCGGCGTGAACACCGGGGAGAGATTTTCCAGCGTGATTTCCTTTCCCTGAAAAGTTACGACTTCGGTTTCTTTCTTGTATCTGGTATGCTCCATAGTACCTCCGTATTTAATTTTTAAAGTGCAGTGCCGCCATGCTGCGGCGTGAAATTTTTTCTGTCATCCATTACCGTTCCTTTGTGTGCCGTTGCTGGTGCTTCAGTTCTGCCAGCACCTCCAGCGGGATACGGTCAACCAGCCGCTGAATGTTCTTTAGCTCGCTTTCCAGCTTTGCACGTTCCATCGTGCCTTTCATCTTGTCCTTTTCGCTGGCTCTGGCTCGTTCCTCCAGCTTTTCATTTTCTGCCAAAAGGTCATTTATCGTGACCTTGTATTTCTTGAGTTGCCCGGAGAAGTTCTCCATTTGCGGGAACCACTTTTTGAGCATGGCAAGGGCTTCCTCTTTCTTCTTCCCGGCGTTCAACGGATTGATACCGTCCAGCGTGGCTTCAATCGCCCTCGCCTGTTTGGAGAGGGAAACCGCCTGCTTGAACAGCCGGGTGGGGATATGCTTCCTGCCTGTATTGCTTGCACTCTCGCCACGCTCCAAGTCGGGGTGCTTCTCCACCATATAGGCGTGAAAATCGTCCTGCCACTTCGTCAGATTTGCCCTGTTCCCAATAATCTCTTTAGCACACAGGCGGTTGTCCTTTGTCAGCGGAACAAAGGTCAAATGCAGGTGGGGCGTCTTTTCGTCCATGTGTACCACCGCTGACACGATATTTTCCCGGCCTACCCGGTTTATGAGGAAGTCTGCCGCCCGCTGGAAAAACGCCTGTATCTCCTTTGGGGACTTGCCCTTGAAAAACTCCGGGCTGGTGGTAATGAGCGTATCCACAAAGCGTGTGCTGTCCTTGCGGGTGCGGCACCCCGCTTGTTCAATGCGGCTCTGAATGAAGTGGTAGTAGCGTCCCTCCGGCTTGACAATGTGGAAGTTATATTTGCTCCTGCTGGTGTCAATGTCGGGATTGCTGGCGTACTGTTCCTTTTGCCGTTCGTGGTGGGCTTCCAGCGGCCTTGCCGGGTTGCCCTTGTGCTTCTCAAATCGCAAAATTGCGTGTTGTGCCATAAACTCCTTTCCCCATTCCTTTCCTATCCGGGACTTTTCCACAGGGAAAATCCCGCCGGAATTATCTCTGATAGGATTGGAATGGATAAGATATGAATAAAATCTGTTAATCTCTGTATTTCTATCTTCCGTCCGGTTTTCGTACTTCAAGAGGATTGATTATCGTACTCCATGCGTGCGGTTTTCAGCCCTCCGGCGTACCATAACCGGATTTCTTGAAGTAGGTGTTTGATACCGCTTTATAGGATTTTGGGTAAATGCGGTTGGGTTTTCCACAGCCCTGCTTCTGTATCTCCACAAGCCCCGCATACTGCAATTCCCGCAGGGTGTTGACCGCCTTTTGCCGCCCGCAATGGAGCAGGGCGACCACCTCGCAGATTGGATAATACAGGTAAATGCGCCCGTATTCGTCCGCCCAGCCGTTCTTGCGGGATAACTCCGTCCGGCGCAGGATAAAGGCGTACAGCACCTTTGCCTCGTTGGACAGAGGGCTGAATGTGGGGGCTTCAAAGAGGAAATTTGGGAGCCGTGTGAAGCTGACCGCTTTCTCCGGCTGATGAATATAAATCGTGCTTGTCATATCGTGTTTTGTGGACGGTTAGGGCGGCATTTTCGGGGGAGGACGGTACTTTATACCACCTGCCCCGTTTCCGCTCTCTGGAAGCCTTGAAAATCAAGGACTTTTTAAGCCCTAACTGTCCACAGCAGACCTCCTTTTCCGTTCACTTTCTGTTTTCTGCCGCCTGTGAACTCTGGCGGCGCAGTCGGGGCAGTATTTCCCCCGGTTGGACTTCGGAACGAACACGCCGCTACAGACCGCACAGCGTTTCAAATCCCATCCCCGGTAAATCTCTGCTTCCAGCGTCCCCGCCAGCGGCAAGACCGACCAGCGGAACCACTTACAGCAGACCGAGAAAGAAATCATCTGCGGGCAAGCGTGGGCGTCCCCGTCGTCAAGGGCGATACAATTCCCGTTTTCACAGTTACAGCACTCCCGCCGGATAAGGGCGTTGGCCTGTTTCCTCTGCGCCGGGTTCATGCGGTACAGGGAACCGTCCGGCCTGCGCTCCAACGGCGGCAAATCCTTGTATAGGTTATTTCTCATGTATCCCTCCGTTTTCCTGTTGCCGTTCTCCCCGAAAAGGCTTCCTGCCCCATTTCTGCGGCGTGTTCCGGCGTTGGTACGCTCCCCGGACTTCGGGACAATTTCGAGGTGTTGACAAACCCTGTCCTCCTTGCCCCTATTATGGTAAAATAAAAGAAAAGTATGGAGGAAGCACCTATGATGACGCGGATGGACAATAAGCAAATGAAATTCCACTTGGTTACCATTGAAAATCTTGTACCGGAAGATCATTTTCTAAGAAAATTATATCGCCTGGTGGATTTCTCCTTCATTTACGAAGAAATAGAAGGCTGTTACTGCCAGAACAATGGCCGTCCATGCGTTGATCCGGTTATCCTGATGAAATATCTGTTGATTGGATTTTTGTTTGGGATTGAATCAGAACGCCGGATTGAGCAGGAAATCCAGGTAAACATGGCCTACCGCTGGTTTCTTGGGCTGGATATGGATGAGCGTGTACCGGACCATTCCACCATATCCCAGAACAGACGCAGGCGTTTCAATGGGACCGGCTTGTTCCGCCGTCTGTTTGAGCGGATTCTCTTTCAATGTATGGAAAAAGGGCTGGTGGACGGGAGGACAGTCTTAACGGATTCCACCCATGTAAAGGCAAATGCTTCTGCCAAAAAGAATATCAAGGTTTTGGCGCATAAGGAAACGAACCATTACATGGAACGTCTGGATTTCTATGAAGAGCGGGAACGTCAGCGGTTAGAGCAATCCGGAGCAATTCGGCCGAAGCGCAAAAGCCGCGCGCCAAAGGAAAAACTCCCGATAGAGAAAACCGTCAACCCGACAGATACGGAAGCCGGAATGCTCAAAAGGCCAGGAAAACCGACGGGGCCGCATTATCTGAGCCACCAAAGCGTGGATCCTGCCCATGGGATCGTTGTAGACGTGGCGGTAACTGGGGGAAATGTAAATGACTCCGGCCCTTATCTGGAACGGATCGAGTATATGAGGAAGCATCTGGGGCTAACAATCAAAACGGCAGGGGCAGACAGCGCGTATGGAACCAGCCTGATTTGTCAGGTTCTGGAGGATATGGGAATCGGCCTTTACACGCCGGGAACAACGGGAGGCGTGAATTACAAAGCAGAATTCACACGGGAAGATTTTGAATATCAGAAAGAAACCGATTGTTTTATTTGTCCTGGCGGGAAGCGGCTGTTACTGCGGAGTCTTGAAAGGGAGGAGTTCAATATCTGCAGGGTTTACCGCGCGGAGAGAAAGGACTGCGGGTCCTGCCCAATGTCCAGCCGGTGCGTGAGCCCCAGCCAAAAGAGCCGGACAGTCCGTGTAAATATCTTTGAGGAAGCAACAAGCCGATGTCACGAAAGAAAGGGGACAGCGCTTCATGCCTACATCCTGGGCCTGCGCCAGATATGGTGTGAAGGAAGTTTTGCCGCCCAGAAAGCGAGGCATAATTTAAGAAGTCTGTACAGGAGAGGGTTAGAGGCAGCGGAAACACACTGCCTTCTGTCAGCTATGGCCTTAAATTTGAAACGGATGGTAAAGTGTTTGGAGTGACGCCGGGAGGGCGTCTTTTTTCGTGTCTGCTGCTGGTTGGTCTGTGCTGGATTTTGTGACGGGGAGAATTTTTATAGGGTTTGTCAACACCTCGAAGTTGGCCCGAAGTAAAAATATGCCTTTGGCGGATAGGAGGAAAAAGAATGAATTTAATAGAGTTGCAGCAATATATAAGTTTAAGGCAAGGATACCAAAATTTTATTTTTATACTGCTAAGTTCAGAAATGTTTACGAAAAAAGGGACGGTTCGCAAAGACTGGCTACACAAGTTTTATGAACAAAATAATGAAGCTAAAGAAGCAATTTCGGCACCAAAGGAAGGTGCGTCCATAGAAGAAGGCATCGCAATAAAGGTTCCCAATTACGGGGCTTTTTACCTGATGTCGTACAAAAAAGAACATGTTAATATGGGAGATTACATAAAGGCATTGGCATTGTATAAGAAAATCATATTTGCCGAGATAATCGATGATAAACTTATGTTATCGGATAATAGCAAGTTTGACCTAAAAGATTGTGAAATTGACGCATATAACCCTATTCCTATTATTGCCAAAACACCTCATTGGTGTTAGTTAAAAGGTGCAGGTAGCAAAAACGGGAGAGGGTGCCAAGGATAGTACAAGCGGCTACGCCGCCGTTGACAGCCTCGCCGTCTTTGCTGATGGGTAATCAAAGATGGGAGCTTTCATATACGCCCTGCCTGCTGCTGAAATCAGCCCCGCATTTGTGGAAGCACCCGCCCACAAATCCAAGACTGTTTTCCTACCGTTTCAAATGCCCTTGCCCTATCCGGCGGCAATGGCATTTTCGCGGCGACGCAGACAGTGCGTATAACACACTACACTTTGCATGCAAAGTCGTGTGCCAAAAGGGGCGTTGCCCCCTTTGGATACCCCCACAACAAAACGGCGCTATGCCCCATGACGGGAGCATAGCGCCGTTTGTTGTCAGCAGCCCGTTTCACGGTCTGCGTGTAGTTCCTTGTAAACTGACCTTATGTGGAGGTTAAATATTGACACATACTATATATAGTGATATCATGAAAGTAGTACTGATTTGTGTGTGTTTATAAACCACATTCAAATGTTTGTTCCGGTGGTATCTATACCGGAAGCTAATTTTTAGACGTAAGCCTTTTATATGAACGAGCCAGGCAGAGTCTCTGTCTGTAAAGTAAGATATCAGAAATCCTTGCGAATTTCTGATGTCTTATTTTTTTGCTTCCAAAAAGGAGAGTGGTAATTTAGGAAAAGATAATAAAAAATCAAGTAAACAGAGACAAGAAGTATAAGAAGCCTGATATCTGGAAAGAGAACAAATATGAGATCAGAGTATTTAATTAGGAGGATGTATGAGATACGATTACAGGAAGATTAAAACTGAGAAAGTAGAAGTCAAAGGTATTGTTTGCGAATTCTATGATATGAGAATCGACAGGGCAACAGTACCAGATGGAAAATATCTGTATGAGGTGGCGGGCGATGACGGCAGCGGGGCAGAACCAGCAAGGGTAGGAAAAGGTGTTCTGGTTAATTTTTATGGTTCCCTGATATGCAACCAACCACTATTGTTGAAGGAAAAAGTAATGTGGTTAGAAACAGGAGATTTTAAATATGTTTAAAATGAAAACCGGCAGATGCACACTACTGGATAGAACTTAGCGGAGAAGATTTCTCTGCTTGTAAGTAAGACATCAGAAATTTGAAGAAGTTTTTGGTGTCTTACTTTTTGATCAAAAAGGAGTGAATGGAAAAAGAATGAGAAAGAGCAGTCAATTAGATAGGGCAGGGACTGCCCGAAATTATGCCTGTGGAGATAGTAGATTGAGAGGTCGATGAAGCAGAAAATCCATTGGCTTTAGACAATGGAGAGTTCACTCTTAAAAATATATCAATCAAAATGTGAGGAAAATTCGTCACGTAAGCCACGAAAAAAATCATCAAAATTCGCATTAAAAATTATGGATAATGCTACTAACTCGCTAACTTTTATATTCATGCGATTGGTTTCTAATTTTGCATAAGTGCTCTTAGAAATATTAAGATTCATAAGATGCAATTTGGCAACAGTTTCATCTTGTGTTAAACCAGCTAAATGTCGCAGAAATTGAATGTTGTGGCCAATATCCATATCTGGTCTTAGTTTTTGCATATATAATCCCCCTGGTATGTCTGTAAGTTTCGCAATAACGAAATATATTCTTGATTTTATAACCATTAAGAATTATAATGTTTCGTGATAACGAATTTTATACAATGGGGTGAAAAATATTTATTTATGAAAAAGGCTGATATTGAAAGATTACTGTTTTACTACTTATGCGGAAATGAAACGGCAAAAGAAATGTCTCAAGGAAATAATATAACGTATGAGGAGTTCGATAGAATTACCTATATACTCATAGAGTTGAAATTCTATAATTTATTAATGGAATTTTGGGATGAATTTTATAATCAATTCCAAGAGGATATTGATAAGTCAGCAGAGGATTTTTCTGATAGCTTTGAACGTGAAATAAGCAGATGTGAAAAATGGCTATATCAATTTTGTAAAGAAGCACCAACACAAGAGTTACAAGGAATTTTAAAAGAAATATTTGATATATCATAATAGATATATCCAAAGATGGAGAAAGAAAGGAATTACGCCTTACTTTTTTTATGGAATATGAATTTACGCATTACCTATGAGATTATGAAGGAGAAGATGTCTCTGCTTGTAAGTAAGGCATCAGAAATTTGAAGAAGTTTCTGATGCCTTATTTTCTTGTATAAAAAATTAGACTTGACAAGCGACCATCGGTCTCTATATAATAAATGCGAAACAAGAAGAGACCGATGGTCGTTATAAGGAGGTATCATAATATGCCAAAAGGAATTATGCTTACACCAGAACAACAAGAAGAGCGCCGAGAAGAAATAATCAGTGTTGCTATGCAACTCATAGAGAAAAATGGATTCCAAAAAACTTCAATGAGGGAAATTGCGATTTTAGCAAACATGGGAAAGTCCAGTCTGTATGATTTTTTCAAAACGAAAGACGAGATTGTTGTATATGCAGTTGAGAAAGAAATAGAAGAAACAATTAAAAAGGTTCATAGGATTATTGCCGATGAATCCTCGCCGGAACAGTGTCTTAGAAAAATCATGCTGAATCATCTTGGAGTACCAAAGCAGTATCGAACGGTGCTGATGTGGTTAAATACAGAATCTGACTATTTAGAAGAAGATTATCGAAAGCGGCTGAAAACTGCGCGTTACGCATATCAGGATATTATAAAATCTGTAATTGAAAATGGAGTGAAATCAGGCGTCTTCCGTAAGACGAATGCCGATCTTATGACGCATTTGTTAATTAACTCCATTATATCAATCATTTACACATCCCGACCATCAGCCAGTCCGGAGAAAATGCTTGATGAAACAATGGATATATTTCTACACGGAATTATGAATGATGGAGGTGAGTTATTATGATTTATTATACTCTACCCTTGTTGCATAAACAGGCAACCCTTGAAATGGTCGGCGGAAAAGGTATGTCTTTATCAAAACTTTTGACAGCGGGTATCCCTGTGCCGGAGGGCTTTCATGTTACGACTACTTCATACAAGATTTTTGTTGAAAAGAACCATATTCAGCCTCACATTAATAAGTTGCTGGACGGTATTGACTCTAACAATACCAGCCAGCTTGAAAATGCATCTACGCAGATAGGGATGCTTTTCCATAATGGAGAAATGCCGCAGGAAGTATCAGATGCAATTAAAACCGCATATGCTGGATTGGGAAATATAGCGGTGGCTGTCCGTTCCTCCGCAACCGCCGAGGATTTGCCCGACGCTTCTTTTGCAGGCCAGCAGGAAACCTATCTTAACATACAAGGTGAGAATGAAGTTCTTGACGCTGTAAAGAGGTGCTGGGCTTCCCTATGGACAGCCCGCGCTATTGCTTACCGTGTGAAGAATGATATAAAGCAGGAAATTGTCGCACTTGCTGTTGTAGTACAAAAGCTTGCGTTTTCCGATGCGTCCGGCGTTATGTTTACGCTAAACCCTATCAATGGCAGACGCAGCGAAATGATTGTTAACGCCGCGTGGGGACTTGGCGAATCGGTGGTTTCTAGCTTAGTCACCCCTGATACAATCGTTGTAGATAAAGATGCTGAACGAATTGTATCGTATGAAGTAGCAAACAAAGAGATTATGACAGTCCGCAACTCAGATGGAACAGAAGAAATCCCAACTCCTGAACAGTTTAGGAAAAAACATGCTCTTACTCGCAATCAAGTTATGCGATTGACACAGCTTGGAAAAAAAATTGAGAAGTATTATGAAATGCCTATGGATGTAGAGTGGGCACTGGAAAAAGATAAGTTGTATATTGTTCAGGCTCGCCCCATTACTGTCCTACCGCCGGAATGGACGTTACCGGAAAAGGATGTTATATATACAAGAGGCAGTCTAGCGGAACACTTGCCAAATCCTGTTACGCCCTTATTCGCCACACTTGGGCTTGAAATAGTCAACCGTGCGTCGGCGCTTTTATGGATAGATATGTTTGGTAAAAGTGCGAAAAAGCTACTGCCAGAAAACGGAGCATATACGATTATTAACGGATATGTTTATCTTTCCGCTAATTCAAAGCCTCTTTTGATTGCTCTCAAATCCCTTTCCCCCCGATCTTTACGCCGTGCGCTCACGAACAGTGTTGCACGCTGGGAAACAACACGAAAAGAATTTGAGGATGTGATTAAACAATGGGAAGAAAAGCCCATGCATATGCTGAATGCTCATCAAATAATGGAGGGGATTCAGACTGTATTTTATGGAGCGTGTATTTATTTCACGAGGATTCAGCTTACATTACCAGCCGCCTCTATCAGCGAAACATTATTTACAAAATTTTTTCAGGGAGCGGCTCGTCGCGCTGGTATAACAGATACTTCTGTTTTCCTGCTTGGATTTGATACGATTGCTCTGCAAGCCGAAAAGAACCTGTGGAGTCTCTCGGAATGGGTAAAGCAAAATAATACTCTCAATCTTTATCTGCAAAGTAATCCAACAGCAAAGATAGCGGAAAATTTTATGTCCTCAGTTCCGCCTGACGGAGTTTCGCCGGAAGTATGGATAGAATGGAAAAATCGAATCAATCAGTATTTTAAAGAGTTTGGTCGTACCGCTTATGAATTTGATTTTGCATATTCCACACCGCAGGAAACACTTACACCAACCTTTGAATCCATAAAAACCTTTGTAGAAGGCAAAGGTGAAAGTCCTTTTTTACGTCAATCCAAATTTGAAAAGCATAGGAAACAGGCAGAAGAAGAAATTTTACAACATATAGGTAGCTCACGCAAAAAACTGTTTTTGAAGTTGCTCCATTGGGCGCAGGAAACTGCTCCTATGCGTGAAAATGCTATTTATTTGATGGGAATGGGGCATCCTCTGATTCGCCGGATGTTTCATGAAATTTCAGCACGCCTTATACGTGGCGGAGCTACTTCGCATATAGATGATATTTATTGGCTCACAAAATTGGAATTGGAAAAACTCATAATACAGTTAGACGAAAATATACCTTTATCCGATAGAAGAAAATCGATACTTGAGCGAAAAGCGGAACTCAAAAAGTACCAGGGCTATGTGCCACCAGCTCAGTTACCTGAGAAGAAAGTAAAAAGCATATCACATGCACCACAGAAACAAAAAGATGGAAAAACCGTGTTGAGGGGTATAGGAACCAGTTCTGGTGTCGTGACAGCTCGTGCCTGCGTACTAAATAATCCGGCAGATTTTAAAAATTTCCAGCCGGGAAGTGTTTTGGTTGCCGTTACTACAACTCCGGCTTGGACACCCTTATTTGCCTCTGCAAGTGGAATTGTAACGGATATTGGAGGTCCTCTCAGTCATTCAAGTATTGTTGCACGGGAATGTGGTATCCCTGCCGTTATGGCGACACACACAGCAACGAGAAGTATTAAAAATGGTCAAATGATAACGGTGGACGGCTCGGAGGGGACGGTGACGATTGATGAATAAAAAGCCGATTTTCGCTTTAAAGCTTGCTACTTTGGTGATTGCGTTAGGATATAGCTTAATTCTTCCGGTCATGCCATTTTACATGGAAAATCTAGGTGCTGGCGGCCGTGAGCTTGGATGGCTCACTGCCGTATATGCTCTGGCACAAACAGTATGCGCACCTTTTTGGGGTGCACTGTCCGACCGAATTGGTAGAAAGCCGATTATCAGCATTGGTATTATAGGATATTCCATCAGTTTGTTCCTGTTCGGTTTGGCTTCATCCTTTGGGACGCTATTTATAGCTCGCAGTTTATCAGGTATTTTGTCATCTGCTACGTCCGTTGCATCTTTGGCATATGTTGGAGATTCCAGCTCGGAGGAAGAAAGAAGCAAGAATATGAGTCAACTTGGAGCTTCAATGAGCGTTGGCGTAATGATGGGACCATTATTGGGAGGCATTCTTGCAGGCTATTCGCTTGCGCTCCCATTTTTTACAGGAGCCGGCATTTCATTTATTGCCTTTCTGCTAATTCTAACACTTTTGCCAGAGTCAATTGAGCGTTCAGGACAGACGGAAAAAAGAAAACCCTTTGATTTTTCAGACCTGAAAAGTATAATTTTTGGCTCAGCAGGAATGGTTTTGATACTTATTTTCGTCGTGCATTTCTGTCAAACAGGCTTGCAAGGAATTACGGGGCTGTATGTCGTAGATAAGTTTGGATTTTCCACTAAGCAAGTTGGTGTTATTTGGATGGCTCTAGCAGGTATTTTGATTGTAGTACAAAGCTTTTTGACTGGTCCTTTATCAAAAAAAATTGGTGAGAAGCGACTAATACTGATAGGTATGTTTTGCAAAGCCTTAGTAGCGTTTGCCATGGTATTGACAACTGGGTTTGTTAGTGTGTTGGTGGTTTTTGGCTTATTTGCGGTATCTTCTGCTATTACAGTACCCACATTAAACGCAACCCTTTCAAAAACTGACAATCAGCATAAAGGAACACTGATGGGATTTGCCAGTACCGCCGGAAATCTTAGCAAAGTTATTGCTCCTTTATTAACTGGGTATCTGTATGAAAGCAATATTGAATTACCATATATAACCACGGGAGGGATAGCCTTAATCGGAGTGGTTATCTGCTGTATCTGGATAAAAAATCAAAAGAATAAATGATGGAAGAGGACGTTTACTTAAACCTATAATATCCTTAATTCACGTCCCCAGACAATCTACAGTACATATTAACTGTCTGGGGTGTTGGCTATAAATTCAACAAGGTAATGATTTGAAAATAGAAGAATGCAAGAAGATACGAAATTGATAAATTTGAAATTATGGGGGTACATAACCATGAAAAAAATGATTGCATATTGTGGACTGGATTGTGAAAAATGTGATGCATATATTGCAACAATCAATGACAACCAAGAATTACGAAAAAAAACTGCGAAGCTATGGGCTGAATTAAATAATGCACCTATTCTTCCTGAGCATATTAACTGTCAAGGTTGTCGTGTTGACGGAATTAAAACCGTATTTTGTGATAATATGTGTGGTATTCGCCAGTGTGCATTAGAAAAGGGTGTTGCTACTTGTGGCGATTGTTTGGATTTAGAGACATGTCCCACTGTTGGAGAAATCTTAGAGAATAATCCGTCTGCTTTGAAGAATTTGAAAGGATAAATCTTACGAGCTATTTCAAGGAATGCCAACAAAAATTGTAACTGACCATGATGTGATAGATATTGGCGGACGGCAAATTAAAGTGTTGCATACACTTGGACATTCACCAGGGCATTTGTGTTTTTTGGAAAAAGACAAAGGATACTTATTTACTGGCGATTTGGTATATAAAGATATACTGTTTGCATACTATCCTTCTACTGACCCTGAAGTATATCTTGCTTCATTGAACTAACCGTGTGATTAACATAGACCACCAGCTATTGCGTGATACAGAGGTGGGTTACTATATTTCCACACCTAAGACTGGTATGCGAGGCAGGGAAAGGAATGGGCCCTCAACAAGTTGCATGGATTGGATCGGAATGGAAAAAAATCCGAGTATCGGCAGGGGTATACAAAATGGCTACCACTGTATGAATCGGATATTCTGATATCACACTACTGCTGTGTTAAGCAGAATGAGGAGCCGATTGCCCTGTATGAGAAGCAGACTGGACGGCATCCCATTTTAGCACTTATGGCAGAGGAATCTGCCAGGCGCAAGGAAGCATATCTTCGTACTGGCTGTAATAGCTTTGAAAGCGAAAGGCCACTTAGTAAGCCAATGGGATTTTGGAGAGCACAGGATGTGCTCCGGTATACAGTGGAAAAACAGTTAGAAATTGCAGAGCCTTATGGTGAGGTGGTCGAAGTGGGGCAAGTTCCCGGTCAGATTGGGTTCTTTCCATCATGTGGGCCGTTTAAGTGCACAGGAGAACAAAGAACCGGCTGTCTGTTCTGTCCAGTGGGCTGTCATCTGACAAGCTTTGAAAAATTCGTAAGGCTGAAAGCATATAATCCCAAGCTTTATGATTTCTGTATGGAGGAATTGGGAGAGAAAAAGCTGCTTAGCTGGATAGAGAAAAACTATAGGAGAGGATATAAACAGATTTCATGATATTACACAGTAGAGAGGATATGAAGAATTGATACGATTTAGCAATCACATGGGATTGAATAGCTATATATAGATTTGAAATATTGACAAACACTATATATAGTGATAAAATAAACATGACATTGATTTGTGCCGCTTTTTTACTAAGCGCATTGGAATGTTTGTTCCGGGCAACCGGAAGCTAAGTTTTTCAGGCATGAGCCTAACATAAGAAAGCCAGGCAGAGAAGCAATCTCTGTTTGTAAGTAAGACATCAGAAATTTGAAGAAGTTTCTGGTGTCTTATTTTTTTGCTAAAAAAGAAAAGGAGAAAGAAAAAATGAACATGGAAACGCGTAAGACAAGTTTTGAAGAGAAGTTAAAGGAGAACTTGGGAGCGGAATATAAAGCGACATTTCCGCAGCGAATGGAAAAACAGGAC
Source organism: Hungatella sp. SL.1.14 (assembly GCF_024460495.1). Classification (NCBI taxonomy): domain Bacteria; kingdom Bacillati; phylum Bacillota; class Clostridia; order Lachnospirales; family Lachnospiraceae; genus Hungatella; species Hungatella sp. SL.1.14. The sequence goes on along the minus strand of NZ_JANFYJ010000018.1, from coordinate 125,219 downwards.
GAGGAATTTCTCAGGGTTGGAGTCCAAAAATCCGGTGAATCAGTTGGAATTTGGATATACCTAAACGGCAGTGAGTTTCATTGGCTGGATAATGAGGAAGACATTCAAAGGGCGGTAACAAAAGTGATAGAAGAGTACAAAAAAAAGAGAGGATTCTTAAATGGTCCATATCTCACAGGAGATAGCTTTAGCAACGTAAAAAACAATCTTGTTTGTGCATTGGCCAATCGCGAAGACAATGAGGAAGTGCTGAAGTATATACCGCATATCAGATACTACGACATGGTGGCGTACTTCTTGATTTTTATTACGGTGGATGGAGAATCGTATGTTAGAACCGTGGTAAACGAGGATTTAGACCGGTGGGAAGTGGAGCTGCAGGACGTGCTGGAAACGGCAAAGTCAAATACAGATCTCAATCCACCGGTGATTGAAATGGTTGAAATTAAGGACTGGAAGGTGATATCAGCTCCAATAGGAAACACATTTGGTGAGATGCTCCAATCTATCAAAAGCCATCAGGAACAGAAGAACCCTATGTATGTGCTGTCAAATCAAAGTGGCCTGTATGGAGCCAGCAATATGATTGACAATCATCTGTTGGGACAGATTTCAGAGAGCTGCAATGACAGCCTCCTTATACTTCCGGTAGACATTCATGAGATTATATTAATTCCGTCCAGAAAAAATAGAACTTCTATTGCGGATTGGAAAGCTGTGATACATGCCTTAAATATTGAAAATAAAGGAGTGAAGCTTTCTGACCTTGTATATTTGTTTGACCGGGCGGATAAGAAACTGCATGTAGCAACAAATGATGATTTTCAGGCATAAAGCCTGGACAAAAATAAAAGAAAGGAAGGAAAACAAATGAAGTTAGAAGCAAGATGGGATAACGCAGGGAGAGACCAGCTCACAATCGGCGAAATGGTTGAGATGGGAAAGGATGGCTATGAGTTTGTTATCAGCGGAGGCCATATCGTATCTGTTCTAATTAACTTATAAGGAGAGGGCGCATATGAATTTTGCAGATGATTTTTCAAAGACATTCTATGATAAGGAAGAGTTTCTCGAATTTTTGGATGGGATTGAGTGCGGGGCAGAATGGCAGAAACATCCCACCAATACTGTTCTTGTGATTGCCGGAGAGGAAGAACCAGAGATTTGCGAGAAGATAAAGGACATGGACGAGAAAGAGGAAATCATAAAAGATACAATGAAGAATTCCGGCCTGTTCTTATGCCTTGGCAGTACCTATTATCCGGTCGGACAGACCACCATGAAGTCAATCGAGAGCAGGGCCAGGATTGCAGGTTCTGCGCTATTGGATTTGCCGAAGGGGAAATTAGCCCGGGTATTAAATGACTGTCTGAAAGTGACAAAGGGAAATGCTCTTGTGAGAATTCATGAAGGAAAGGTGCGCGCGGTACATGGCGGAGACCCAAGTGACTATTCCGTCCTGCCAATGCCGGAATTATTTGAAGTAGCATCTATCTATGTTGCAGAAAACTATGACAAGGCTACCTTTTCAAACGGCCTGTTCAGTCATTCTCTGGCAATGGCGTCCTGGGAATTGGAAGAAAAAGGACTCTTGGATACATACCGGGAACTGCTGCTCCAGTATGGCTTACAGGCAGATAACGTATTATCAGCTTTGATTCGTGTCCAGACATCCGATGTTGGCGTAAGTGGTGCGAATATCTATTATTCTCTTCTGCTGGGAGCAGAGAAGAAGCCGTTGATTTTAGGAAAACCATTGAAATTGGAGCATACGAATAATGCATCCATAGAAGATTTCTCTCAGAATATGGGACAGATATTTGCCAGATATCAGGAGGCCATTGGTGATTTGTCGAAGCTGTTTCATGTATATGCCAGCTATCCGGCTAACGTTATGGCTAGTGTTATGATTAAGGCTGGTATCAGTAAGGCGCTGACAGCCCAGACGGTAGAACAGTTTAAGGCCGGACATGGACCGGGAATCTGTAATGGCTATGATATTTATTGTGGAATCTGTGAGGCGATTTTTCTGGCACAGAGCAATGGAATGGGTGCAAAGGCATTAACCGATTTGGAAGAGATGGTTTCACGGTGCTTGACCTATCGTTTCCATGAATATGATATCCCAGGAACGATTCTGTACTGATGAAAGAAATAAGGCAGGGCAGGGAACCCTACTGTTCTGTCAGAAAGGAGACAATATGCTGAACCTGAATTATGAACCAGATGTGCTGGTGGAGGATATAACAACCCTATCCCATGACGAATGGAAATTATACAGAACACTGGGGATTGGGGGGAGTGATGCGGCGGCCGTGTGCGGCATCTCGCCATGGAAAACAGCCAGGGATTTATATGAAGAGAAGGTACATAAAAAAATCAAAGAACAGAATGATGATGGCTGGGTAGCAAAGGAAATCGGAAAGCGTCTGGAGGAATTGGTGGTTCAGATTTTTATGAAACGCACAGATACCAGACCGTATGCTGTGCGTAAAATGTTCCGGCATCCGCTGTATCCGTTTATGATATCTGATTTTGATTTTTTCGTTAAGCTTGATGAAAAGATCTATTTGTTGGAGTGCAAAACCTCGTTCAGTTACCACCACATGAATGGCTGGGAAGGTGGAAATATTCCACCGCACTATGTTCTCCAGGGGATTCATTATATGAGTGTGGCTAACGTAGATGGCATAATTTTTCTCTGCCTTCATGGTAACCATGAGGGTTCTCTTATCATACGGCGCCTGGAGCGTGATTTGGCACAGGAAGAAGAACTGATTCGGCAGGAATCGTATTTCTGGAATCAGTGTGTAGCTTTAAGAAAACCACCTAAGTATACGGAGAAGGCTGACTTAATGCTTAAAAGCATTCAGGGACGCTATGGTGTGCAGGAGAATAAACAAATTGTACTCCCACCATCATATGCGGCAAACATGACGTCCTATCTGAAACTGAAAAAACGGAAGTCAGAATTGAAGCGTCAAATGGATCAGATAGATGAACAGATGAAACTTGCCTATGCGCCAATAAAGGAAGCCATGGAGGGAGCTGAGGAAGCGGTACTGGAAACTGGTAATATCAGGTATTTGACCGGCTATAACAGGAAAGTTACAACTTCCATCAATAAAGACAGCCTGGAGGTGCTGCAGCTTATGCATCCGGATATTTACAGAGAGTATGCGCAGACAAATACCTCACAGTCTTTTTATATTAAAGAGGATAAGGCAAGTTAGGGGAGGAAAATGAAAATGGACGAAGAAATGAGACAGCCAGAAGAAATGGTATCTGTGATAGATGGAAAGAAGGTACAGGAAATCTTGGTTGGCCGATATCTCAATGTTGTTATTGTGGACCATACGGATTTTATGAAGCTTATGTTGAAGGAAGACTACAGAATCAGGCATAATTTTATGATGTTGATTGGGCAGTGGTTTATATGTTTATCCTCCAGTAGTGAGTGGGATGAACGAAATGAGGGCAGTGTGAAATTGTCCTGTAAACTGAAACCAGAGCTTTCAAAGACCAATTTATGGCCTTGGGTCACGTATGGGGATTCTGCACCCAATGAAGTTTCGGTAAGCGGCCACCAGACGGAATCAGTTGAACGGCTGTTTGCAGCATATTTATCTAAAACAGAATGGGAAATTTGCAATCCATTTCGCCAGTTCCTGGTTGCTATGCAAAAGGAGGACCGTACACTTCAGCAGATATTGACTCGGTTCGCAGTGGAATGGTGTGACTGGGTGGTAAAAGAGGAAAAAGAAATACAGGGAGAATCTTACCGTATTGCCAGTCTGATTGCATCAATACCCTCTGTCTTACTATAACATAGGAGGAATTTTGACTGATAATGAGAGACATTTTCTGGAATTAAAGCTTAGAGTTTGGTTAAGAAAGCTGAAGCGGGAAAAAGCCGGTTTTGCCGGCCATAGAACTCCGAATGACTGGTCCTGTGAGCTAACAGATACTGCGAAAAAATACTTATGTGATGTGGTATATTCCGGTCAGGGCGGTTATGTGCTTGCGAGTGAAGAATCTCGCTTATTTACTGAGTTGCAGCAGGCTGTGACTCAGGCAAAGGTAAAGGAAAAACTCCATCAGGCATTGTTTGTGGATATGGATTTTGAGATGGTACGAGATCTGGCATATGGACTAAGAGGCCAGGTGGAGACAATTATGATGGAATACAAATCACACGTTAAGAAAGGGAATGAACATGGAACAAAAGATTTTAACACTACAGGAAAAAATGGTAAAGATCCGCTCGGAGATACCTGCATTGGTAAAACGCGCATACAGTGAGGACGTGAATTATGATTTTATAAAGATTGATGATATTTTCCGCTATCTGACCCCGGCAATGAACCGATGGAATGTGAACTTTGAAATTGTTTCGGAATGTGCTTCAAAGAGAAACGAGAATGGGGACTCTGTCTATGTTGAATTCTTAGCATATTGTCAAATGTGGCTGTATGAGGCAGATTTAGAACTAAAGTGGATTAATGCAGAGAAGCCAGAAGACGAGGTAACCGTTACAATCCACGCCATCGGTACCCATGAAATGCCGGAGAAAGCAAAAGGCAGTGCGCTCACATATGCCATGAAATACTACCTAATGGATAAATACTGCATCGACCAGGGCGGTGTAGACCCGGATATGCGGGATTTTCCACCGGATACATATGATGGGAGCATACCGGAATATGATGGCTTGTCCTCTGATGCATATGATTTCTCAGATCGGGATTCAGAAGGGATAGCAGGAGATGCCTCTGGAATAACCGATATGGAACTGGACGCTGAAATGGAAGGCGGACAGGAAGTACCGGATGAATTACCGGAGGAAGAACCGATGGAGGAAGCTGAGGAGAGCGAAGTTGATGCATCTGAAGAACGTTCCATGATGAATGATTCAGAGATGAACCCAGAATCAGGGCATGAGGAAACGGATGCGGAAGAAACAGCAAAACAACAAGATGGGGGTATGGAATCAGATGCAAAAAAGACCAGAAGGAAGTCTGCAAAAGATAAACAGAAGGCAGATAAGGGAGACACGAACCGTCCGGTTCTGAGCCGCCATATCATGCCGGAGAATGGGACGATGGTGAATCTGCCAAACGAAGTAAGCCCACAGCCGGCTGTAAATATGACAATTGAGGAAGCTGGCAATATTGTTTGCACATTTGGTATCTATAACAATAAATGTCTGAGTGAGCTGCTCAATCAGGGAGAAGAAGGGGTGAAGGCGTTGGAGTGGATAGCCTATAATTACCGCGGCAGAAATGAAACAATCCGACAAGGCGCCAGATTGCTTTTGAGCACGCTGTAGGCCGCATGGTGAAAGCAGCGGGAAAGAATACTTAAAAGATGTTTAACATATCAGATGTAGCAAATTTGTTGGGAATTAAGAGGCTGACGGAAGGAAATTCCTTTAATGTCGTATGTCCGTTCTGTGGCGATACCAGAGGAAAAATGAATTTCCGTATTGTAAAAGACGGTGAGCTGGCAAATACCTATCACTGCTTTAAATGCGGCGCTCATGGAAATATGCTGACACTCTATGCAGACCTGATGGGAATTTGTGGTGTGGATCGGTATAAAATTGCCTATCGTGAAATTAAGACGGCGCTGCATGAGGGCGCTGGCTGCAGAAACAGCTATGACAGCAGCTTCACAGGAACGATGACACAGATAGAGGAGGAAGAAACAGCAAATCTTGAGAAAAGAAGTCAGATTTATCAGAGACTCATAGAGATGCTGTCCCTGTCGGAAACTCACCGGAGAAAACTGATGGACCGGGGGCTAACAAGCAACCAGATTGAGGTATTCCATTTTCGCAGTACTCCAGTTCATGGGACTGAGGGGCTCGCAAGGAGGCTGATAAAAGAAGGATATTCTCTTGCGGGCATACCGGGATTTTACATGAATCAAAACCAAAACTGGGATATTGCGTTATATCGGAATAACCAGGGAATCCTATGCCCGGCTTACAGTATATCCGGAAAGATTGAAGGTTTTCAGATACGGTTGGATGCTCCCCATGATGATAAAAAGTATTTGTGGTTAAGCAGTACCAATAAAAAACGTGGTGCTGGCAGTAAGAGTCCGGTCAGTTTTGTTGGAAATCCATTTGACAAGACGGTACGGGTAACGGAAGGAATATTAAAACCGATTGTCGCTCATGCTTTATCCGGATACAGCTTTTTGGGGACACCGGGAGTAAACCAGTATAAGAGCCTTGAGAAGGCATTGGCAGTCCTAAAGGAGAACGGTCTTGAGATGGTCATGGAATACTTTGACATGGACAAATTCATGGATATCGGCTGCTATGGTGATTATAAGTCCTCTACTTGTGGTAAATGTCAGAACAAGGAGCGTTACTATGGAAGGAAGATTTGTGAAGAGAAACGGAAAAAGCGGGACCAGATTCGTGCGGGTTGCTGCAGGCTCTATGAGAGCTGTGACCGGCTAAAATTAAAATGCATCCGCAAGACCTGGGACCAGAGAGAAGATGGGATTTGGGCTGGAAATGATAAGGGAATTGATGATTACTGGTGGTCTGGCCTGAAGAAAAAAGAGGAGCAGATTGGATATGATGGGATGGACAGAACAATTCATCATCGAAGCAATTTGCCGTCATACGGAACAAGAGTTGCGTAGTGATGAGACAAAAACAGAGAGAATGAAGCTTAGTGCCTGTAGCGCCTTAGAAAGTATCAGAAGACGTGTCAATGGATACGGAGCAGAGTGTTTTGCATTTGTCCTGTTGGTTGGGATTATGTTAAAGAAAAGTCAGATGATACTGAATGCAGATACAAAGGGGGAGCTGGAAGCGATTTTAGAGCCTTCCGTACCCCGGTGGAATTACGGAGGATTTCTCACAGGTCCCTATCATGTACCGGAAGAAGAAGCAATCTTTTGGTCGAAAGCTTCATTGGAGGCCCCGTTGAATGATGAAGGAGCAAGACGGTATCGGGATGTGGCTGCAGTAGCCTTTCCAGAGGAGATGGCTGAAATCTGGGGAACAGATGATACAGGAGAAGGCGGCATTGCCGTATAAAAAGGCAGGGAGAGAAACCATCTTTCCGTGTCTATTTTTGCGCATGAAGCTAAGATGGAGCAATCCAAAAGTGGGTTTGTATAAAAACGAAGGAGGATAACAAATGAACAGATGTATATTTGTGGGAAGATTGACAAGGGATCCGGAGGTGAGTTTTTCAGAGAAAGCCCAGATGTCGATTGCCAGATTTACTGTGGCGGTGGACCGGATACCAAAGAGAGAAGGAGAACCAGAAGCAGACTTTTTTAACTGTGTGGCATTCGATAGGAAAGCAGAGTTTGTGGAACAGTATTGGTACAGTGGTATGCGTGTGGTGGTAAGCGGAAGAATGCAGAATGATAACTACACAAATAAAAAGGGAGAAAAGGTATATGGCGTTTCTTTGAAAGCGGACGATGTTGAGTTCGCTGATGGAAAGAGAGAGGCAGATAATGGGCAGGCGCAGAGCACGACTCCGTCCAGAACAGCAAATCCTGCAAATGCATCAGCGGCACAGATGTCCAAAGAAGCTCCGGTGACGAGAAATGCAACACAGGCACCCAGAGCAGCCACTGCGGCATCCAGAGCAGCAGCGCCAGCTACGAATCAGGGCGCCGCAAAACCGGCTGCCAGCAGAAATACATCACAGCGTCAGGCACCTAGCCGAAGCGCGGTAGGAAGAAGCGCATCCCAGCGAGGGGCTGCGAGGGCAGCTGCCGGCGATGACTTTATGAATGTAGCGAGTGGAATGGAAGAAGGTCTTCCGTTTAATTGATTTAACAGTATGAATACAGACGGCTAGGATGTGATGGCGCATTCTAGCCGCCTGCTTTTGGAGGATAAACGAAGATGAATGAAAAGAAAGTACAGAAATTCATCATGGTATTTTTTATGTGCACAGCGGGGACCGTGATGTTACAGCTGGCAGCTCCCATGATTTTGGGGCTTATTGTGAATGCGGTATCGATTGGAATTCCATTTGCAGTGTATTACTTGCTTATCAGAAAAAAATGGAGAATCAGGATAATTAAATCATCGGAGGAAAAAGAACAGTCTGGCAGTGGAAGTGGAGCGGCCGAGGAAGGTCCGGATGATGGAAATAATGGTCAGGACGAAAGGGACACCCCGGTATATGAATGGTATACACGGTGCGGAAGGGAACGAATCAAAGCGATATCTACCAATATATTTGCACATGGAAAAAATGAATTTTGGATTCGTACCGATGGTGTCTGTAATATCCGCACCCCAAAGGGTTACAGACGGGCTGGCAATCTTCCTGGATATCCGGGCGCGCAAGCCAATACCATTACCGAATATTTAAAGCAGGACGGATTTTATGCAGTCAATGATGGGAGATACATTTATGTTTCAAGGTAAGCGGGAGGAAGAGAACCGATGGTATGTAAATTTAAGAGCCGACTGTATGTAAACCCGGGGAATGGTTATACCGTGGCTGAATACAGCAGTATGGAGCTGGATTGTATTCCAAGTGAAGCAGTCATATCCAATTATGGAACAGAGGTGACGTTCACTGCATTTGGAAAAGAACTTCCTTGTATGAATAATGTAGAGATTGAGATGGAGGGAGACTGGAAAAGGTCCAAGAAATATGGCCTTCAGTTCGGTGTTGACTGGTCGAGGGTTCTCCTTCCCAAAAGCCGGGAGGGAATCATCGGTTATCTGTCCTCCGAATTGATTACGGGAATCGGCCCGGTTATGGCAAGAGAGATTGTCAACCGGTTCGGAACCGATACCTTCACTGTTATGGAGAATCATCCTAATGAACTCCTTGCTATTAAGGGAATTACTGAACAGAAGCTGGAATTTATTATTGAATCCTATCAGAAGAGTGCGGAATTAAGGGAATTAATGGCGTATCTTGCACCTTACCACGTCACACCCAAAAAGGCCGAAAAAATCAAACAGCATTTTGGTCTGGAAGCAGTGACACTGTTGAAGGAAAACCCATACCGTCTTTGTGAAATCAAAGGGTTTGGTTTTATTACCGTTGATTCCATTGCCAGAGCCAGTAAAGACCTCGCTCCGGATGAGCCTGAAAGGATTAAAGCGGCTATTCAATATGTTTTGAGAAAGGGCGCTGAAGAAGGAAATCTGTATTTAGACAGTACCATCATTGTCGATATGGCATATAAGGTGCTCAATGCAGGCTTTCCAACTGATACAGTCAGGCGCGGACAGATTAAGCTGGCAGGAAATGAGCTGGTAATGAAGGATAAGATTCTGGAGGCAGATGGAACGGCTATTTATTTAAAGGCATACCGGGAGGCGGAGAAAGAGGCAGCGTATCATCTTGTCAGGCTGCTCCGTTCACCGGGGAACACGTATAATATTGAGCGGGAATTAGAGGCTGTTTTAGCAAAAAGTAAAATGACGCTTGCACAAAAACAGGAGGAGGCAGTCCGAATGGTATTTCGGTCCCAGGTATCCATCATCACTGGCGGCCCTGGAAAAGGAAAGACTACCATCCTCAAAATTATTCTTCAGATATTTGAACGTCTGGAAAAAAATAAGTCTGTACTACTTTGCGCACCCACAGGCAGAGCCAGGAAAAGACTTTCAGAGAGCACTGGGTATCCGGCTTTTACAATCCACAAAGCATTATATGTAACGGATGATGAGATGGACAATATGGAACCCGAAATCCTCGAAGAGGATTTGATTATTGCGGATGAATTTACCATGTCCGACATGAAGCTTGCCAGTATGCTGTTTTCAAGAATCAAGACAGGAGCCAGACTTATATTGGTAGGTGATGCGGATCAGCTTCCATCGGTGGGACCGGGAGATGTATTTAGAGAATTAATTGTCTCCGATGTGATTCCAGTTACGGTTCTGGACGAGTTTTTCCGGCAGGCGAAGGGGTCAAATATCATATGGAATGCGGATTTGATAAACAGAAATCAAAAGAATCTTCTTTATGGAGATGATTTTACCTTTACCTATGTGGAAGACGCATATGATGCCGCAGAAAAAATTTCGGAAATATATCAGGAGGAATTGGAAAGAAACGGCGGTGATTTGGATATGGTTCAGGTATTATCACCTCTACGCGCTAAAACAGAGGCAGGGGTAACTGCTTTAAATAACCGGCTGCAGGGAATTGCCAATCCGTTTGCTGTTGATAAAGCGGAGTGGGAAACCAAGTACGGTTTGTTCCGTGTTGGTGATCGGGTTATGCAGACGCATAATACAGAAGAGATTGCTAATGGAGATATTGGAAGGGTTGTCCAGATTGGAAAATCAAAAGCTGGGGAAATGGAAATGACCGTGGATTTTGGAGATGTCATTAAAACATATCAGGAAGATGAGTTATCAATCCTTGAGTTAGCATATGCAACAAGTATACATAAATCACAAGGAGCCGAATTTCCAATTGTGATAATCCCGGTACTTACCTGCTTTTGGCCGATGCTAAAGCGAAATATTTATTATACAGGAGTCACGCGGGCAGAATTTCGGGTTCATCTTGTTGGATCAAAGAAAGCTCTCTATATGGCAATTTCCAACAGTGATATCGGCAAGAGAAATACCCTGTTGGCAGTAAGGTTGCGTGCAGAGGCACAGAGACAGGGGCTGATTCCCGGACAAGAAGCTGCATAAGAAGGAGGAAATCAAAAGATGATGAAGATTTTTGAAAACTGGACATTTACCAGAATTTTGCCGGAACCATTTGCGGGCGTGGCTGCAAACCGCGGGAAAAAAGACACAACGGAGGCATCCTGTATTTCCGTCCATAACCATATGTCAAGAATGAAGCGTGCAACCCTGCACGCTTCCACTTTAAAAGCACTGCTGGCCGTATCTGCAATTATAAGAGGAGACCAGGAAGGCGCATTTGGTGTACAGACAGTGTCGGGAACGGTTAAATGGTATTGTATGGAGTACGCAAAGCCTGTGGCTGCCGGTTCTGAAATAAGAATCGGTGTGTATCATCCACAGGATGGTAAATGGAAAGGGATTGTAAAGAACGGAACAACACTGGCGGCATATCCGCAGATTGGTGAGCGGGGGGCAAGCGGCAGGGAAATTATCATGATGTTCATTTTTGCAAGCTTAGCAGAAGGTTCTCTTCATGACGATGAATTTTCCAAAGCCTTCTTGCTGTTAAACGATGAGATAAAAAATGGATATCCGGATGCGGATAAGGCAACGGACCTGGCTTTTCTATGCTGTGACAATCTGTACCGAAGAATTGTCAATAGTGCGTCTCTCGGTGAGTCTGGTATTTTGTTTGACGGGGATAGTATTGCGTCTGGAAATGTACCGTTAATTCTTACCAGTCAACTGGCCGATGGAGATTATAACCCGACCGAGACGATATATGGAAAATTTCAGGTTCTGGAATGTAAGGACTGTGAAAGAACAATAGCAGAATTAAAAGAGCAGTATGACCGCAAATTTGAGCTTACCGATGAGGAAAAAAATCTGGTTCCTAAGCTGCCGGAAAAATACAATGTATCATCAGAAGCACAGGAGATTATGGACGCGGTTATCAACAGCCCCATGCGGGTTTTCCTTAGTGTCGGGGAAGCTGGCACAGGCAAAACAACAAACGCAAAAATTATAGCACAGTTGTTAGGATTGCCGTACTATGCTTTTACATGCAGCGAGGGAACAGATGAAGTGGATCTGGTATCTTCCATGGTTCCCAATACAGGTGAACGGCCGGGAAAGATTCAGATTCCCATCCCAACGTATCAGGATCTAATCATGGACCCGGCTTCCGCTCTGGCGCAGATATGTGGATTGTACGACAACGAAATCAGTGAAGAAGAGGCGTTTAGAAAAATCCTGACCATGTTTTATCAAAATGGATTTGAAAATGGGAAGGATGATAAGAAATTTGTCATGGTAGAGTCCCCTATTGTGACTGGGTGCAGAAGACCATCACTGGTGGAAATACAGGAGCCTTCTGTTATTACCAAACCAGGTACTCTGGTTAAGTTAAATGGACTGCTGGATGAAGGTGCGGCAATCACACTGACCAGTGGAGAAGTGGTGAAACGGCATCCCGACACAGTAATCCTCATTACAACCAATATGGGATATAAAGGGTGCCGGGGATTTAACGAATCCGTTTTGTCCAGAATGCGTATGGTTCATTACTTAGAGCCGCTCAATGCGGAGGCAATGGTAGCCCGGGTCAAGAAGAAAGTGAAATTTGACGATAAGACTTTCTTAAAGAAAATGGCGGATATTGTTTGTGAAGTACAAAAACACTGCAATACAGAAATGATTACGGGCGGAGTATGCGGATACCGGGAATATGAGGACTGGGTGTGGGCTTACCTTATACAGAAGGATATATTGAAAGCAGCAAAATGCACGCTCGTTGCGAAAGCAGCGCCGGAACCAGAGGAAAGGGAGGAAATTTATAAAAAACTGGTGATACCCGCGTTCACAGAGGCGCAGGCGGCATAAAAAAATGAGGAGGAACCAATGAATAAAAAAGTGCAGCAAAAACGTAATCAAATAAAAAATAGAATGGGAAGGCTGACGGATAAAGATTTTTTTCTGTCTCAATCCTATCATGACACCATGTTAAAATCTGTCAGATTGTTGGGACAGAAGAATGATATTACCCTGTTCATGGATTATGAAGAGTCCGATGACGCCAGGATTGCATTTACAAATGGACGGCTCCTCTACTTAAATACGGCGAACTTAATCACAAATCTGATGACGAGCCGGGTGTCTAAAATAAAGAGCCATGAGGGGTTTATAGCCCATGAATGCGGCCATCTTAGATGTTCGGATTTCAAACGGCGGGGCCGGTATGTAAGCGGATTCTCCAGATGGCGTGTGTATCCAAAGCCTCCACAGGTGCAGCTGGTATACGAAAGAAAAGCCTGGGAGGAGATGAAAGGATACTTAAATGCCCATAACGTGGTGGCAGCCTCGGTGATACAGAAAACCGCTTCTTATATAAATAACGTACTGGAAGATGTGTATATTGAAAGTTTTATGTGCCAGAAGTATCCGGGCAGTATTCAAAATGGAATTCAACGTAATGCCGCGCTTATCATTCATCATATTCCAACGCAGGAAGCGCGTAAGGCAGAAAAGAGCGATGGACTGACCATTATGCTGGATATGATTTTCCGCTATGCCAGAGCCGGAAGGACAGAGGCAGAAAAAGAATATGATAAACAGTATTGTTCCCGCTTAAATTCCTGCCGTAAAATCATTGATGAGGCAGTGGTAAGCGCTGACCCGGATATTCGCTTTTATGCTACGAACCGCCTGATGCTAAAGTTGTGGAAATACATCAGACAGGCCATTAAAACAGCGGCAAAGAGCCTGAAAAATGAAATAAACCGGCTTTCGGAGGAAGAACTGAGTAAGAAAATTCAGGAGTATTTAAAGCGGAAAATGTTATGGGTGGCACTTTCAGAGACTATCGGTGCTTCGGAAGAACAGAATGAAGTGGAAGAGGAAATTGAAGGCTGGGACGGGGAGCTGGAAGGAGAACCGGAATCTCAAAATCAGAACGGTAAGAACGAAGAATTAGAAAATGCACTTGAGAAAATGCGAGATGGGCAGAGGCAGGAAGGAGGAGAAGAGGAAACAGAGGAAGGATCGGAGATAGATGAGACATTATCTAATCTTTTGCAGAAAATAGCAGAGGAGAAGTTTCTGCAGGATGAGGAATCGGATTTAAAAAGGAATCTGGAGGAGGAGGCAGCAAATTTTAAATTGGATGGTATCCACAAAGATTCAGTGATTGAAATGCACCGGATGACAACAGTTCCCCTGCGATTGGAAAAAGAATATAAAATGATTGCTCCAGAAATAAACCGAATCACAAGACGGCTGGAAGCATCGCTTGAAGATGTGCTGGAGCGGTTGGAGGGAGGTACGCAATCAGGTCTTTACATGGGGAAACGTTTAAGCCGTGGAAATCTGTACCGGCTGGATGATAAGATTTTTGAAAAAACAATAAAACCGGAAGATGGATTTTCAATCGCATTTGCGGTTCTGCTTGACCTTTCAGGTTCTATGTCATCCGGTGGCAGGATTGAGTCTGCACAAAAAGCGGGTCTTGTCATGTATACGTTTTGCCGGAATCTGGGAATACCGGTTATGCTGTATGGCCATACAACCCATGATATGGGATATACGGAAGTGGTAGACATTTACTCTTTTGCAGATTTTGATTCTGTAGACAATCAGGATTATTTAAGAATCATGAGTGTTAGTACCTATGATTGTAATAGAGATGGAGTAGCACTTAGATTTGTAGGGCAAAAACTGCTAAACCGGCCAGAGGATATAAAAATATTATTAATGATTTCAGATGGACAGCCTTATGCCCAAGGATATAAAGGCGAAATTGCAAAAGCAGATTTGCAAGAAGCCAAATATAGCCTGGAAAAAAGAGGAGTTAAGTTGTTTTCCGCAGCAATTGGTGATGACCGTGAGATGATTGAGGAAATATACAAAGACGGATTTCTGAATATTGCAGATTTCAATACAATGCCAGTCAAACTGGCAGGTCTCATCGCCCGGTTCATCAGATAGAGGAGGAGACATATGGCAGAAAGGGAAGAACGGGACTGGTCTAACGTAGTATCCGGTCAGATTGCTGTGTATAAAACAGATAAGGCACTGTTAGAGCTCATGGATAATTTAAAACCAGCGTCATATTTATTTCCGGCTCATATCCATGCGTCCGGAGACGTGTCAGAAGTTGGGGAAAGGTCCTTAATCCGTCTTAATATGCTGGATTACAGCAAAGGAACAGGGGATAATACAGTGAGTGTCTATGCCAATATCAGCCCAGAAGAAGCTAAATACATATACTCGGCGCTCTTTAATCATCTGTGGGAATTTGATTATCCCCAGGAAAAGATTTTTGGTAATCCAGATAAGGAGGGTTACAGTATTGTCACAAAACTTAAGATTGTCCGGTATGATACTGATTCCCAGGGGAATAAACGTAATTACCCATGGTTTGTAGAAATACAAAACGGACGCGGCATTGCAATGAAAAATTCCAATGGTGGCCGGTATTGTAAAAAGAACAGTTATATCTGTGACAAGAAAGCCAGTCTGTACATCAATGATAAAGACCTGTTTATCCTATTTTGCAAGACAGATGCTTATATACGTGCGTTTGAGACAGAGTATGCATTTCGGGAAAACAGGATTGGAAACTTTACCAGCTTGTATGGTCTTTTAAAGAATGAGATACAGGGAGCAGCCGACAGACTGCTCACTTGTATCCATAGGGAAGATGAGGAACCTATGAAAAAGGCAGGATGATTTAGTTCTAAAGACCCTGTAAAAGTTGTTTGCTTGAATAAGAGGGGCAGATATGATATATTAGATTTGTAAAAGCATAAATTGTCTGGAACAGAAAGGAGGGCTTCTATGTGCCAGATCTCAATCCGCATACCGGATGCAGTTATGTATGATACACATATGAGTGAGGAGGAGGCCGCTGCATTTGCCAGATGTATGGTAGCAGTAGGATATTATACGCAGAATAATGTGTCCATAGGATACTGTGCCCAGATAGCCGGTATGACAGAAGAAGAATTTATTAAATATCTGGGAAAGGGGAAGGTCAGTATTTTCCAGTTTGACAATAAAGCAGAGTTTTTGGAGGAACTGGAGAATGCGTAGAGTGATTGTAAATTCCACCCCCATCATTGTACTTTGTAATATTGGATTATTGGATATACTGAAGGCGCTCTATGCAGAGATTTGTATCCCGGAGGCTGTGTACCGTGAGGTGACAGAGAAAGACGATTCGGCATGTCAGGTATTAAAGACTGCATTGAATTGGATACATGTGGAAAAAATCGCAAACCAGTCAGATAAAAAGATGTATAAGGCGAAGCTACACGATGGAGAAGTGGAAGTCATGATTCTGGCCCAGGAGGGGACAGCGGACGATTTAGTCGTGATAGATGACAATGCTGCTAAAAAAACAGCAAAATATCTCGGTCTAAAAGTTACCGGAACAATCGGAGTCCTTTTGAAAGCCAAGAGAGAGGGGATTATTCCGGAGATTGCTTCCGTTCTCGAAAAAATGAAAAAGAACGGATTTTATATCAGCGAAAGCCTGGAACAGCTGGTACTGGAACAGGCAGGAGAACAACACGATATATAGCGCAATGAAGTTGACAAAAACTATATATGGTGGTAAAATGAGTGGAAAAGCTGATTTATGTAATCCAAGGATTACAAGTAGTTTTTGTTCCGGCATTAAAAACTGGAAGCAGGATTTTAAAGTAACAGAATAAGAGCAGCTATTGTGCTGCGGGAATGAAGAGACATCAAAATGAATTGTTTTGGTGTCTCTTTTTTTGTTTGCAGAAAGGAGGAAGAAGCCAGAAGGCGGAAAGGAGGGAGCGGATGAGAGATTCTTACGATTCGGAGGGATATCATTGCCTTATCATTGCAATCTTAATGGGAGTCAATGCAAGGGAGGCCCGGTTTCTGTATGAACATGGCCTGAATAATCCGATTTCCCAAAAAATTTTAAAAAAGAAGCATCCCAAAATTGTGCGGGTGTCAACAAGAAAGGAGAGAAAAGAAGTTATACAGCAACTGAGAAGCGAGGGTTACAGTATAGAGGCTATCGCAGATATTTTAAACTGTGACCATTCCACTGTGAAACGAAATTCTAAATTGAAAAGGAGATTCACATCATGATGACATTAGAAAAATTTGCCGAAGCTGTCAGCTCTGAAGTAGCCAAAAGATTAGGGGCCGGTTTCCATGTGCATGTTCTGAAACCGGTTATCAACAATGGCATAGTCCAGACACAGTTGTGCATTGAAAAAGAGGGGCAGCAGTTTCGCCCCTCTATTCACTTGAAAGATTTTTTTGAGTGCTACAAAAAAGGAACAGGGCTTCAAGCGATTATTGATGAGATACTGGAATGCTATGCATCGGCGCCAGATATACCGGCTGGTATGCAGGAGATTGTAAATGATATGAGTTTTGAGAAAATCAAAGATAAAATCATGTGTAAACTGGTAAATACCCACGACAACGCTTCTATGCTGGAGAACATCCCAAACATTCCATATCTGGATTTATCCGTTATATTTTTATTATTATGTGAAGAAACAGAAGAAATAGCAGCAACCTTAATGATAACAAATAAGCATTTGAACTATTGGTCTGTGGACAAAGAGGAATTGTATCAGAGGGCATTGGTCAATATGGTAAATAAGTATCCACCAGTGCTTATGAAAATAACGGACATGATGTATGTTTTAACAAACCGGATTCACTTTTGTGGTGCAGAAGTCTTACTCTATCCCGGGCTCATGAGATACTGTGAATTACATGTGGGAAAGGATTTCTTAATCATTCCTTATAGTGTAGATGAGGTGATTCTGTTTCCGACCCTGGGTGCTGAGGATGCTGTAGTTTCTCAGGAACTGGCGGATTTGATACAGTCCATTAATGCAGAGGAAGTTCCGGCAGATGAACGGTTATCCAATCATGCATATAGATATTGTTCCGCTGAGGATAAGGTTATATGCATTTAAGGTGACTTTCATTAGGATAGGAGAGGTTTATGCATATACATAAATTTGCAGATATCGCCTCGTTTGCAGAGATTGGGGTTGGAGGGAATCTTCCGGCAACAGAAGAGTACCGGGAATTCATCAAAAAGCTCCACCCAACACAGTTCCTGACAGGACGGCTGACAGCTCCGTTATATGAAGTAGAGTATTCTTATGTAACTGTGCGGGGAAATTACCGAAAGGCTTATAAATATATCCTGCTGCGTTTGGAGCATGATGATCTGGACCTAGAGATTGAAATGATATTCTCAGACTGGGTAGAGGAATTAAACCGTAAATGTCCATACCGGCGTATTTTAAATGCACAAATTCTTAAAATAACGCCCATAGCGTATGCAACAATCCCATTTGAAATCTAAAAAGGTTCCATTCCCTCATTTCCCGGAGAAAACTCCTGGTTGCCGTTAAATGCCAGGTTACTGCGGACCGAGGCCTTGAAAGAAAAGCGGTTAGCGGCGTAAAAAGACACACCGGAAAGAATGGCTTTTCCGTCAATAGCAGAATAATTGCGAAGGACGGGAGAGAATGGAACAATACAGACTTTTTGATGATTTTTCAGATAAGGTAAAACGGGCAA
The DNA here is from genome assembly GCF_024460495.1 of Hungatella sp. SL.1.14. NCBI lineage: Bacteria > Bacillati > Bacillota > Clostridia > Lachnospirales > Lachnospiraceae > Hungatella > Hungatella sp. SL.1.14. The sequence continues at coordinate 107,029 of NZ_JANFYJ010000018.1, read as the reverse complement.
TCCAGTTGTTTCAGATGTTTGAAGATGCTGCGGTCCGGTATCATGAGGATGGTTATTACCTTGCCTTCAGCGGCGGAAAAGACAGTGTTGTGCTTTATGTGCTTGCAAAGATGGCCCATGTGAAGTTTCAGGCACATTATCATTTGACAACAGTAGATCCTCCGGAGCTGGTGCGGTTTATACGGGAGGCATTTCCAGATGTCAAGGTTGAGTATCCGGAGCTGACCATGTGGGATTTGATTGTCAAGAAGCAGATGCCGCCGCTGCGTACAGCACGCTACTGTTGTGAAGTGCTGAAAGAAGGAGGGGGCGAGGGAGCCTTTACGGTGACCGGAGTCCGCTGGGAAGAAAGCAGGAAAAGAGCCAACCGGGATTTCTTAGAGATTCATAAGAAGAAAGGGGCTATTTATCTAAATTGTGATAACGAGGAAGATCGTAGAAAATTAGAAATATGCAGCTTGAAGGGAAAAAGAATATTAAATCCCATCATCGACTGGACAGAGGAGGACATCTGGTGCTTTATCCGTAAGTATCAGGTGCCTTATTGCTGTCTGTATGACCAAGGCTTTTGTAGGATTGGGTGCATCGGTTGCCCTCTGGCAAGCATAAGAAGCCGGGAACGGGAATTTGAGCGATATCCCAAGTACCGCGATGCTTACATACGAGCTTTTGACCGTATGGTAAAGGCGCGTACAGCCAGTGGTAAATCTAAGGGAAACTGGAAGGATGGTGAGAGTGTGTTCCGCTGGTGGATGTATGGAAATGAAAAAACAGATAAACAGGTTGCAGGTCAGATGGAGCTAAAGGATTTTATCGACATGGCGGCTTAGTCACTTCACTGGGTTCGTAAAAGGCATCAATGAGTGGAGTAAAACGTATTGCACGTAAGCACCCAATACGGCCGTAATGTACGTATAACGAAAGAAGGAGGACCAAATGAAAAAACAATCGTGTAGGAACTGCCACAATATTGATCTGAATAAAAAAGAGGAAACAGAAGGAAGGCTGAGTGGACGCTACCGTTATGGCTGCACCGTGCAAAGAAGTGGGTTTATATGCGGCTTTATTATCAGCGATGAGAAACTGGAAGCTTTGGTATGCCCAAACTGGAAAGGAGGGAAGATGGAGGAGGCAGACTACGAAAGGCTGGCGGACGAATTTGGGGAAAGGCTTCAAACTCTGTATGACCGGTGGAATATGTGGAAAATAAGGGGGTGCCCGGAGGCGGATGTGCCTGACGGAGAATATTTAAATCGACTTCGCAGTGGAATAGAAGCGATGATGAGGCAGATTGAGAATACGTTCGCTGAGGCAGATTACCCAGAATGTTATTATGCCCCGCTTCCTCCGGTTATGGATGTGGATTACATGGCGAATTGCCAGCAAATTAAAGAAACCGCAATTCGTGCGCTTGAAGAATACCGAAATAATAAGGATTATTTATGGTTAGCAGACCATATCCAACATTTGGATAATGAGGACAAAGAAAACAGTGAGGCTTACCGTCTCTTGTGTCATGTACAAAGTTTGGAAGAAGCGATTTGCGAAGATGCCTACTTGCAGATGAAGAGAGTGAGCTTCCAGGAAAGCCTGTATGATGACATGGCTAACTGTAAAAGGCGTATTTTGAAAAGAAAGCGCCGGCCATCAAATAGGAAATCGAAAAAAAATAGCCCGCAGATTGTTGGTCAGTTAAGAATCGGTGATTTGAAGGCTTCATAAGGAGGAAAAGAATGGACCATCTTATGTTAGTAAAAAATCTGTTCAATGATATGTTTGTGTTTCTTAATGGTACTCAACCACTGCCTTTAGAATCGCTGGATGATGTCTACCAGGGGGAACCACTATTTCTGGCGCTGATTGGAGGTTTGGACCAGGCACTTTTGGTTGATTATAATAGCGCAATGCAGGAAAGCTATGGATTCTATAAGAAGTATTGCGGCAGAGAACTTACTGAAGAGGAATGGGAACAAGTGGTAGAAGAAATCCAGATGTTCATTGATAAATGGAACAATAGCTGGTGTAAGGGAATGATTTTGGCGTTATTGGCGTTGATGGAACAGGAAGAGGACGAGCGGAAAGGAGAAGGAAAGATGGAGCAGGCAGAAAGTTCCGGAGATGAAGAGTTGGATAGCATAGATAATGCTGCATAAAGTCAGTATAGCCGGGGAATGGTGAATTCTCCGGCTGAATTTAAAGGAGTATGACAATGATAGAAAAATTATATAAAAAGGTTAAGAATATTCAAGATTTTAACGAGACAGCCAGTAAGTTGCGTCAAATGGGACTAAAGGATGAACTTAAAAATCTTGCCGGGAAATATAAGGTTCCTGAAGTGGATTTGAAAGAGTTCCTCTCTGGAAAGCGGTATTTCCTGATAGACGGAGGAGAGACGCAGAAAGATTATATGTCAGCCCGGAGTAAGCTGTTGGATGAAATGTTTAATCTGAATGATCCTCAATTTACGGATGTTATCGGCAACTATCTCATAAGGTGCTGTGATAAAAGCGATTTTGCTGACCTGGTGCTCCAGAAACACAAGACACTGCAGCGGTGTGTTGAGTCAATCATGAGTCGGGCGTATGAAATGGTAAGCGATGAGGTGAAAAAAAGTGGCCGATATGCAAACATGGCTGTTATGGAAGACACAGTTTTTGAATGGGTACGGGATTATTATTTAACGGATGACCGCGAAAAGGAGTCCGAGAGAAGAACGGAAGCAGAAGAGGCTTTCCACAAACGATTGTCGGCGCAGATGAATACTCCGAAGGGAAACAAAAACAAAACCGCTAAGAAACGCAACGCTTCCAAGAAAAATAAAACAGGTGGAGTGAACAGCAATGCATCTGAGAAGGAAGGAAAACATTCTTCAGCCAAGACGGAGGCGACTGACCAGAATAAAGACCAGATTGAGGGCCAGGTTTCTCTGTTTGAGAACGGCCTGGTTGAATAAGGAGGAAATGACCATGTTGATTGCATTTAAGGGCTTTGATAAGGATTTAACTTGTACAAACCACGGTAATACATACCAATATCGATTAGGCGTGTGGAATGAGGAGGATAAAGCAAATTGCGGAATAAATGGAATGCATTGTGCTGAAAACCCATTGGACTGTTTATCCTACTATCCGGACTGGGACAGGGCAGTGTATTACATGGTTGTCGCTGATGGTGATATTGACGAGGATGCATATGACAGCAAAATTAGCTGCACCCGGTTGAGGCTTATAAAGAAACTGGACAAAGGAGAATTTGTGGCTCATAGCTTAAAATATCTTCTTGATCATCCATTTAGAAAAAATAATCACCTTGTGTGTCTGAATCAAGGCGTGGCAAAAAACGGTATTGTGATTGTCAGAGGAGAGAATCCTGTTGCCAAAGGCGCACTAGGAGATGTTCTGGGATTTGCAAAGGAAGTGAGAAGCCAGTCCGAGATTACAGAGATAGGAATACATGCTGTGGATGGAAAAGAGATTCTTCCAGATACTTGGTATAGCATCAATGGAAAAATAAGAAAGGCAGGATAAGAGTCATGAAGAAAATAAGACTGAAAAAGCTGGGACATCTGTATGCAACAGATGAAATGCTTTGTATGGCAGAACAGGATATACCGGAGAATAAAAAGATTGGGTGGCAAAGAGTTGAGCCTGTCTTCCAGCGAGAGGTATATCTGCAGAGTAAAATTTGTGACGGTATTTTGATGGTTGCTATCTATTTGGCGAGGGATTTACGGCTGGGAAGTAAAAAACCATTATATGAAATTTTCATTGATAAGAGTAAAAGAGAATATCTCACTTGGGATACAGTAAAGGGAAAATGGCGGACCGCGTGTGTGGAGGCTCTTGAATTTCCGCATTATTACAGTTATTCATGTGCCTACATAACACCAGAAGAAGACATTAGATTGGCTGAATATCTGGGAGTTACCCAGAAAGGTATGAAAGGTATCTACCAGTACCAGCAGTCCATCCTGGAGGAGCGTCTGGAGAATAGATATAAAAAAGAGACATCTCTATGGGAGGCGGCGATGAAGTTGGTCCCCGATGTTCCAAAAGATTGGCTTCGCTGGGTAAACAGACATGGATTGAATGAGAATTTTATATTTTATGACTATTCAAAAAATGTGAAAGAGGGGTTTTGTACCTGGTGCGAGAAAATAGTACCAGTGAAGAAAGCCAGACATAATACATATGGTACCTGTATATGCTGCGGGCATCGTATCCAGTATAAAGCTAAGGGAAAAGCAGGGAGGCTTTGTACAAAAGCAGAACAGGTTTATTTACCGCAAAAGTACGGTGATGGTCTTATAATCCGGCAGTTTACAGCACAACGATTTTATCAGAAAGGGGAGTATAAAACACCAAAAATAATGTGTAATGAAACCGGAAGAGTTATTTATGATAAGAATCTAACAGACACACAGTATTACTATGGCAGGTATAAACAAAGAGGATACCGCTGGATTAAAGGCTATCCCAGTTACTCGTTTTTTTATGGATACAACGATTATAAACTAAACCATGCTGGTGCTGTGTATAAACGTACAGTACCAGCACTGTCCCGCCATATATTAAACAGGACAGGTCTGCCGCAGTTGATATCTACCGGATACAAAATAAGTCCCAATGATTATCTTAGCGGCCTGGCTGAGGCCCCGTATCTGGAACGCTTTATCAAGGCAGGACTAAAACACCTTACGCTGGATGCACTCAATTGTCGGATTGAGGTGTCAGAATCCCATAGTTTGGCAAAGTCGCTAGGAATAGACGGAAACCGTTTGGGACGGTTGCGGAATAATGATGGGGGCGAATTGTTTCTTATATGGATGCGGTATGAAAAGAAAAAACGCAAAAATATCGTGGATTCAGTAATTTGCTATTTTGAAGAACAGGATATCCGACCGGAGAATATAAAATTCATCCAGGATAGAATGAGTGAATTAAGAATATGCAATTATCTGAAACGTCAGTATGCATTAACTAACCGACCTCCCCTGGAACTTCTATCTACCTGGCAGGATTATCTCAATATGTCAAAACGGCTGAAACGTGATATCACATTGGAAATATTCTATAAGCCCAAAAATCTGGTTGAAAGCCATGATGAAGTTCTACAGTTGTGTGAAGATAAAAACATAACGCTTCAGGCAGTTGATATCGCAAAAGTATATCCGGATGTGGATGCAATCTGTGAGTCCATTAAAGAAAAGTATGAGTATAGTGATCAGAAGTATGTACTTCTTATTCCAAATCGGATTGAGGATATTATACAGGAGGGCAGGGCACTTAGGCATTGTATACGATTCAGCGATGACTATTATGAACGGATACAGAGAAGGGAAAGCTATATTGCATTTTTGAGGAAAGCAGATCAGCCAGAGAAGTCATTCTATACATTGGAATTTGAACCGGACGGGACTGTCCGTCAAAAGCGTACAAGCGGTGACCGACAAAATGAAGATTTCAATCAGGCTGTCAGCTTTATAAAAAAATGGCAGAAGGCAATACAGCCACGATTAACAGAGGAGGATTACCGGCTGGCCAAAGTAAGCGCAAGTCTCCGTGTAGAAGAATTTAAAGAACTGCGGAAGAAAAATGCGAAAGTATGGCATGGTCATCTTGCGGGCATGCCTTTAGCTGATGTTCTGGAAGCTGATTTGATGGAAGTTTCCTTGTGTATGGAGGATGCAGGGGTAACGGAAGCAGACGGTCAGAATAGCGAACTTGTGGCCGCATAAAATCAAGGAGGGATACGACAAATGAAACAGAAGCTTTACTATATTAAGAATGAAACAGCGGAAAAAGCGATTTATAAGAATTTTGAGAATCAGAGGTTTTCAGTGATAGAAAAAGACAGCGAACCTCCAATGGTACTATCGTTTTTCGATGATAAAAATATGACTGATGAATATGAGTATGTTTATATTCCACGCGAGATGTCTAAAAAAGAGGTTGAAGGTCGTTTTGAAGTGGAGAAGCAATGCCCTATGTGTGGAACCGTTACAAGTATTTATCTTACAGATGAGGACATGAATAAATACAGCTGGTACAGCAACTCGCGTTTTAATCGTAGGGGAAGCGGCCTGCCGGCTCCGCATATCCAAAACTTATTTCCGGACCGGACAGAAGAAGAACGGGAATTAATGATGTCAGGGTACTGCTATTGGTGCCAGGAATTGATTTTTGGAGAGGATGAGTTTCTTCTAATGACAGAAGCAGAATTTTCGATGGAGCCAGACCACCTCATTGCATATAACCGTGCAGACCATGATGGATATCGGTGGTGGAATAAGTGGTTTCCACAAAAGGGTACGGATGGAAACCAGTACATGGTGCAGGAAATGAATAAATTCTCTGCGTATATTTTGGAGGAACAGCTTGGCAAGGGCATTTCCGACATTCCGAAACTTGGAGCGTATTATGGAGCAGAGCCATCTGAAGACAAGGAATATCACTTGTACTGCGAGGGAACATATTGTAATTTTCATGTGAAGCTTATAAATAGGAAGAGAAGCTACAATGTGTACATATATGTTTACGAAACAGAAGAGTAAATAAAAAATGGGCAGGAAGCCGCCGGGACATATGATATCTGGAGGCTTCCGTACCATTTCTTATAAGAAGAGGATATGGGATGAGAGACTATATTAACAGAAATATCAGGATAGATGGAAGATTGATTCCCTATCCGGTGTATACATCTTGGGAATATTTTGAGTTGCATGATGGGATTGAAGATGTGGAAGATTTTGTAGATTCAAATCCTGCGATAGAAGAATTAGTGACTCAGATTTTAGCGTTAAAACAGAGTTGTTTTCTTTTGCGTCATACAACACATAGCTGCCAAAGCTTAAGTGACAGTTTGTTTTCCCTAAAACTTAAACTTATTAAAGAGCTCAAAGAGAAATATAATTATAATTTTGATGATGTATGGATGCAAAATCTCATAGGCAGGATTTGATACCATAATGACATTGTTCCGTAGTTATTATACAAATATGAAAAAAGATAGTTGCCCATAGTGGCATGATATGGAGGCTTATATGAAATATGAAGAATTTATTGCGGCGCTTTGCCAGAAAATACGCGAAGTAACAAAAGGATGGAATGGAACGAGTATAGAATTTAGGACAACACCACAGAACAATGGGAGAACCTTGGATTTACTGGTGGTGAGCAAGCAAGGAAAAAAATGAATGGAACTTACGAATTGAGTTTCCATACACAGGAATTATATGAAGCACTTGCATTTGACAAAATGGATTTGAAACATATTTTGAGAATAGTGGAAAGTAAACTGAGACAGGCTGGGGAAGTTGGAAAAATCAGCCCGCTGGAAGTCGCTGATGATTATGAGCAGATACGAAGTCACCTGATTATTCGACCGATTAATTATGTAAAACATATGGAAAAGTTAAAAGACGGTATGTACGATTTAATTGGTGACATTGCTTTGACTGTCTATATTCATATTGGCTTTGTTCATGGAGCCTATGTAAGCAGTGCTGTGAGTTCCGAGTACCTGGAGATATGGAATAAAGGAAAAGAAGAGGTAATAAAAGAGGCATTTACGAATACATATAATTTATTCCCGCCAATTATGTTGACAGGTCTTGAGGCATATTCTGTTATGGATACCGATATATTTCAAAAGGATGCTGGATATGATATGGTTGGGGTTACAAATGAAGTCATATTCAATGGAGCAGTTTCGATTTTCCTTCCTGGAGTAGCAAAAAAATTAAGTGATATCTTAGGGGAAGATTTATATATTGTATTCCTTAACTATGATTATGCAGTTATTCATCCTGTCAGCATTATACGGCCAGAGGAGATTCGCAGTTTAATAGCTAGCGTCAATTCTGATAGTCCGGATGAAGAAGGATTTTTGTCGGATATGATATTCACTTACAGACGCGATTCTGATAAAATGGAAGTAGTGAAAGAAGTTTATAGTTAGGTAAAGTTTTCTGTATGATACAGCAGTGTATGTATGAGAGTATATACACTGCTGTATTTTTATTTCGGTATATTGTATAATGGGGGTAGATGATTAGATGGCTGAAATTGTAATTTAAAAGGTGGTTTAAAATGGACATTAAGGAACTATACAACATATATCAAGGAAATCCGGAGAAATTTAAAAAGATTGTATTGTATCGCAACCTTCTTGGCTCGCCAGTTTCATATAATTACAAAGATTCAGATTTAGAATCTTTAGTACAGATGATAATGTCAATGGATGAAGAATATGAAACAGACTTTGGATTTATGATGATGGAACTGGGGTTGGCTTATGAGGCTATTTATAGTAACATGAAAAATAATAATGCTGCCAGAGAAAAGACGGAATTTATGAACTATCCATTGGATTATCAACTGAGGGCATTAATTTCGTTTTTTGAGGATCAGCATAAACTTGGTATTGAGTTTAATAACATAAATAGTAAAAAGCCAATCACAGGGATAAAGCATTTGGTTGCAAATGTAGAATCTGAAATCTATCCTGGTATGAGATATTCAACATCACAGAATAGCGAAAATCTAATAGAGCTGATAGATTATTCAATTCCTTATTTATATTATTATGACAGTAATTTTGAAAAACCTTGCGATAATCTAACATATGAACAATGTTTGCAATGTCCGGATATTATGAAGTTCGTTCATCATTCAAATTTTTGTGAATTAATAAACGGATTATGGTCCCTTTATATATATAAGGATTACTCGGTTAAACTTGGAAAAACGGATACAGATGATGATATTACAGTTTTTGTGCCCAATTCCAATGAAGCGAGCTTGATTGATTTTGTTGCAGGAATACGCAGAGAGGCCAGAAGATTTCAAAATAGTATTGATTTATTGATATCAAATCAAAATAGAATAATTAATGGGAATAAGTTTATAATACGCCTTGCCAAGAAAATAAAGTTGGATTTGTGGAAGAGCATTTTTGAACTGGAATTGGAGGTCTACTTGCGTTGTAATTTATCTGCTAACTGCACAATGAAAATTATAAAGCAGACGGATATTTTTCCAGCCTATTTAAGGCAAACGTTACCATATGGTGAATTGAATGACTTCCTTGAAGTGCATGAATTTTTGGTGACAATGAGCGAAATTTATTCAAATATCTTAAATCATAATTGGGAAGAGATTGAACATGATCGGTTTAATTATCTATGTCCAGTAGTTGATATTGATTTGCTAATTAAAAGTTTTTCACGATTATATGGCAAGAGTTTAAATACAGCAGCTAAGCTGGTGGAGTGGTTTATATATTATCCGCAACGCGGGAAAGAGGGCGATTTATTCTCAAAACCGTTGGTTCAAATAAGTGGTAAAAGGGTTTTATTTGCCCCTAATTTGATTCGGCAAATTAATATCACCCGAATGCTTGAGCAGATTATGCTGGATTATAAAATAAAGCGGGCGGCAATTGGAGATGAGTATGAATCTTATTTAAGAAATAAATTGTCACAGTCTTCCTTATGGAATGTCTATGCAGATAAAATAGAATTTAAATCATCTTTAGGAAATACAGATTTTGATGTTATAGCTTTATTTGATAATCATGTTGTGATAGTTGAAATAAAGCATCTGGTGACGCCTTACGATCCCAAACGTTACTATGAAGACCGCCAAGAGATAAAGAAGGCCATAAAACAGCTTAAACTAAGGAAGCAAGTTTTATTAAGGGATTGGGCCTTGATTAGAGATATAACTAATGGATTTCTTCCTCCTGAACCTTATCCGGAAGAACGGATTATTCAATTGGTCTGTACGAATATAGATAGCTTCACATCGCTGGAAATTGATGGCATAAGAATTGTTGATGAGTGCGTTCTAATCAGGTTTTTTTCTGACAATGGCCAGTATGTAAAGATATGGAGTGGGTCGAAGATTTATAAAAAAGAGAAAATATGGGAAGATAGCCAACCAACCATCGATGATTTCAAGAGATATATTGCTTCTCCGACTGCGGTGAAATGGTATAGGGAGGTTGTAAAAAGAAAAAATATAACAATACCAAGATATGGAGAAAGAGAATATCTTGGCACGGTAAATTATATTTTAGATGAAGATATAGTAAAATTTGATAGACAGATATAAAGCCCAGCCTGTGTTTTGCAGATGATAGCGCTGGGGGATATAAGCACCAGAATCTGTTTCCATGAGGGGCGCAGGAAGCATATTGCTTCTGGCCACACTAATCAGAAGTGCCCCTATTGTAAAACGCCGCCTCGTTTTTCGGGATGGCGTTGTTGGTAAGGTTGGCAACTCTGTACCTAGTAGTGATTTTTATTCCCAGATCAAACTATACTTTTGACTATCTCTTTATAAGTTCTTATATGCCGGTATAGCCTGTATTTACAGGCTTCCCGGCGTTTTGTTTGCCCGCCATGGGCGGGCTCTAACGGGTGAAGGTCCCGAGTGCACCCGGATAGTGGGAAGCACATAGCTTAACAGCAAGGGTGTCCATCGTGAGGTGGAATCTGAAGGAAGCTGTAGGCAAACCTTTGGTCCGACGGACAGAAATCACATATAAGGCTGGGTTCCGAGAGATAAGCCTGCAAAAGAGGGCAAAGTCTAATAACTATCACATTTGTAGGAACAAAGTAGATGTGGCGGATATATGAAGGGAAAGAGCACGCACCTTAAGCGGGGAGGTCTCACAGGCGGCAATAGAAGCTGTAGTAACAACGAACTGTGAGAAGTCAGCCGAACCCATAGTAGCAAAGAAGTTCCTGTAATGGGAATGGAGTGAAGGGGTGAACATTCAATCAGTTGAAGTAGGTTCCGACTTGTAGCTAATGCAACACCTGTCGATAACGTCAAAGGTGGCAGAAGCAAACGGGACAGAAAGGAAACAACGCATGGAAACAAGTAGTCTCATGGAGCAGATATTAAGTAAAGACAATCTAAACACAGCGTATCTGCAAGTCGTAAGAAATAAAGGTGCCGCGGGAGTGGACGGAATGGAGTACACGGAGCTGGCAGAATACCTTTTGGAGAACGGCGAAATAATAAAGGAACAGATGCGGACAAGGAAATATAAGGCGCAACCAGTAAGGCGAGTGGAGATACCTAAGCCAGACGGAGGAATCAGAAAACTAGGAGTTCCGACAGTAGTGGATAGATTTGTGCAACAGGCAGTTGCACAGGTACTAAGCCCAATCTTTGAGGAAGAATTTCATGAACACAGTTACGGATTTCGCCCGAATCGAAGTGCCCAGCAGGCAGTGGTGAAAGCATTAGAAATGATGAATGACGGACACAACTGGATAGTGGACATAGACCTTGAAAAGTTCTTTGATACAGTGAATCATGATAAGTTGATGACAATAGTAGGAAGAACAATTAAAGATGGAGATGTAATCTCTATCTTGCGAAAGTTCTTAGTCAGCGGAATCATGATAGAAGAGGAATATGAGGAATCCATAATAGGAACACCTCAAGGAGGACTATGCAAAGCTTAGCATAGTCCTCCCTATGCAAAGCAGAAGACTATGCAAAGAATGTACTGTTTTTCCTTATAAATAAAAGATTCTCTCAGATTTTACTTTGCATAGTATTCTGCTTATAGCAATTACAACTCGGACAGCCACGCCATCAGGTCACTGTTTCCGCTCCAGTCCGGCAGATTGGAATCTACCAGTTCCGGGTAAGCGTTCTCCAGGGCTTTTCGCTTTAGTTCCGTATCGGCTCTTGCGTAGATTTCTGTGGTCTTGATATCACTGTGGCCCAGAAAGTCACGGATATAGATCAGGTTTACACCTGCCTGCAGCAGATGAACCGCCTTGGAATGCCGCAGCATATGGCATTTTACTTTTTCTGGTACTTTGTCAGATATTCCGTGCGCCATGACAGCATATTTGTTAATGACATAAGCAACCCCTTCCTTCGTCAGTCTGTTGTGCTGCTTATTCATAAAAAGCGGGTAACTGGCCTTATGTGCCAGATCCAGCCTGTTTTCGAAGATATATGCTTCCACAAGCGCAGCTGTATTCTTCATGATGGGAACCCGCCGTGTTTTGCTGCCCTTTCCGGTAAGAACCAGCACAGGACTGTTTCCTGGGATGAAATCCCTGACAGAAAGGTCTACGATCTCCTGGACTCTGGCGCCGCTGTCATACATCAGGCTCATCAAGGCAAGATCCCGCCGTCCATGGACTGTATATTGATCCGGCTGCTCCAGCAGAAGCCTGATCCCTTCCGGGGACAGGTGCTCCACTACGGCCTGCCTCTTTTTCTTTACCGGGATGGCAAGCACTTTCTGGTAGTGGTACAGGGATTCCGGTGATTCGGACTGGGCATACCGGAAAAAGGAATGGATCGCTGTCAGGCGCAGGTTCCTCGTAGAAACCGAACTTTTCCGTTCTGCCTCCAGCCAGTTCAGAAACCGTACGACCAGGTCGGAAGAAAGCTTCTTCATGGTGATCTTTTCCACCGGGAGAGATTCCTCTTTTTCGCAGAAAAGAAGGAGGAGCTTAAAAGTATCCCTGTAGGATTTTATCGTGTTTCTGCTGACATTCTTCTGGACAGGGAGATAGTCAGACAAGAAAGCTGTCAGGTGCATGGAGAAATCAGTCGGCTTCATAGGCGGTTTCCTCCCTTTCCGGGATGATGTCCTTATAACACTTTTCCAGCTTCATCCGAATATCAGGAAAAACATCTGCCGTCCATCTGAGGTAATAGGCTGTTTCATGAAAGGTCTGGTGTCCCAGGTAGGTGCGCATCATGGGGATCAGTACCATGAGATCCCGGTCCTGCTGTGCCCACTGTTTCAGACGGTAAATGCAGTAGGCGTGCCTGAAATCGTGGACTCTGGGGCTGTCCCCGGTATGGGAGATGCCGGCCTTCCAGAGAAAGCGCCTGAAGTTTTTATAGATATTCCCCAGTGTCATCGGCTTTTCACCGTAACCTGGGAAAAAATATCCTGAAGGCTCTGGAAAAGGATGAACCTGTCCGGCATACCTGCGTAGTCTCAAGGTCATGGATTCCGGCATTGGAACCAGGCGGCTGTTATGGTTCTTTGAATCACGGACCGTCAGTATCCCCTGATGCAGGTCAACGTCCCGTACCGTGAGCAGCCGGGCTTCCGAACATCGCAGCCCGCAGGAAAGGAGCAACCTGAAGAATTCCGGTATCACCAGATGCCTGTAAGGGACTTCCGGGCACAGACGGCACTTATCTGTTTCTGCAAAGAAACGCCTGAGTTCATCCGGGGTATAAATATGCGGCACATACTGCTGGCCGACAGGATAATAATTCCTTGGAAGTATCCATGCGTTGGTCCCAATGCTGTCCAGGTACTTTGAAAACTGGCGTACTACCGAGGCCCGTAAACAATGGTTTGCGGTCGATTCGTGCATTGTTCTGGAGCACCAGCCGGTCACAGCCTCCCTGGAAAGGGTAGCCGCATCTGGATATTTTGCCGCAAGGTAGCTGTCAAAACGCTTTAGTATGCCAGGCTCTGTGTTGTATTTGTATCCGACAGACCGTTTGAGGGAGATAAAGTCTTCCATTTCTTTCCGGAAAGGGCCTGTAAAGGTGGGTTCAGCCAAGATGGATCACCTCCTCAAAGTCCAGGGGGCATTCCGCCAGCCGTTCCATGTCCACCTTGAGGTACACGGCGGTGGAATTCGTGTCCAGATGTCCGATGATATCGGAGATGACCGGGAGAGGGGTATCCTTCTCCAGAAGGACGCTTGCCATAGTATGGCGGAGGCTGTGCATCCCCCGGTGCTTGCCGCCCATCGGGATGTGGGCTTTTACCATATATGTCCTTATCAGCTGGTCAAGATGGTCCCCATCGGAAAAAGGAAGGAACGGGGCCATATGGCGGACAAAGATACGGCTGCTGTCAACCTTCGGCCTCCCATATTTCAGGTAATCGATCACTGCCCAGCCCACATCCGGGACAAGCGGCAGTTCCATGGGCTGCCCTGTTTTCGACTGGGTAAAACAGAGTTTTTTCTCCGTCCAGTTAAAGTTTTCAAAGCACAGGTTTTTAATGTCCGTGCAGCGCAGACCCAAGCGGCACGCGATCAGGATGATGGCATAGTCACGTCTGCCTTTCGGACTCCCCCGATCAATGGCCCCGACCAGCTGCTTCAGTTCTTCATGGGTCCAGACCGAGGGGATGGCAGTCTGCTTCCTGGCTTTTACCATGGGCATTTTTGCTGCAAAGTCATCCTGCACGATACCTTCCTGGTACAGGAAACGGAAAAAGGCACGCAGGGAACAGATATGCTGCTCCACCGTTTTGTAGGAAAAACCTACCAGTGTCCTGATATAAGCATGAACCGTATCCAGGGTAACTGCATTGAAATCATCCATTCCTTGTGCGGCCAGATAATCCATCAGATAAGAGGACTGCTTCACATAATGCTCCGTAGTCACCTGGGAATAGCCTTTTTTCTCACAGGAACTCCGGAACCGGCTGCGGATATCCACAAAAAACGGGGTTGTCAGTATTTCCTTATGCTTGAGATAACGCCGAAGCACCGCATGGTGGAGCTGGAAATCCCCAACCATACGGACCACACGGATCTCCTGTGTTTCTGCCTGTGGCAGAGTCCTTGAAAAATCCTCCTGTGTGATTCCGAAGAACTCTTTCAGGAAATCCATGCCAAGCTGTTCCGTGTAATAGCATTCACCCCTGTCTTCCGCATAGGCCATCAGCTGGTTCCAACGCCGGCGGTAAAATGTCATGCTCCCTTTGGTATAGCCAAGCCGGAGCAGTTCTTGTTCCAGTCCTGAGATTAGGTCTGGTAAGTATGTTTTGTCCATAAAGACACCTCCGATATGATATTTTCGAGAATAGCTCTCATAAATATCTTCGGAGACTATGCAAAGCAGCGCAAGAAAAAATGGCTTGAAACAGGGATTTCATGGATTTACTCTGCATAGTTACTTGCTTTGCATAGGGAGGAAATATCTCACCATTATTATCGAATATCATGTTGAACGAACTGGACAAGGAAATGGAAGAAAGAGGGCTGGACTTTGTGAGGTACGCAGACGACTGTATAATAATGGTCGGAAGTGAGCAGGCAGCGAACAGAGTAATGAAAAGTATATCTGGATTCATCGAAGAGAAACTTGGACTGAAAGTAAATGCCACAAAGAGCAGAGTAGGAAAACCAAAGCACTTGAAATATCTGGGCTACGGATTTTATTATGATACGTTTGCGAAACAGTATAAGGCTAGACCACACGCCAAAGCAGTAGCGAAGTTTAAGGCAAGAATGAGACAACTCACCTGCCGTAGTTGGGGAGTTAGTAACAGTGTGAAAGTGCAGAAACTGAATCAGCTGATACGAGGCTGGATTAATTATTTCAAAATCGGAAGTATGAAGAGTTTATGTGCAGAATTAGATAACAACATACGATATAGACTGCGGATGTGTATCTGGAAACATTGGAAAACGCCAAAGAACAGAGCAAAGAACCTTATAAAGCTGGGAATACCAGCATGGTCAGCCTGGAAAACAGCATACATAAGCGGATATGCGAAAGTATGTAGAAGCTGGGATGTGCACCAAACAATTAGCAATGCCCGCCTCGAAGAATTCGGATTGATATCCATGAAAGACTATTACGTGAAACGAATAACATGTTAAGTTGATTGAACCGCCGTGTACCGGACGGTACGCCAGACTGTCTAACGATTACGAAAAATGATATAATGAAGGTACAAATTCCAGTATAGGGGGTTCCGAGTTATGGCATATATTGTAGGAATAGACCGATATCAATCTCAAATGGTTACAACTTCTCTTGATGAAATGATTTCCGAGGATAATTCAGTACGTGTTATAGATGCTTACGTTGGTTCCCTTGAATTAAGTGAATTGGGATTTATTGAGTATAGTGGAACAAACAAAGGTCAAGCTCCATACCGCAGGTCAGATCTATTAAAGCTTCACATCTATGGATATCTCAATAAAATCAGATCAAGTAGATCCTTGGAAATAGAAACAAAAAGAAATTTAGAACTCATGTGGCTTGTGAATACGATAACACCAGATCATGGAACCATTGCGAGGTTTGTTAAGGAAAATAAAGATGCCTTTCATAGCGTATTAAGGAACCTAACTCTTATACTTAAAGGCTGGGGATTAATTGACGGCCAATTAATCGCAATCGACGGAACTAAGATCCGGGCTCAGAACAGCAAACATAATTGTATTACTTGAAGTGGATTAGATAAAAAAATTGAATATGCAGATGCTCAGATTAATGCATATCTGATGGCTATAGAAAAAGATGATACTGATAATGAGGCTTTTAAAGAAAAACTTCAAACGTATCAAGAATTAAAAGAGCAATACTATGCACAGAAAAATGAGTTAAAATGTGAAGGTCTGGAACAGAAGAGCTTAACTGACAAAGATTCTCGACGGATGAAAAACAATGGTTCTCTGGATATTTGCTATAATGTACAATCAGCTGTAGATTCTAAAAATCATTTTGTGATCGATGTAGTTACAACAAATGATATAAATGATCAAAATCAATTATACAGCATGGCAAAAAATGCATCTGAATTGCTGGAGATAGATAATCCTACGGTTATAGCAGATACCGGTTATTACAACGGATCAGCAATCAAAAATTGCATTGATGATGGCATGACTGTTTATATTAAAAAGGCTAAGGCTAATAATAAAACAAAAGACAATGAATTTCGCAAAGAAAAGTTTGTATATAAAGCAGAAACAGATATTTATATTTGCCCATCAGGGAAAGAAATGCACTTTTTTGAAAATACATCGAAAAACGGATTAAAATATCGAAAATATAAGTGTAAAGGCTGTGGATCATGTAACTATAAAAACTCGTGTACAAGTTCAGTAAGTAGACGTACTTTGCAACGTTGGGAACATGAAGATATATTAGAATCAGTTTATGCAGACACTTGGAATAATAATGATATTTATAAACAACGGAGATGTATTGTAGAACATCCTTTTGGAACTGTAAAGCGTTCACTAGGGTATAGCTACTTTCTGAGACGAGAAATGGAGAATGTAGATGCAGAAACAGCATCAATGTTTATCGCTTATAATTTTAAGCGATTACTTACTATGTTTTCAACCAGAAAACTTCTGGAAATGCTGGGATAAGAATAGTAAAAATGAACTTAATTATAGTGCTTTAAATGCGGAATACGTTAAAACAAAAGGAAAAGCATCGTACATCTAGACTGAAAACCTTATCGTTAGACAGTCTGACGCACGGTGGTGTGAGAGGTCGGTAGGTGAAATAATCACCTACCTCCTACTCGATTCGTATCGGAAGATATTCTTAAATCTTCTCATATCCCCTCATGTTTCAGTGTTCAAAGGTAGTAGAAAGAGTAGTAAAACCTCTATTTACTACTGCGCAATCAACCGTTCCATTTTCGCTAATGCACTGTCAGAAGTGGCATGAGCATAATAGTTCAACGTCATGTTGATGTTGGAATGTCCCATGATATACTGTAATGCTTCCTCATGGCACTTGTACTATAATTAATAAATTTAGTTATAATTATTTACAACTTGAGAGTTTTACTATTCGATAAATCTAAAGTAACGGTCGCTGTTTCAAAGTGTATTTCATATACTATCAGTGATTTCCAACCATATTCTATTGTTTCTCGATAATCAGGTATCTTCTCGCAAAAACAATCTGCCAAATCAAAAATAGTTTTTTTACTCTTGATAGCAGTTCCTCTCGCTTTTATATGCTCGTTTTCTTTTTTTGGAATTGTTGTAAAGGCAACATTCTGATTTTGTTTCATTTCTTTTACTTTGACGTTATTTTTAAATGTTGCAAAGTATACAATATTATTTTCGGGATTGAAATAATAATTGACAACTCTAACATTTGGAATGCCGTCTGTTCCGATAGTTGCCAACGCAAGGTCAGTCTGTTCTGCCATCATTTTTTGAAATTCTTTTAGTGTATCCATAGAAATCCTCCTTTTATTATTGATACATGATTAGTATAATATAAAAAGGTATCAGAACATGACTCCATTTAACGAAATAAGGAGGTTTAAACAAATGCGTAAATCAACACGATTGAATGACATGATGATTTTTTTAAATGATAAAAGTTTTTTTAACTTGAAAGATATTATGCAAGAGTACGGAATATCTAAAAGTACAGCAATTCGAGATATACAATCTTTAGAAGAAATCGGTATGCCCATATTTTCGGAAACTGGAAGAAATGGACGTTATGGGATTTTGAAAAACAGACTTCTTTCACCAATTATTTTTACTGTTGATGAAATGTATGCTTTGTATTTTGCTATGCTAACTTTAAACGCTTATGAATCGACTCCTTTTCATTTAAGTATTGAAAAGTTAAAGATAAAGTTTGAAACTTGCTTGTCTGATGAACTTATTAATACTATTAATAAGATGGAACATACATTAAGCCTTGAGGGGACTAAGCATTATAATAGCAGCCCTTTACTAAAAGATATTTTAGAAATGGCAGTAAAAGATACGGTGTGCTGTATCTCTTATAAAAAA
Source organism: Hungatella sp. SL.1.14 (assembly GCF_024460495.1). Taxonomy (NCBI): domain Bacteria; kingdom Bacillati; phylum Bacillota; class Clostridia; order Lachnospirales; family Lachnospiraceae; genus Hungatella; species Hungatella sp. SL.1.14. The sequence goes on along the minus strand of NZ_JANFYJ010000018.1, from coordinate 88,491 downwards.
GGCGAATTCGTATCAGAAGTACAAGTGCAGTTTTTTAATATATCTTCATCTTTTGGACAATGGTATGTTACAGGTTTTAATCATGACAGGCAAAGAGTTCAAGTTTTCCGTTGTGATAAAATTATTGATATTTCAGAAAGTGAGTGCTATATACCGAAGCCAAGGCAAGAACTTCTAAATCGTTCGACAAACATATTTAAGTCTGAAAATGCTACAGATTTTGAAGTTCAAATATTAGATAAAGGAGTGGATTTATTTTATAAAGAAAATTATCCCTCAATGGAATTAGTCAAATATGATGGACAATATAAAATAAAAGGATTTTACAACGTAGGGGAAGAAAGATTTATTGCTGATTATTTACTTTCATATGGAAAATTGATTAAGTCTATCTATCCAGAGCATTTAAAAAAACTTGTATCGAAACGAGCAAAAGAATTGTACCAATATTACGATAATCTATAAAAATAAGGCATATAATTTTATGTGTTTGTATGCTTATGAATGTATTTTACAATCTTCCAGTTGCTATCCTTATGTAGTACAAGTTCAAACTGTGATATCTACGTTGTCTTTGTCTGATTATCAATGAATTTCACGGCAACTTTGACTTTCACATTATTCTCATGGCAATAAAATCCCCCTTTATTCCTCTTGATTATCTCAAAACAGTAAAGAAAAAGTCCTGTCAAGAGCCTTGCCACCATAGGTGGTGCTTGCACTCTTGATCGGACTTTTTGTTTGCTGTATCTTCTGTGAGAGGATAAAGGCTATTCATCTTCATCATCAAAATTCATATTTACAATAACCTTGCCTTTGCCGAATTGAACATACGGGTTCATGTGGACAAAATGATTATGTGAGGAAGAACCCACAGTATATCATGGGGCATTAAAATATCAGTATCACTATGAACTGGTATGCTCATGCGTCCATAGATACGGCAAAATCAGAGGTTCAGCGTCTAATCGCATAGAAGTATTTACCACGATTTTAACCACGTTTGATAGGAAAAATATAAGAAGTTAGACCTTGATATGCGAGGTTTACCACAAAAGAAAAATGCCCGAATAGCTGATAAAATGGAGCTATTCGGACATTTAAGAAGATATAAAAGATAAGGAAAGAGACATATATAATTTAAAATAATCAATTTATTTCTATAAGATTTCTAAATAATCCCATTCTAATCCTATTTATATTATATAAGGTTTATTTTTTGTACATTGAAAATAGCATAGGTTCAGTTGTCCTATAACAAAAACTGAAATCGAGCATACGAGAGATACGCCATAGCAGAAATGCTGCGAAATATATCAAATCAAAATAAGCCCGGCAGGGGTTTGATGGCTTGTGACGGCCGCATAAGCTGTGCGAGGATGATATCAGTTGGAAACTTGTGGGGACTGCCGCTCACCTAATGAGGGGAGGCTGCGTTAGTATGGAAACTTCTGGCGTGGTTTAAGCTGTTTTGCAAACAGATAGGACAACTCCAGATGCCGGGGGACGAGTAAATACGGCATGAAAATTTGCTTTGGAGAAAGCACAACCACCTTAATGAAATGTTATAAGAAGTAAAAAAATTGTGAAATGCTCTTGAGTAAACAAAAGCCAATTTTTTACAATGATTGTAGAGAAACAGACTGTTTTAAAAACTGAGTGGTTTTGTGAAATCAATATAGTATTAGCGATTAGTCTAAGATTGAACCACGTTAGGTGGCATCAATCATGCTCATGGCTAGTTGCCTTTGTAAAGGGGGTGACAGCGATAGAAGTTTTACAGAAAGATAAAAAAGTATACAACGCAGAGGAAATCCAGGAGATTTTAGGGATTGGGAGGAGCAAAACATATACCTTTTTGGACGAGGCGTATCGGAATCAAAAGCCGTTCCGGGTCCTTAAAGTTGGAAAGCTTTTCAGGGTTCCTAAACAATCTTTTGATGACTGGCTAGACGGAATTAGTTAAGGCGGGTGAGACAGTTGAAAAGAAAACCACAGAATAGTGCAGCTTTTTTTGAAAATAATTCATGGTATCACCGTACCAAGATACTTCAGGACGATGGTTCGATAAAGTACAGCAAAAAGGGCGGGTTTGCTACTAGTGAAGAGGCTAATAAGAGTTATAGGCGACACGAAGATGAGTTTAAAAAGGCGTATCGGGTCTATCATCTGGCACATCAAATCAATGCAGAAGTCACGCTTAAGGATTATTTGATTTATTGGTTTGAGGAGATATTCTCTCAAAGAATTGAAACAACAACCAGAATGGTAGGAGCGTATGCGGTTTATGACTTAATCCTGCCGAATATTGAGTACGACATCAAGGTCCGGTTTACCAATGCAGAGTATCTTGATGCATTGTTGGAGCGGGTAGCAAAGGTCAGTGCCTCTGCAGGAAATAAAGGGCGAGAGATTCTAAATATGGCAATGAAAGAGGCAGTAATCGGTGGGTATATTAAAACCAATCCGGTTACTGGCACAAAGCCGTATAAGAGACAAAAGCCAAAGATAACAATTCTGAGTAAAGAAAAAATCAAGGTCCTGCTGAAAGCATCTTCCGAAAATAACTGGTATTTGGAAATATTGTTAGGGCTATTCTGTGGCTTACGAAAAGGCGAGATTCTTGGACTTAAATTCAGTGATTTGGATATGGAGAAAAGGACCATAACTATCAGAAGGCAGATTGCTTCAGATCCACTTATCAAAAAAGGGAGTGGAAGTAAAATAGACAATTATGGGCTGATTGAACGAGATCCAAAAACACCAAACAGTTTCCGGGTTTTGCGGGTTCCAGCCATAATCATAGAAGAACTGGAAAAACGGAGACGACTTGTGGAGTCCAATAAGGTAGTGTATGCCGGTCAATATGATGACAAGGATTATATCAGCTGTCAGAAAAATGGAAAACTACATAGTTTGTCAGCTTTAAATAGCGCTTTAACTGGAATTTGTAGCAAGAATGGCCTTCCGCATATCACGGTACATGGATTAAGGCATATGTATGCAACAATTCTGATTGAGATGGGGGTTCCACTGATTAAGATATCTGCATTACTTGGGCACGGCTCTGTCCACACAACGTTTGAATATTATTGTGATGTAATGGATGAAAACGAGAATATATTGGCATTTATGAATCAAGCATTCGTTCCTGTGGAAAGGAGAGCAGTATGATAATTGATTTGAGCCTTCAGCAGTATGTGGATTGGGAAGTAAAGCCAGTGATTCCTATAAAGGGAAAATTCGGATACCGTGTTGTGTTAAAATACATAGATGGTACTGAAAGAACTCAGCAAAAGTCGGGGTTTAGGACAGAAAAAGAGTCTAATGCTGCCAGGGATAACACAATAGGCAAATTACATGCTGGAACTTATATTGTATATGAGAATGTTAAAGTAAGTGACTTTTTAGAGTTTTGGCTAAAGGAGGATATATGCAAGAGGGTAAGAAGCGAAGAAACTTATGCTGCTTATTCCAATATTGTGTATAACCACATTATTCCAATCCTTGGAAAGAAAAAGATGTCGGCCGTTAACCGTGGAGATGTTCAAAAGCTGTATAACGACCGGGCAGAATATTCTGTATCGGTCTCAAGGCTGGTTAAAACGGTGATGAATGTCTCTATGAACTATGCTGTAGCGAAAAAAATCATTGCGGAGAATCCGGCAGTTGGTATCAATCTTCCTAAAACGGTAAAGAAGAAGGAATACCATGCCCGCAGTATTGACACACAGAAAACCCTGACAATGGATCAGATTCTGATTCTATTGGAGGCCAGCAGGGACACGCCGATACATATGCAGATCCTGTTTAATGTATTAATGGGACTTCGCAGAAGGGAAATCAACGGTGTGAAATATTCGGATATTGACTATATTAACCGAACACTAAAGCTTCGCCGGCAGTTGGGGAAGAAAATCAACACAAAAAAAGAAGACTTTCCACCTAAAACCTTTACGAAACAGGAACTTGGATTGAAGACCCCATCGAGCTATCGTGATATTCCGATACCAGATTATGTGTTTGAGGCGATTCTGCAACAGAGGGAGGTGTATGAGAGAAATAAGAGTCGCAGGAGAAGCCAGTTTCAGGATTCAGGATATGTTTGCTGCTCTAACTACGGGAAACCGCGAAGCAAGGATTTCCATTGGAAATATTATAAAAAACTGTTAGCGGATAACAACCTGCCGGATATAAAGTGGCATCATTTACGCAGTACCTTCTGCACACTGCTTTTGAAAAATAATTTTAATCCCAAAGCGGTATCCAAATTAATGGGACATGCAACGGAGCTAATCACCTTAGATGTATATGGTGATAACCGGGAAATTATTGCTGACTGTGTAGATGAAATTCAGCCGTTCATAGATGAGGTGCTTCCGATAAAGGAGGTAGACAAGCAGCTTGAGGAAGAACTGTTGGAAATCGAAGTTCTGGCAGAAGATTATTTTTAAAAATTAAGGGCAGTAGTAGTTTCAATCAAATATCAATTTGGTTCTCAAAATGAAACAAGGCGCAGGGAAAGAACAAATGTTCATACTTGCGCCTATACTTTTTCCTTCCGCTATGTTATAATTTTGGTGACATTTGGTATTACTAATTTCATTGAGTTTGTATAGTGTTGCGGAGTTAAGAAAATAGCATTTTGGTGACCTTCATTCGTAAAATGGCAAAAGTTCGTCTATTAGGCAACTCAAAACGGTCTTCTTTTACGAATTTCTGCCTAATAGGCGAACTTTTTAAGTGGTCACCAAGGAAGGAAAAAGCGAAAATGGAGTTCAAATTACACTCAGAATACCAGCCCACCGGCGACCAGCCGCAGGCGATTGAAGCCCTTGTAAAGGGCTTCCAGGAAGGCAACCAATTCCAGACTTTACTAGGGGTTACGGGCTCTGGAAAGACCTTCACCATGGCAAATGTCATCCAGCGAATCCAGAAGCCTACCCTCATCATTGCCCACAACAAAACCCTTGCCGCACAGCTCTACAGCGAGTTTAAGGAATATTTCCCGGAGAATGCGGTGGAGTATTTTGTGAGCTATTACGATTACTACCAGCCGGAAGCCTATGTCCCCTCAACGGACACTTACATTGAAAAGGATTCAGCCATCAATGATGAGATCGACAAGCTGCGTCACTCCGCTACGGCTGCACTTTCCGAGCGGGAGGATGTGATCATCGTTGCTTCAGTGTCCTGTATTTACGGCCTGGGCAGCCCCATCGACTATAAGGAGATGGTGATTTCCCTGCGTCCGGGTATGGAAAAAGACAGAGACGAGGTGATTCACAAGCTTATCGACATCCAGTATACACGGAATGATATGGATTTTAAGCGAGGCAGTTTCCGGGTAAGAGGCGATGTGCTGGAGATTTATCCGGCATACTCAGGCGGAGATGCTTACCGGGTGGAGTTCTTCGGGGATGAGGTGGAACGGATTACAGAGATTGATTCCCTTACCGGTGAAGGAAAGGTGGAATTGGGACACATTGCGATCTTCCCGGCATCCCACTACGTGGTTTCAAAAGAAAAGATGGAGCTTGCGACTCAGACGATTCTTGCGGAGCTGAAGGAGCAGGTGGCTTATTTTAAGAGCGAGGACAAACTGCTGGAGGCCCAGAGAATCTCGGAGCGGACGAATTTTGATGTGGAAATGATGCGGGAGACAGGGTTCTGCTCCGGAATTGAGAACTATTCCAGACATTTGACCGGGTCCCTGCCTGGAGAGCCGCCATGTACGCTGATTGATTACTTCCCCGATGATTTTCTGATCATTGTGGACGAGTCCCATATAACGCTGCCTCAGGTTCGCGGAATGTTTGCGGGAGACCGGTCCAGGAAGACGACTCTGGTAAACTATGGATTCCGGCTTCCCTCCGCTCTGGACAATAGGCCGCTGAATTTTGAAGAATTTGAGTCGAAGATCGACCAGATGATGTTTGTGTCGGCTACGCCTTCCGTGTACGAGGCAAACCATGAGATGCTGAGGGTAGAACAGATTATCCGTCCTACAGGACTTTTGGATCCCGAGATTGAGGTGCGGCCGGTGGAAGGCCAGATCGATGATCTCGTTTCGGAGGTCAACAAGGAGGTTGCCAATAAGCATAAGATTCTTATTACAACTCTGACGAAACGTATGGCGGAGGACTTGACAGATTACATGAGAGAGATTGGTATCCGGGTGAAGTATCTTCACTCTGATATTGATACGCTGGAACGCTCGGAGATTATCCGTGATATGCGTCTTGACGTCTTCGATGTTCTGGTCGGAATCAACCTGCTGCGGGAGGGGCTCGATATACCGGAGATTACGCTGGTGGCGATTCTCGACGCGGATAAAGAGGGATTCCTCCGCTCGGAGACGTCTCTGATTCAGACGGTGGGACGTGCGGCGCGTAACTCAGAGGGTCACGTTATTATGTACGCGGACTCCATCACGGATTCCATGCGGGTGGCGATTGAGGAGACGAATCGAAGGCGCGCGATTCAGCAGCAGTATAATGAAGAGCACGGAATCACACCAACGACCATCAAGAAGTCTGTCCGCGATTTGATTGCCATATCGAAGGCAGCGATCGAGGACAAGAAGTCCTTTGAGAAGGATCCGGAATCCATGGATGCGAAGGAACTGGAAAAACTGGCAAAGGAATTGACGAAGAAGATGCATCAGGCGGCTGCGGAGCTGAACTTCGAGGAGGCGGCAAGGCTGCGTGACCGTATGGTGGAAGTGAAAAAGATGCTCCAGGAACTGGACGAGTAAATAAAACAGTAAAACAATGCGCAAATCATAGAAAGTCAGCATTATTTGATATTGACAATAATTCTCAATAAGTGTAGAATTTCTATGGACGCCGGAATACAGAAGGTGCCCGGGCCGACGATTGTGAGGCCTGGGTTTTCCATTGCCCTGAAACAGGGGGAGACGAATGAAACGGCAGTCCGGAGGAGAACAGAATGAAACTGCACGAAGGCGAAATAGGTAAGACATATATTGTCTACAGCGTAATGGTGGACGACACGATTACGAGGCGGCTGGAAGCCCTCGGCGTCAACGAGATGACGCCGGTAACCCTGATGAATAAAAAAGGCAGCGGGACCGTGATTATAAAAGTAAGGGGAACCCGTCTGGCGTTAGGGCGCAGAATATCAGAGGGAATTGAGATCAGGGAGGCCGCAGACCATGAGTGATGAGAATAAAGTAATTAATGTAGGGTTTGTTGGGAATCCGAACTGTGGTAAGACGACACTGTTTAACGCCTTTACAGGAGCAAAACTGAAAGTGGCAAACTGGCCGGGTGTTACGGTGGAGCGGGTGGAAGGAGAGACCAGCTATAAGGGCCGGCCGATCCGTGTCATCGACACACCGGGAATCTACAGCCTTACCTCCTATACCATTGAGGAGAAGGTCACAAGGAAGTGTATTGAGGATGGAGAAGTCGACGTCATCATCAATGTGGTGGATGCCTCCTCGCTGGAGCGGAATCTCTACCTGACGCTTCAGCTGCTGGAACTGAAGAAACCGGTAATTCTGGCATTGAATATGATGGATATCGTGGAGGACCGCGGTATGGAGATCGATCTTCACCGTCTTCCGGAGATGCTCGGCTCCATTCCGGTAGTACCGGTATCGGCAAGAAAGCGGACCGGTCTGGATGTGCTGATGCATGCGGTGGTCCATCACTACGAGGAAGGCCCACAGGGCACGGTGGTCAAATATACGCCCCGGATTGAAAACAAGATATCCAAGGTGGAGACGGTACTTAAGGCTCACTACGGAGACATGGATAATTTGCGGTGGCATGCCATCAAGTTTATGGAATACGATGAGACCGTCTGGAATGACCATCCGGTGGACTTAAATAACATCATTGACCATAACTATGAGAAGGAGATCATCAATCAGAAATACGATTACATAGAGGAGATTATAAAGGAGTGTCTGGTTAACAAGGAGTCCAAGGCGGCATCGACCGATAAGATTGATGAATACCTGACTCATCCGGTCTGGGGAATCCCTATCTTCCTGGGGATCATGGCAATGGTCTTCTTTCTGACCTTTACGGTCGGTGATTTCCTGAAGGGATATTTTGAAGTCGGACTCGACTGGCTCTCAGGCAGTACGCTGTATCTTCTTCAGAGTATTCATGCATCGGAGTGGATTACCTCCCTGGTTGTAGATGGAATTGTGGCCGGTGTTGGCGGAATCCTGACATTCCTTCCCAATATCTTTATCCTGTTTCTTGCGCTGGCATTTCTGGAGGACAGCGGCTATATGGCCAGAGTTGCCTACGTGATGAATGAGACCATGGGACGGGTTGGACTTTCCGGCAAGGCGTTTCTGCCCATGCTGCTGGGATTTGGCTGTACGGTGCCTGCCGTTATGGCGGCCAGAGCTCTGCCGAGTGAAAAGGACAGAAGAAGGACTATTCTGATCACACCGTTTATGTCGTGTTCCGCCAGACTGCCTATCTATGTGCTGTTTGCGGAGATGTTTTTCCCGCAGCACGCACTGATTGTGGCCTATTCCCTGTATTTAATCGGACTGGTTGTCGCCATTGCGGTGGCCCATGTGACACACCGGATGTCGAAGGCTGGGGAAGAGGATACACTGCTGATTGAGCTGCCCGAGTATAAGACACCCAATATGCGCACGGTGGCAATCTATGTATGGGATAAGGTGAAGGATTATTTAAGCAAGGCGGGAACCACCATATTCCTGGCTTCCATCGTCCTGTGGTTTGTGTTAAACAGCGGGCCCTCCGGCTTTGTGGATGACGTTTCAGGAAGCTTTGCAGCCATGATCGGCAGGGTGTTAGTACCGGTGCTGAATCCTGCGGGGCTTGGGGACTGGAGAATTGCGGTAGCGCTGATTTCCGGTCTGTCGGCTAAGGAGGTTGTGGTATCCAGCTTCTCCGTCCTGTTTGGAATTGGAAATATCAATTCGGCCGGCGGTATGAATCAGCTGTCCGGCATCCTGTCGTCGATTGGCTTTAACGGTGTCAATGCGTATGCGCTGATGATTTTCTGCCTGCTGTATTCTCCGTGCATCGCTGCGGTGGCAACCATACGAAAGGAGACCGGTTCCACAAGGTGGACACTGGGGATGGTTCTGTTTCAGCTTCTGACTGCCTGGGGAGCCGCGGTGCTGGTGTTCCAGATCGGCAGCTTACTCTTTTGATTCATCTGATATCAGTTTAAACGCCCGAACGAATTTGCCGTTCGGGCGTTTTTATATATGGAGATTCTCTTTTTAGACATATTTCTGTTTTTGTCTAAAAACCATCCAACTTAAATAAATTGTATAATTACAAAAAGGGGAAAAGGTATTATTGTTAAGATCGTAAAGATTGGAAAAGGGTGATGGCTGTGAAAACGAGAAAAACAAGAGAGAAAAGACAGAAAAAGCGTTTTAGTATGGTCGATGTGATTGTACAGAAAGGCAGATGGATCGAGAAGATTTTTGCCGTTGCGGTGATTCTTTCGGTGATATCTGCCTGTTTTGTGCATGTAAATTACGATTTGAGCGAATATCTGCCTGACTGGGCGCCTGCCAAGGAAGGCTTAAACCGGATGGAGGAGGAATTCGGTTATCCGGGAACCGCCCGGGTGATGGTGGGGCCGGTGACGCTGTATGAGGCAAAGGCCTATAAGGACCGGATCGCGGAGATTGACGGCGTGGATATGGTCATGTGGGCAGATACAACCACGGATGTATACAATGCCAACATTTTTATCAATTACGATGATATCCAGGATTATTATAAAGATGATTACGCGGTGATGGATATCATATTCGAGGAAGGCGATTCCAGCAGTCTGACGAAATCAGCCATCAATGAGATGCAGACCCTTACCGGAGACAAAGGCTATTTCATGGGTTCCGCGGTACAGAATAAATCCTTAAATGAGACGCTGATGCGGGAGATCAGCATTGCAATGGCACTGGGAGTGGTGATGATTGCTGTCATTCTGTGCCTCACTACCACATCGTGGTTTGAACCGGTCATGTTTTTGATGGTCATGGGGATTGCCATTATCATCAATATGGGGACCAACCTGATTCTGGGGACCATTTCATTTCTGACCTTCAGCGTGGCCTCGATTCTGCAGCTGGCTGTAGCCATGGATTACTCGGTATTCCTGCTGGATATGTTTACAAAGGAACGGGCGAAGGGAAATGACCCCGTTACCGCTGTTACCAATGCCATACATAAATCTCTGCCCTCTATTCTGGCCAGCGGCGCAACTACGATTATCGGATTTATTGTTCTGATGCTGATGCGTTTCAGCATAGGAAAGGATCTGGGATTCGTTCTGGCCAAGGGAATCGTGGTCAGTCTGATTACCGTGCTGTTTTTGATGCCGTCCCTTCTGCTTCGATGGGGAGACAGGATTAAGCGGACGGAGCATAAATCCTTTATGCCGTCCTTCCATGGCCTGGGCCAGACAGTCTATAAGGTCCGGTATGTGGTTTTAGGCGTGGTGCTTTTATTTGTGATTCCTGCATTTACGGCGCAGAATATGAATTCTTTTACATTTGGAAACAGCGCGCTGGGATCCAGCCCCGGAACGAAGGTGTATGAAGATGAGCAGCAGATCAACGGGCGTTTCGGAAAGAGCAATCTGATTCTGGCCGTGGTACCCAATACCAGCATGGTGAAGGAGAAGGATTTAACGGATGCACTGGACGATTTATACTACGTAAAATCAGTCACCTCCCTGGCGGGCACCATACCGGAGGGAATACCGGAAAAAATCATTCCAAAGAGCGCAACGAGCCTGCTGCATACGGAAAATTACAGCAGAATTATGATCTATGTGAAGACCTCGGATGAGAGCGATTTTGCGTTTCAGTGCGCCAATGAGATTACCTCCATTGTAAAAAGCTATTATCCGGAGGATTCCTATATAACGGGAGTGATCCCTTCTACACAGGATATCAAATCGATTATTACGGCAGACTACAGTTTCGTCAATCTGCTGTCAATCCTCGGCGTGGGGCTGGTGGTGCTGATATCGTTTAAATCGCTGATTATTCCAGTTGTCGTCCTGATCCCTATCGAGGTGGCAGTCTTCTTCAATATGGCTGTCCCGTATTTCACGGGTGAAAGCATGCTGTATATGGGATACATTATCGTCAGCTGCCTGCAGCTGGGGGCTACGGTGGATTACTCCATACTGATGACGAATAATTACATGGATGCGAGAAGAACGTATCCGGAAAAGGCACGGGCGATTAAGCATACCGTATCGCGGAGCGCCCTTTCCATATTGACGTCGGGAACGATTTTAACGATTGCAGGGTATGGCTTATACTTTGTCTCCTCTGTGGCGGCAATCGGCGGTCTTGGTCATCTGATCGGGCGAGGGGCTTTAATCAGTGTTCTGATGGTGCTGTTTCTGTTGCCGGTGCTTCTTACCATGGCGGACCCGCTGCTCATGAAGGAAGAGGCAAAGAAAATCAGGCTGGAGGAAGCGCGTCTTGCGGCGAGGCAGAAAAACCGGGATTTGAAGGAACAGATGAAACAGAAAATGGAGCAGATGAAAACGGAACCGCAAAAGGAACCGCCGTCAAAGAATCTTGAGAATGAGGTGAAGGAACATGAGAAATAGAAGAAAAATCAGATACAGGATTACCGCCGCCGCCCTGATCAGTTCGATGCTCGGCATGTCCATGGCGGGGAGCGCCCTTGCCGGACCGCCCGCGGTGGCTGCGGATGAGGCTCTGTATGTGAATCTCGATCATTATGGAAACCGGGTGGACAGCAGTGTGGTAAAGGGAGTTTCCTTAAACGGCCTTCGGACATTTACGGATTACGGGAATTACAAAGATGTCACCAATATGTCCAATTACGCGGAACCTGTGATAAACGGGGACTCTGTCACCTGGCAGCTTCCGGAGAATTCCAAGGAGCGGTTTTACTACGAGTGCCAGTTAGACAACGATGAGGTGGTTCTTCCATGGGATTTTGACGTTTCCTATAAGCTGAACGGCATTCCAAAGGAAGCAAAGGATCTGGTTCATGCCAACGGGCTTGTGGAAATGGAGGTCCACTGCATTCCGAATAAGAACGCGAGGGAGTATTACCGGAATAATATGCTGCTTCAGGTGGCAACCATGGTTAACATGGAAGATGTCAATGCCGTGGAGGCACCCGGCTCCCAGACACAGGCGCTGGGAACGTATAAAGTGGTAATTTTTGCCGCAGTGCCGGGAGAGGAGAAGACCTTTCACATCGGTATCAGCACGACGGATTTCGAGTCCATGGGTCTGATTATGATGATGATTCCCGGAACGCTGGACCAGATGAGTGAGATCACCGATATCAAAGAGGTAAAGGACACGGTGGGTAATTCCACCGACAAGCTGCTGGATGGTATGAATGAAATTCTGGATACACTGGACCGGATCAGCGGCGGCATGAATGTGGCACAGGCGGGCCTGGAGGATTTGCAGAAGGCGAGAGCCGGGTTTGATGCGTCAAAGGACGAAATCACCGCCAACGCGGATAACAGCCTGGACAGCTTAGAGGCTGTCAATGAAAAGATCAGCCAGCTGGCTCCTGATATTAATACGAATAAGCAGTCTCTGGATGAAATCAATACGAGAATCAATGCCATCGTGAAGACGCTGAGAAGTTCCGGCAATGATTTCTTTGATCTGGCTGGAAAACTCAGTGATCTGGAAGATTCCCTGGGGGATTTGCGGAACGATTTAAACAGCTCCAACAGGGATGAAATCCTGGATCATCTGCAGGTGGTCGATGATAAGCTGGAAGAGATCAGTGAAATCCTTCAGAACATTCTTCAGACAGCAGGAGGAATGCCGGCAGAACTGGATGAGGAGGACTTGGCGGAGCAGCAGGAAACTCTGAACGATTTACTGGAGGAAACGTACGGCATCCTGGACGATTTGGAATCCGTTGCCGGTTCTGACGCTGTGGATCGTCTTCGCAGCCAGCTGGATGCGATGAACGGAAACGGCCTGGGAGACGCGGCCGGCCTTTCAAAGCTGGCGGCCGCCGCCAAGGCTCTTCTTCCTGTGGTATCCGGTCTTCAGGGGCTTGTGAGCGATTTGGAGCGCACGCTGTCCGGAGTCCGCCTGAATGACGGCCTGGAGAGCAGCAGGGATGCAGCCGGTGAGATTGGTTCCATTATGGGACGGATCGAGACGCTGATCGGTGACATCAACGATTTAAACAGAACCGTTAATGAAGATAAGGCCGGTTTTGACCTGATGCTCGATGATATGGCAGCCTCTCTCGATCAGATGAGTTCCGGTACGAGCCAGCTGATTACGCTGTTAAGAAGTGTACAGAACACGGCGAAGGCCAACCGAAGCGCCGTGGAAAACGGTACGAAACAGACTCTGGACGGGTTGATTGATATTCTGGAAAAGGCTGCGGACACCAGTGGAACCAGCGGGAAATTAAAGGACGCCAACGAGGACTTGAGAACCAGCGTAAAAGAGGAACTGGATAAGATCGAGGATGACACGAATCTGCTGGAAATGGATCCGTCCCGGTCCATGATTTCCTTTACATCGGATAAGAACCCGTCTCCGGCCAGCATCCAGGTTATTCTGCGCACGGAGGAGATCAGCGAAGAAGATGTGAATACAAACGCGGTTGATATCGAACCGGCTGCACAGAACGTCGGTCTGTGGCAGAGAATTGTAAATGTGTTTGTGAAAATATGGGATACGGTTACCGGATTTTTTAAGAAATAGCAGCCGGAAACAGAGCGTAAAAAGCCTTCTAACCTGATGAGCGTCAGGGTTAGAAGGCTTTTGTATTGTTCAATGCGTCAGATATCGGCAGAGTATCTCGACGAACATATCGAATAAAACCGGAGACACCGCACTTTCTTCTGGTGTTGGTGGAATATAAGGCAGTAAAACCTGACGGTCAATCAGTTCCTGATAAGGATGGGAACTGGTGACTGTGACGAGCATAATTTTCCCTGTGGAACTGGACAGCGATTTCAGGAGAGAGTGTTTGGCACTCACGGAGAAGACGATAAGAAGATCATTTTCCATCATTGAATCGCTAAGCTCAGAGATATTATCATTGGGGACCGCGTGAAAGAAACGTCCTGTTTTCATCATAAGTGTTTCCAGAAGAGAGGCGGGCTGAAAACTCTTAGAAACACCAGTGGTAAATACCCTGTTGAATTGATTGATATAGCAGGCAAGGCTGCGCATATAAGAATCTGTAAGTATTTTTTCTGCTTCTCTCAGAAGCTGGTTCATAACTGAAAAATATTCTAAGTGTTCACAGTCCGGCATCTGTTGTGTCCTCTGTTCGGCAAGCCATGCGATAAGATCTGCACGGAAATCCTGATACCGGGTGTAACCGAGCCCTTTTACAAATCTTGTGAGAGCGGGCTGAGAGACACCACAGGCGTCAGACAGCGCACTGGTAGTCATCTGAACGATTTTGCCGGGATCTTTAGATATTTTCTGATAAATAAGCTGGTCATTGGGGGTAAATTCTGTTTTTTTCTGTTCCATAATCTGAATGACATTCATGAAATTTATCATTCCTTTCAGTTTGTTCAAATCATTTTTAATCCATTCAATTTTAATGATACAATTATATTACCATATTATAGAATAAAAATCACTTCTATAAACCAAAGTTTTATAATAGCATCAAATAAAATATTTGGATAAAATGCACAAAAATAAATAAAATATTTATGCAAAACAAGTATTTTAAAATACGGATAATAATGTATAATATATTCATAAAGTAAATAAATAATAAATAAATTATTTAAAACAAGGAGGAAGATGGAATGGCAGTTAACTATGAAACTTTGCCCGGAGAAATTGTCCGGCTCGTTGGGGGAAAACAAAACATCAAGGGTCTTACACACTGTATGACGAGACTGCGCTTTGATCTGGCGGACTACGGTAAGGCAAAGACAGAAGTACTCTCAAAAACCGAAGGTATCCTGAAAGTCATCAATTCAGGAAGCCAGTATCAGGTCGTTATTGGCAATAAAGTCGAGTCAGTCTATGAGTCCATTATAAAACAGACAGGGATTAATGGCGGCGGAGTGGTCGAAGAGGATGCATCATCGGATGAAGGGGTGGGCCCCAAGAAGAAGTCTGGAGTAATCAATCGGCTGATGGATACGATATCCGGTGTTCTGGCCCCAACTTTACACGTTTTGGCGGCAGCTGGTATTATCAAGGGACTGATTGCCCTTACACTGACCCTGGGGTGGGTCAGCGATACAAGTGGTCTTTATATGCTTTTGTATTCGATTGGTGATGGTTTCTACTATTTTCTGCCAATTATACTCGGATTTACGGCCGCACGTAAGTTTAAAATGAATGAAATACTCGGTGCCGCTATTGGTGCAACTCTGGTCTACCCCAGTATGGTCAATATTGCTTCCAATCTGGCGGTTGCCGGAACTATTTTTGCAGGCACTGCGTTTGAAATGAGCTATTATAATACATTTCTGGGAATTCCCATCGTCATGCCTGGAAGCGGATACACTTCCAGTGTGATTCCAATCATTATTGCGGTATACGTAGCGGCAAAGCTTGAGAAGGCGCTGAAAAAGAGTCTTCCGGCAGCTATCAGGGGAATTCTGACACCGGTTATCGTTCTGCTGGTAACCGTAGTGTTTACATACCTGGTGATTGGACCAGTTTCCATGGGCATCTGTGGCGTGATTGCAATGTTCGTTACGTTTCTTTACAATATTCCGGTTGTCGGCGGAATTATTGCAGGCGCCTTAATCGGCGGAGGTTTTGGTATCCTCGTTATGTTTGGACTGCACTGGGTTATTATCTCTCTGGGGCTTTCCACGATTGCTGTTCAGGGCTTTGATTACATGCTGGCATGCGGCAGCATCGGACCGATGATCGGTATGGCGCAGGGAATAGCAATCTGTTTGGCGGCAGCTCGTCATAAGAATCAGAAGGTCATGGACTTAGCGCTTCCGGGAACGCTGTCCCAGATTTGCGGAGTGGGAGAACCTTTGATGTATTCGGTATTAATTCCGCTTAAAAAAGAATTATACTTAAATATTTTATCAGGCTGTGTAGGCGGTGCTGTATTGGGACTTCTGGGAACCAGGATCTATATGTTTGGCGGCAGCGGGCTGTTTTCCTTCCCCAACTTCGTAAGCGCAGCGAGTGGTACAACGGATTTGATCAAGTACTGTATCGGTGTAGCGGCAGGCTGTATCTTTGCATTTGCTGCGGAACTGGTGATCTATAATAACGACAAGGCGAAGAAGCTTCTGTAATGAAGCAGGACTATAAAGAATATGAAGAGAAAATAAAAATGAATGACAACTTAAAATTTGATGCAGAGAGAGGTGAGACCAGAACGTATGAAGCGGCTGGTAAAAAAATCACCTGCAGAGCTTATCTTGGAATTGTATACTGTGAACGGCCGGCTGATCCTGTCCAGAAGCTGAATATATTTGTTCCGGAGGTGTATGACCGGGGGGGAATGATCAGCGGATATACGAAGCTTACCGCTCCAATCTTCGTACCCAATACGGTTGGCGGCTATCTGCCGGGGCCGGCGGAAGAGCCGGGACTGAATATCAGAACGGGAATGCCCAATTCCATATTTGCAGCGCTGGAGCACGGCTGTGTAGTAGTTTCCGGCGGTGTGCGCGGAAGAACCTCGGGAATGAAAAGTACAGAGTTTTTTGAGGGAGGGAAAGTCGATGATACCGGACAGGATAATGGGAAAATGGTAGGTAAAGCACCGGCTTTGATTGTTGATATGAAGGCGGTCATCCGGTATATACGCCATAACCGAGGTCTGATTCCCGGAAATACGGAACGGATCATCACCAGCGGGACCAGTGCAGGCGGAGCGTTGTCTGCACTGGCTGGCGCAACCGGAAACAGCCGGGATTACGTCCCTTATCTGAAGGAAATCGGTGCAGCAGATGAACGTGACGATGTTTTTGCAGCGAACTGCTACTGTCCGATTCATAATCTGGAAAATTCCGATTCGGCCTATGAATGGCAGTTTGGCGATATCCGCGATTACTGCCGTACACGCCATAAGAAGACAGAACATGGGATAGTCCGGATCCAGGAAGATGGAACTATGACGGACAGGCAGATGGAGCTGTCAGGGAAACTGCAAAAACTGTTTCCGGCATACCTAAACAGCCTGAAACTGAAAGATGAAAATGGAAACAGTCTGAATCTGGATGAAAATGGGGAGGGAAGCTTTCTGGAATACATCAAGGGAGAAATTTTAAAATCTGCCGGCAGAGAGCTTGCATTCCATGAAACAGCCAATCACTTATCAGGGCTTTCAGCGCCAGGAAGCGCTGTTAATACATTTCCGGCCCTGAAAATTCTGGGAGAAAGAGTGGTCGGGCTGGACTGGAAGGCTTATATGAAAGAGATTACCCGGATGAAACCGGCCCCCGCCTTTGACGCGACAGATCTTAAGAGTCCCGAAAATGAGGAATTTGGTTCGATGGATATGGAAGCCAGGCATTTTTCGGAATTTTCCATGGAATATACGGAGACGGAGGCGGAGATGGCTCCCGAGCAGCTTATTCGTATGCTCAATCCTACAAAGTACATTGGAAAGGCAGATACGGCAAAACACTGGCGGATCCGTCACGGGTCATTCGACCGGGATACATCTTTTGCAATTCCGGTTATTTTAGCCCTTCTTCTTAAAAATAAAGGGTATGATGTAGACTTTCTCCTGCCCTGGGGGCTTCCTCACAGCGGAGATTATGATTTACAGGAATTATTCACATGGATTGACACCATCTGCAGATAACAAGAAAAGGACGGAGAATACAGTGGAGAAGAATATTTTTGGCGTTAAAATAATGGCTGTTATTGCCGGGACTTTGATCCTGGCGATGACTGCATGCAGTACTTCCTCTGATCAAGGGAAGAAAGAAGCGGCATCAGCCGATTCAGCCGCCGAGACGGTTGATGTGGAGAATCGTGAACTGGATACCTCTGAACTGGTATTTGAACGATCGGGGGACTCTGTGAAGCTGACGAGCGGAGACGAAAGCCTGACTATTACATTGAAAGCAACAAAGGGCGCATTTGACGCTGCCAGCGGAGAGGATGTGACGGACTGGTTTGTCACACAGTCTGGTAATGCAGTCTTTACGAACAGCGGGGTGGCCATGGTGGAATCCGTAAACGAAAACGGGACGTCAATGGAAATTACATTAGATGCCTCGGCGATTCAGGGATTCACCGCTGGAGGGACTGTTGCAATGTATGTTCAGCCGGAGAAACAGGCGGCCAAGGTAAATGTGGGGAGTTATACGATTCCGGAACTGGATATTACCCTTGACGCTTCCGAAGGTGTGGTGGCGGCAAATACCTCTGGAGCGGCAGCGGTGACCGGCGCCGTTGCATACTTTAATCTGACAATGCCTGAAGAAACCGTAATTGATGATGTGAATACTGAGGCTGTGACGCTGGCAATGACAGCTGGAGACGGTTATTGCGTGGACGAATTTACAGATCCGGTTGTCAGGCTTGATGAAGCTGTGTGGTCTGAGGGACGGTATGAGTTCCATTTTGACGAGACGGAAGTGGAAAAATTGTTTACGCGTACCAAGGTAAGAGGCAGCGAATCAGAAGTGTACAGTGAAGGCGGCCCTGACTGGACCGCATTTGGCGGAAATGGTAATGGACAGTATTATTTTAATCTGACAGTAAGCGGGCTGACTTATCAGGGGCTTCCGGTTCCGGATTCCACATTCCGCGTGTGTTATTACGTTTACGGAAGAGATGCTTCCGATAAAGCACGCATCACCCTGGCTGATTATATAAATGTTTATGATTATGAAGACACGGGGGCCGAAAAGCGTACTCTGGCTGAGACAGGGCGGAACGCCGGGACCGGGAATGGGATAGCCTGGACGTGGATCGGAGCTGATTATGAAGGAAAACCGATTTTGTGTGATACGAAGCAGGATGATTTTTATATCACATGGCCGGAAGGTGTGGATGCGTCGGCGCTGACGGCTTCGGATGTCACCGTAACGCTGTACAGCCAATACGGTGATGAACAAAGGCTGGTGCCAGACTCGGAGTATTATGTTTACAGTGACAGCAGGGAGACACAAATCGCTGTTCCCTATGTTCAAATGGCATTTACGCCAGTTTATACTAATATGGTCATTTCTGTGGACCGGGCTGCGGTTTCCGGCGCAGATGATGCAGCAGAAGAAGCGTTCACACAGAGTTATGACATAGCGTCGCTATATGTCTACCAGGTACAGCATGGCGGGCTGAATCCCAACGGAGCGGTGCTTGTTTACCAGTTTTACGGCTTTGATGAAGATACGCTTACAGACTGGAGCCAGCTGATGCATGGCTTTGAGTATGCACTTTATATTGAAAATGAAGATGGAACCAAAGCGTATTATTCGGAAGAAAATGGAGGCTGTCTTGTGGACTCGGCCGATGCCGCCGCCTTATATGACGCAGCCGGAGCACAGGATTTGAATATCCGCCTCTGGGATCAGGCGGTTATCTATGATACAACATCTGTAATAGAAAATGAAGACGGCTCCAAGACTTACAGAACGGAGACAAAGACGGTTAATGGGGAAAATATTACTTTTAACAAAATCATTTTGACCGGATGGGACGGGAATGACCTGCGCGGTGTGCAGATGACGCCTGCGGAGGCGAGAGCAAATGGATTAAAACCGGCGGCCGGATATGCGTTCCCGCAGACGGATGATTTTTACGAGAAATTTAAAAACTATAACTTTGGTCATGATTACTGGGTGGCACATTCCATGTGGCCGTGGGTGGAAGGAATAGAACGCGGCTGGCTGACCAATGCTGATGATATGCATGCATCGTGGAATGGACTGGACAAGGGGTATCACTTTGAATACGGCAGCGATGGCCGCTATCCTGACTGGAGCGCGCCGGAAGCAGAGGGCAGCGATAACTGGTGGCCCTGGCTCAGAGACGGTTTTCCCGATGGAATGTGGGAAGCAGTTGACGCGGCAAATGCAGATACCTACAGGCAGTAAGTGATCAGATTGGGTAAGAGGATGAAAAAAGCGGTTTTGCGAGGCGGACCGCTCTTTTTGTAAATAAAAACAGGCTGGATACCAAAAGAAATAAAGGGATCCAGCCTGTTTTCCGTAATTAACAGGAATGCACCTGATAGGAATCGAACCTACGCACGCAGCTCCGGAGGCCACTGCTCTATCCACTGAGCTACAGATGCATCTTTCATATTCTACTATATTTTCTTATGAATTGCAAGTCTATTTTTATTGATTTTTATATCATAGTTTGTTAGAATAAAACGGAGATTGAATCTCCAGGAGGTTAAGGCCCGTATGAAGGACTTGTTAGAAAACTTAAAAAAACGTCTTGCAGATGAAGAAACCGTCCGGTATTTAAAGTTCATGGTGATTCCGCTTGTAGTGATTATCCTGATTATCGTTATCGTTGCGGCAGACAGGCCGCAGGGGGAAGAGGGAGACTCGACGGCAGATAGTTCACAGATGGAAATTGGGACGGCGGAAACGACAGAAGAAGAGAAGGCAGGGGACACAGAGGACACCGTATATCATCTGGAAGAGGCAGGAGATGAGATCCGTAGCCTGATGGAGGCTTATTTTAAGGCGAGAAGGACCTGTGATATCAACGGTCTTGCAGATGTATATGGAGACAGTGCTTCACCGGAGGAACTGAGGGAAGAAAGCCTGCGGATGGAGGAAGAAGTAAAATACTATCAGAGCTACAGCGATATTGCCTGCTACAGCGTAAACGGCCCTGTGGAACATTCACTGGTAGTCTACACCCGGTTTAATATTAAGTTCCGCCAGTCGGATACCGTGGCTCCCAGCCTGTTTGCCTGCTTTGTGAAGCGGGGCGCGGACGGAAGCTGGCATATGATGGCGGAGGTCACTCCGGAAGAAGGGGCGTACATGGCCAGGGTAAATGAGTCGGAGGCCGTACAGCGTATGGCGGAAGAAGTAAATGTAAGCCTGCGGGCCGCGCTGGAAACGGATTCCAATCTTCTGGCTGTCTATAACACGCTGATGAACGGCGAAGAGCAGACGGGCGGAGGAGAGAGCGAAGAAAACGGTCTTAGTGAAGGTACTGATGGCGAAGGATCGGTTACAGTTCCCGGAAATGAAGTGACGGTTGATGGTAACGGCGTAACTGACAGCGGCGACGAAGGCGCAGACAGTGGAAATGAAGGCATGGACAACGGGAATTAAAGTATCAGGAAATAAACTGATCAGGAAAGAAACGACAAAACATACATAACAACAGATGCTTCTCTGCGTGGCACCGTGCAGAGAAGCATTTTTCAACAGAATAAAGGAGAAGAGACATGAATGTAAAGGATTTTAACTTTGAACTGCCGCAGGAGCTGATTGCGCAGGATCCGCTGGAGGACCGTTCGTCTTCCAGGCTTCTTGTGCTGGATAAAAAGACGGGTGAAATCGAACACCGGACATTCCGCGATATTCTTTCCTACTTGAGAAAGGGAGACTGTCTTGTCATCAATGACACGAAGGTCATCCCGGCCAGACTGTTTGGGGTAAAGGAAGGCACCGAGGCGAAGATCGAGATCCTGCTCCTCAAAAGGCGTGAGAATGATATCTGGGAGACCCTGGTAAAGCCTGGGAAAAAGGCAAAGATCGGTACGGTCATTACCTTTGGCGAAGGGCTGCTGACGGGTACGGTGGTGGATATCGTAGATGAAGGGAACCGTCTGATTCAGTTTTCCTATGAGGGGATTTTCGAGGAAATTCTCGACAGACTGGGACAGATGCCGCTTCCGCCTTACATCACCCACCAGTTAAAGGATCAGACCCGTTACCAGACTGTTTATGCGAAGCATGAGGGATCGGCTGCGGCCCCTACGGCGGGACTTCACTTTACAAAGGAGCTTCTGGCGGAGATCGAGGCCATGGGCGTTGTGATCGCCCATGTGACGCTTCATGTGGGACTCGGCACATTTCGCCCGGTCAAGGTGGACGAGATCGAAGACCACCACATGCATTCCGAATTCTATATCGTGGACGAGGCGGAAGCGAAGAAGGTAAACGATACAAAGAAAAACGGAGGGCGGATTGTCTGTGTGGGGACCACCAGCTGCCGTACCGTCGAGTCTGCCTCCTCGGATGACGGCGTGCTGAAGGCGGGGAGCGGCTGGACTGAGATTTTTATCTATCCGGGATACCGGTTTAAGACACTGGACTGTCTCATAACAAATTTCCATCTTCCGGAATCCACTCTCGTTATGCTGGTTTCAGCGCTTGCAGGCAGGGAGCACGTGTTAAACGCTTATGAGGAAGCCATCAGGGAGCGGTACCGTTTCTTCAGTTTTGGGGACGCCATGTTTATCACTGACCTCCATGAGGGAGTGTCTTCCGATGATGGAGATCAGACCGGGAAGGAGACCGGAGAGAGGACGGAAAGATGAAATCAGCAGAAGATTTAAGACAGTTTCTCCGCTCTGTTGACCGGAAGGGGTATCCTGCCTACAAGGGAGCGAAGGGAGTATACCGGTTTCCGGACTTTACCTTAAGCATCGACCATGTACAGGGCGATCCGTTTGCATCCCCATCCAGGGTCAGCATCCGTGTGGAAGGAAAGAAGGCCTGTTTTCCGGGAGAATCCTATCGTCCGGGTTACAAGCGTACAGCACTGCAGGATTTCCTGCTGCGTAAGTTCGGCGCCCAGGTGGAACGGTATAATTTTAAGGCGAGAGGCTCAGGAAAGAGCGGGCTGATCGCGGTCAGCCGGTGCGGCCAGGAGATACTGGAGAGAACTGCATGTGAAGTGGATCCCGGGGACGGAAGCATACTGATCCGCATGGAGGTCGGATTCCCGGCGAATGGAAGAACGATTAATTCCGGGGAACTGATTAAGATTCTGTTCGAATTTCTGCCGGAGTGTGTGGCGGGAACCTGTTTTTATAAAAACTATCCGGCGGGAGAAAAGGCGAAGGTGAAAGCTGTCTCTGAACTGGCGGAAGACCAGGAGGAAGCGAGAAGGCTGCTGTCTGAGATGGGACTTGCCGCCTTTGTGGCGAACGGGTCTGTTTTGCCGAGAGAATCCGGTGTATCGGACCGGCCGATGGCGAAGGCGGTTCCATTTTCCTCTCCGGCCTCGATGGAAGTGGTGATGAAGCTTCCTAACGCAGGGGAGATTAAGGGGATGGGAATCCCCAAAGGCGTGACTCTGATTGTGGGCGGCGGTTACCATGGGAAATCCACGCTGCTTTCGGCCCTGGAATCGGGAGTGTATAACCATATCGCCGGTGATGGGAGAGAGTACGTCGTCACAGAGGCATCGGCGGTGAAGCTGCGTGCGGAGGATGGACGGAGCGTTAAGAACGTGGATATTTCCCTGTTTATTCAGAATCTGCCGGATTTACGTGACACGAAACGGTTCTGTACCGAGGATGCCAGCGGAAGTACGTCACAGGCGGCCGGTGTGGTGGAAGCGATGGAGAGCGGAGCGAAGACGTTTCTGGTGGATGAGGATACCAGCGCGACGAATTTCATGATACGGGACGAGCTGATGCAGATGGTGGTGCACCGGGATAAGGAACCGATTACACCGTTTGTGGAGCGGGTCAGGGCGCTTTACGACGAGCAGGGAATCTCCACGATTCTGGTAGCCGGAAGCTCCGGCGCTTACTTCCATGTAGCGGACCGTGTTATACAGATGGACTGCTATGTACCGAAGGAAGTGACTGGAGAGGCGAAGGAGGCCGCGGCCGGATTCGGGGAGGGCGTACGGTCACTTCCGTTAACACCGGTTTCTTTTGGGCGGATACCGAAGAAGCTTAAGACCGGAGGCAGGGATGAACGGTTTAAAATGAAGGTTCTGGGCCGTGACAGCCTGCAGTTTGACCGGGATGTGATAGAACTCCGGTTTGTGGAGCAGATCGCGGATACAGAGCAGATCGCCGCTCTGGGGTATCTGTTAAAATATGCGGGTACGCATTTCATAGACGGCAGGCGGAATCTGATTCAGATCGTGGACCTGCTGGAAAAGAAGGTTGCAGCGGAGGGGCTTGCGGCGCTGGCGGACGACGGATATCTGCCGGTTAATTTATGCATGCCGAGACGCCAGGAGATATTTGCCTGCATCGATCGCTGCCGCAGCATGATCTATTGAAGAACAGGCGGATTTTGAATTAGTAAAGGGGTCAGTCATGGAAGAAAAAAAACATCTGGTTGGGGGGATTTCCAGAAAGACGCTGGAACGCCTTCCTGTGTATCACCATTATCTGGAGCGCAGAGACTGCGAGGGACTCGTCAATATCTCCGCGCCGGTCATTGCGCTGGACTTACAGCTGAACGAAGTGCAGGTCCGTAAGGACATCGCCATGGTAGCGCGGTCGGCGGGAAAACCGAAGACGGGATATGTGGTGAAGGATTTGATCGATGACATTGAGGAATTTCTGGGATACCATAATACGAACCAGGCCGTCCTGGTGGGCGCCGGTTCTCTGGGAACGGCGCTTCTGTCCTACCGCGGGTTTGAGCAGTATGGCGTGGAAATCGTCATGGCTTTTGACGAAGACGCGGATAAGACAGGGCAGAAGATTGGGGAGAAGATGATACTTCCCATGGAAAAACTGGAAAATCTGTGCCGGAGAATGAACATCCATATCGGAATTATTACGGTTCCGGCGGATTCCGCGCAGGAGGTGTGCGACAGGCTGGTGAACGGCGGCGTGAAGGCTGTCTGGAATTTCGCTCCGATTCATCTGACTGTGCCGGATCACGTGCTGGTTCAGAATGAGAATATGGCCGTGTCCCTGGCGGCACTGTCGAAGTATCTCTATGAAGCGGACAAGGATGCGGTAAGGGGGAACGGTGTTTGAATACGGTATTACTGGAGTATGCGGTGGAAGTGGAAAAGACCGGATCCATCACGCAGGCGGCCGGAAATCTCTACATGGATCAGCCGAATTTGAGCAAGGCCATAAAGACTCTGGAGGAAGGCCTGGGTGCGCCTATATTCAGGCGGACGCCCAAGGGCGTCGTTCCCACGGCCAGAGGCAGAATCTTTCTGGAATATGCAAGAAACGTGCTGGCGCAGCTAGAGGAGATGGAAGCGCTTTACAAGCCTGCGAAGACGGGCAGTGTGGAATTTACCCTGTCTATGCCCAGGGCCAGCTATATCAGCAGCGCATTTTCCAGGTTTGTGAAGCGGATTGACCGAAAAGAGGGCATGAATCTGTGGCTTCGGGAGACGAACTCCGCCGATACTCTGCGCGATGTGGAGCGGGGGGAGTATCAACTGGGAATTATCCGATACAAGCCGTCCGCAGAGGCGTATTACGCGAAGCAGGCTGCGGAATGCGGGCTGAAAACGGAGCTTTTGCTGGAATATGACGAACGCCTCCTGATGTCGCAGGTCCATCCCCTGGCTTCGGCCCGGCACATAGAGAGCGGGGATCTTCTGCCCTATATTGAGATAACCCATGGAGACGCCAAGGCTTCCGGCCGCCGGGAACTGAAGGCTGCAGACGGTACAACGGCGAGTACACCGGCGAACCGGATCTATATTTTCGAGCGGGGGACCCAGATGGGCCTTCTTCATGAAAATCCCGACACGTATATGTGGGTATCCCCCATGCCTCCGTCTGTCCTGACACAGCATGGGCTGACCGAGAAGCCGTGTATCGACGGAAATCACCGTTACCGCGATGTCCTTGTCTACAGAAACGGATATAAGATGGGGAAATGGGAGCGGCTGTTTCTGGAAGAGCTGGAGCAGGTGAAAGCAGACCTGGTGAAAGATGACTGCGGCCGGCAATGATGACAGAACTATAATAAGTATTTATATATCGATATTTATATACTGATATATGGAAATTTACATTTGTATTTTCTCCTCCCTGAGTCTACAATGAGATCAGCATAAAAATAAGGCGAGGAGGATTTTACTATGGCAAGATTCACATTACCAAGAGATCTGTATCATGGAAAAGGAGCCCTTGAAGAGCTTAAAAATTTAAAGGGAAATAAGGCAATCGTGGTAGTAGGCGGCGGTTCTATGAAGCGTTTTGGCTTTCTCGATAGAGTAACAGACTATTTAAAGGAAGCCGGCCTGGAAGTGAAATTATTTGAAGGTGTTGAACCGGATCCCAGCGTGGATACCGTTATGAAGGGCGCTGAGATGATGCGGGAGTTTGGTCCCGACTGGATTGTGGCGATCGGCGGAGGTTCTCCGATTGATGCGGCCAAGGCGATGTGGGCATTCTATGAATACCCGGACACCACATTTGAAGAACTCTGCATTCCGTTTAACTTCCCGACACTCCGTACGAAGGCGAGATTCTGCGCGATTCCGTCTACTTCCGGTACCGCTACCGAGGTAACGGCGTTCAGTGTAATTACGGATTATAATAAGGGCATTAAGTATCCCCTGGCTGATTTCAACATTACTCCGGATGTAGCGATTGTTGATCCGGATCTGGCTGAGACGATGCCGGCCAAGCTGACGGCATTTACCGGCATGGATGCCATGACACACGCCATCGAAGCGTATGTGTCTACACTCCACTGTGATTATACCGATCCGCTGGCGCTGCATGCCATTAAGATGATACATAACGATTTAGCAGATTCCTATCATGGAGATATGGCTGCCCGTGACCGCATGCACAATGCACAGTGTCTGGCGGGGATGGCGTTCTCCAATGCGCTTCTGGGCATTGTTCATTCCATGGCCCATAAGACAGGCGCCGCTTATTCCGGCGGCCACATCGTACATGGCTGCGCCAATGCCATGTATCTTCCAAAAGTAATCAAGTTTAACGCAAAAGAAGCAGAAGCGGCAAAGCGTTACGCTGAGATTGCACGATTCATTGGCCTCAAGGGTTCCACAGACGGGGAGCTTGTAGATGCGCTGATCGCAGAGCTCCGCGCCATGAACGGGAAGCTGAATATTCCAGCCTGCATCAGAGAGTATGAGGGCGGAATCATCGATGAGAAAGAGTTCAATGAAAAATTACCGTCAGTAGCTGAGTTGGCAGTCGGTGATGCATGCACCGGATCCAATCCGAGACCGATTACACCGGCCGAGATGGAGAAGCTGTTAACCTGTTGTTACTATGATAAAGAGGTTGATTTCTAAAAATCTCCTTTCAGTTTAGCAATGCAATGTGTGCCGGGGGCGCAGGATCGTATGGTCCTGCGCCTCTGGTGCGTGAAAAAGCTGTTTGACAGCGTTTTTTATCTGTGTTATTGTATCAGAGAATCAAAAAAGAAGGGGCAGGACTGAACGGATGAAAAAAGAAGACGCAGTGCTGGTGGTCAGCTTTGGAACCAGTTATAATGACAGCCGTAAGAAGACCATTGAGGCGATTGAGAAGACGATCGCAGGCCATTTTCATGATTATGAGTTCCATCGGGCTTTTACCAGCCGGGTGATCATTCAGATATTGGAGAAACGGGATTCCATCGCTGTTGACGGCGTGTCGGAGGCGATGGAGAGACTTTTCAATCAGGGGATAAAGCGGGTTTTGATTCAG
Organism: Hungatella sp. SL.1.14; assembly: GCF_024460495.1. Lineage (NCBI taxonomy): Bacteria > Bacillati > Bacillota > Clostridia > Lachnospirales > Lachnospiraceae > Hungatella > Hungatella sp. SL.1.14. The sequence continues at coordinate 60,967 of NZ_JANFYJ010000018.1, read as the reverse complement.
CCTACCCATGTGATGAGCGGAGAAGAATTCGATGCCATGATGGAAGAGATGAGGCCCTATGAGGCTGCCTTTGAGGCGGTGGCCGTAGGAGCGCCGCTGCTCACTTCGGAGGCTGACTATGAGCGTCTTGTCCGCATTCTGGCAGAGGATACAAAGGAGTTTGATGCAGAGGGAACGGAGATCATTCTGATGGGACACGGTACGGAACACTCCGCGAACGAGGTCTATGTGCGCCTTGCCGAAGAATTTAAGAAGCAGGGATACAGCCGGTACCATGTCGGAACTGTGGAAGCGGTGCCTTCCCTGGAAGATATGAAGCGGGAGGTAGACCGGACGGGAGCGCACCGGGTTGTCCTTCAGCCGCTGATGATCGTGGCGGGAGACCATGCCAACAATGATATGGCAGGCGATGAGGAGGGCTCCTGGAAGAGCGTGTTTCAGTCGGCGGGATACGACGTTGTCTGCCGGTTGAAGGGACTGGGAGAACTGGAAGGGATTCGCGAGAGCTTCCTGGAACATGCGAAAATGGCAGTGCGGTCCTTGACTTTAAAATAGCCCTTTGCTAGAATGACACTATTCATATACGAGGAAAAGGACAGGAATTATGCAAAAAAAAGTAAAAACAGCGGCTGCCGTGGTTTGTCTCACGGCTGCTGCTTCCATCTGGCTGCTGTCAGGCTGCGCCAGAAAGATAGAACCGATTACAAAGTCCAGTTTTATGCTGAATACGTTTGTAACAGTGACCCTGTATGATACGGATGATCCGGATATCTTAAACGGCAGCCTTGAACTGTGCCGGTCCTATGAGAACATATTCAGCAGAACCATAGAGGCAAGCGAGATATACAAACTGAACCACCGGCCGGCGGATGAGCAGACTGTGACCGTCTCAGACGATGTGGCGGCCCTGCTGGAAAAGGGAATTTATTACAGTAAAGTATCGGATGGTGATTTTGATATTACTGTAGAACCGCTCAGCTCCCTGTGGAATTTTTCGTCGGAGGACCATGTGGTTCCGTCGGATTCCGAGATCAGGGAAGCCCGGGACAAGGTAAACTGGAAGAATCTGGAGCTGAACGGAAACACCCTTACCTTCGGCTCGCCGGATACGGCCATCGATTTAGGGGCCATCGCCAAGGGCTATATCGCGGACCGCATGAAGGACTATCTCGTGAAGGAAGGCGTGAAGAGCGCCGTCATCAATCTGGGCGGCAATGTGCTCTGCGTCGGGAAGTGTCCCGACGGAACACCGTTTAAGGTAGGCCTTCAGAAGCCCTATGCCGACCGCAATGAGACGATTGCAACGCTGGACATCGACGGGATGTCCGTAGTTTCGTCCGGTGTCTATGAGCGCCATTTTGTAAAGGATGGGGTGAATTACCATCATATCTTAAACCCCAGAGACGGGTATCCATACCAGAACGGACTCGTATCGGTTACGATTATTTCCGATCTGTCAGTCGATGGGGATGGTCTTTCCACCACCTGTTTCTCCATGGGACTGGAAAAGGGAAAGGCACTGATTGATTCCATCGACGGAGCCTACGGCGTGTTTATTACCGATGACTATGAGATTGTATATTCGGAGGGAGCAGAGAAGTTCCTGGATAAAGAATCTTAAGGATTCCTTTATTCACGGGGATTTGCTTTACATTTTTCCGGCGCTATACTACAATAGAAGAAATGTATTTCTGACAGGAGCAGTATGATGATTAAAAAAATATGGGACAAGGTTATGAACCGCGAGGTTATTTCATATCTGATCTTCGGGGTGCTGACCACACTGGTGAACTGGGTAGTCTATGCGGCCATGGTAAAGGTTCATATCGATTACCGCATTGCGACAGCGGCGGCATGGGCTGTATCTGTCTTGTTTGCATTTATTGTGAATAAGATTTTTGTATTTCAGAGCTATAATCTCCGTCCAGCCTATGTCATGAAGGAGATCACGTCGTTTGTGGCGTGCAGAGCCGTGTCGGGTGTGATGGAGATGGTCTTTATGATTGTCATGGTATCATGGATTCATATGGACGAGTATATCAGCAAGATTGCAGTTTCTGTGATTGTTGTAATTGTTAACTACGTATTCAGTAAACTTTTTATATTCAGGAAGAGCGAAGAAAAATCCCTGTGAAAGGTTGGCCGGAGTACGGCCAGGTAACTGCATATGGAACGCGATGACGAGATTGAAAAGATTTCTAAAGAACTAGAGGACATACTAAGAATGACATCAGAGAAAAAACGGAGCAGTGAAGAAACTGAAACGGAGAAGAAAAATTTGATACCTTCGGAGAATGGGACGGATAAAAAGACGCCGTCCGCTTCCCTGGAGGATTTTTCACTTATACTGGATCTGGGGGATGGAGACGTGGTGTCGTCGGACTCTGCGGAGGTTTCACCTTCCGGCGGAGACGGGGAGGAGGAGCCGGGAACGGTGCAGTCCCCGGCGGAAGGCGGCCCTGTTTCTTCAGAAGGCGGCCAGGTTCCGGACGCGGCGGAGCCGCTCTCCGGGCTGGATTCGGTGCAGGAAGATCCACCGGATCTTTTTCTGGAGCCTGTGGAATCGGAAGAGTACGATTATGAGGAAGATCTGGAATTTCCGGATCAGGAAGCCCTTGAATTTTCGGATCAGGAAGAGCCGGCTTACGATGAGCGTGACGGGAAACGGAGGCGGGACGGCAGAGAAAGCATCTGCCTGATACGTCCGTCGGACGGACTTGTGGCTGCGTTTTTTGTGCCGGTTATTATCATGATCATTATCTTTGCCCAGCGCGGGATATTCCCGTTTGGGGAAGAGAGCTTCTTAAGAACGGATATGTACCACCAGTATGCGCCGTTCTTTTCTGAATTTCAGCATAAGCTGACCCATGGCGGCAGCTTTCTGTACAGCTGGGATGTGGGAATGGGCGTGAACTTTGCGGCCCTGTATGCATACTATCTGGCCAGTCCCTTAAACTGGCTTCTGGCGCTCTGTCCCAAGGCGTATATCATCGAGTTTATGACCTACATGATCGTGTTCAAGATCGGTCTCAGCGGCTTAAGCTTTGCTTATTATCTGCGGAAGCACTGCAGGACATCGGACTTCGGCATCGCCTTTTTCGGTATTTTTTATGCCCTTTCCGGTTATATGGCGGCTTACAGCTGGAATATCATGTGGCTGGACTGTATCCTTTTGTTCCCGCTGATCATGCTGGGACTGGAACGCCTGGTCCGTGAAAAGAAATGTTTTCTCTATTGCATTACTTTAGGGTTATCAATTTTGTCAAACTATTACATATCCATTATGATATGTATTTTTATGGTGTTATACTTCATCGCCCTGCTGGTGATGGACGGAAAGAAATCGTGGAAGGATTACATGGTAAATATCAGCTCCTTTGCGGTATTTTCCCTTCTGGCAGGCGGTCTGGCCGCGGTGGTGCTTCTTCCTGAGATTTATGCGCTTCAGATGACCGCGTCCGGGGATTTTAACTTTCCGAAGACGGTGACTTCGTATTTCCCCATCTTCGACATGGTGGCGAGGCATCTGCCGGATGTGGAGACGGAGATCGGTTTGGATCACTGGCCGAATATCTACTGCGGCGTGGCGGTTCTGATGCTGTTTCTGCTGTACCTTGTAAACCGGAACATCAGACGGCGGGAAAAAGTGGTGTACTGCGGACTGCTGCTGTTCTTTTTTGCCAGCTTTTCATTTAATGTGCTTAATTTTATTTGGCATGGATTCCATTATCCCAACAGCCTTCCGTGCCGCCAGTCCTTCATCTATATTTTCCTGATGCTTCTGATGTGTTATCAGGCGTACAGCCATTTGAAGGAAACGCCCTGGAAGCATGTGGTGCTGGCCTTTTTCGCGGCGATCGCATTTGTGCTGATGGCCCAGAAGCTGATTACGGATGAGGCGTACCATTTTTCCGTGTTCTATGTGGCGATTCTCTTCCTTTCGGCCTATGCGGGGCTGATCTGCCTGTATCAGAAGGGGGCGAGCCGGAATGTCGTGATTCTTCTGGCCCTGGGCGTCGTTTCAGTGGAAGCGGCGGTCAATACGACGGTAACCAGCGTCACCACGACCAGCAGAACCAGCTACGTAAAGGATAATGACGCCAGCGTAAGTCTGACGGAGGGGATTACCGATCCCACATTTTACCGGGTGGAAAAGGTCAGCAGGAAGACGAAAAATGACGGCGCATGGATGAATTTCCCGTCCGTATCCCTGTTCTCGTCAACGGCCAATGCCGACTTATCGAAGTTCTTTAAAAAGCTGGGATGTGAGAGCTCCACCAATGCATACAGTATCACCGGCAGTACTCCGCTGGTAGATTCGCTGTTTTCCGTGAAATACGCACTGTATTCCGAGACACCGGCGGATACCGGCCTTCTGACACCTCTGGAGGTGGAGGACCATACGTATCTCTACCGCAATGAATATACACTGCCGTTAGGCGTTATGGTGCCTTACGATCTGGAGGACAACTGGCAGCTGGACATCACCAATCCCGCGGACGTGCAGAACGATCTGGCTGTGGTGCTGGGAGCAGACCCTGTGCTGGAGGAAGTGCCGAGCGAGATTCTCGGAACCAGCTTTACCTTTACACCGGAAGTATCGGGCGACTATTACGTTTACGTGAGCAACAAAAAGGTAGAAAAGGTAAGCGCCCTGATGGGGGAAAATACGAAGAGCTTTGACAACGTGAACCGCGGATACATGCTGGAGCTGGGCTGGATTACTGCCGGCGAGGAAGTGACTCTCCGCAACGACGACAACGAGCAGGATCTGGTAGCCGTGGCGTACCGTTTTATCCCGGAAGGACTGGAATCGGTCTATCACGTGCTTAACAGAAATTCCATGGAACTGACAAAGAAAACCGATACAGAGATTACCGGAAGAATCGACACCGAAAAGGCAGGGCTTCTCTATTTAAGTATCCCCTATGACAAGGGATGGTCCATATACGTGGATGGTGAGGAGACAGAACCATATAAGCTGTTCGACACCTTTTTAAGCGTACGGCTCAATGCCGGAACGCATATTGTGGAATTGTGCTATATGCCGCAGGGCTTAAAGACAGGCGGTATGGTCACGGCGGGAAGCGCCGCAGTGCTGCTTCTCATCGCAGGAATCACCGCAGGCCGCAGAAAGAAACCGGTCATGCGCAGAAGAATAAAATGCTAAGGAGAAATGTGATATGAAATTATGGGGCGGACGCTTCACAAAAGAGACGAACCAACTGGTACACAATTTCAATGCCTCCCTTTCCTTTGACCAGAAGTTTTACCATCAGGACATCGAAGGAAGCATAGCCCATGTAAAAATGCTGGCGAAGCAGGGGATTCTGACAACAGAAGACAGAGATACGATCATAGAGGGACTGGAGGGAATCCGCAGGGATTTAGAGAGCGGGGCGCTGGTATTTACGGCGGAGCATGAGGATATCCATTCCTTTGTGGAAGCCGTCTTAACCGAGCGAATCGGTGATGCGGGAAAACGCCTTCACACAGGAAGAAGCCGCAACGACCAGGTGGCCCTGGACATGAAGCTGTACACGAGAGATGAGATCGATGAGTTAGATGGTCTGGTGAAAGCTCTTCTGGAAGAGCTGTTAAAGCTGATGGAGGAGAATCTGGACACCTATATGCCCGGGTTTACTCATTTACAGAAAGCCCAGCCTATCACGCTGGCCCACCATATGGGGGCTTACTTTGAGATGTTTTACCGCGACCGTACCCGCCTTTCAGATATCAGAAAACGGATGAACTACTGTCCGCTGGGATCCGGCGCGCTGGCAGGCACCACCTACCCGCTGGACCGGGAGTATACGGCTGAACTTCTGGGATTCGAGGGTCCTGCGTTAAACAGCATGGATTCCGTGGCGGATCGTGATTATGTCATCGAGCTTTTAAGCGCGCTGTCGACCATTTCCATGCATTTGAGCCGGTTCTGTGAGGAGATTATCATCTGGAACACGAACGAGTACCAGTTCGTGGAGATCGACGATTCCTACAGCACAGGAAGCAGCATCATGCCCCAGAAGAAGAATCCGGATATCGCGGAGCTGATCCGTGGTAAGACGGGCCGTGTCTATGGGGCTCTCGTGTCGATCCTGACGACGATGAAGGGGCTTCCGCTGGCCTATAACAAGGACATGCAGGAAGACAAGGAGATGACATTTGATGCCATCGATACGGTAAAAGGCTGTCTTGCACTCTTTACCGGAATGATCTCTACCATGACCTTTAAGAAGGACGCGATGGAAGCGAGTGCGAAGAATGGCTTTACCAATGCGACAGATGCCGCGGATTACCTGGTAAACCACGGCGTGGCCTTCCGCGACGCCCATGGAATCGTGGGACAGCTGGTACTGTACTGTATCGGGAAGGGGATCGCTCTGGATGAGATGTCCCTGGAAGAATTTCAGGCGATCAGCCCCGTGTTTGAGGAAGATATTTATGACGCCATCAGCATGGAGACCTGCGTGAAAAAGCGTATGACCATCGGCGCACCTGGCCAGGAGGCCATGAAGAGGGTTATAGAAGCGTGCAGAGAGAGGCTGTGAACGTCATAGTAACAACCATATTCTGGAAATATTCTCAGAAAAACTATTGCATTCCTCTAAAGGGGAAGGTTTATACTAAAGTATATTAGATGTTTATACGTGAGGGTAAATCAAAATCTGATCAGAGGAGGCTGTATGGTTTGCTATGGGGGTAAAGCAAAGCACAAAAAAATTATATTCGATCGGTGAAGTCAGCCGGATCTGCAACGTATCGAAAAAAGCACTTCGTTTTTATGACCAGATCGGAGTGATCTCTCCGGACATGGTAAGCGAGGAGAATAATTACCGTTATTACAGTGAGGAGACGCTGCTTCTGGTTCCGGTGGTCAAGTATTATAAGCAGATGGGGTTCAGTCTGGAGCAGATGCAGAATCTGGTGGAAGGCAGTACATATCAATGTCTGGAGCGAAGCTTTCTAAGCAAAAGTGAGGAGCTGCAGAACGAGCGGCAGGAGCTTTTATACCGGTATACCGCCGTGAAGGACTGGTATGAGCTCGTCCGTGAGGCAGAGCTTGTTTCTCAGCGCAAAGAACACGACGTGACGATCAAATATGTGAATTCCACCGTGTACTGCAGTAAAGAGCAGGACTTTTCGTACAATTACATGGAATCCATCATCAATATTCCGTGGGTAAATTATCTGGAAAGCATCCATAATGAGATTACCGGTCCGGTTATTTTAAATTTCCCGTCGTTCCGTGAAAAGCGGGCTGGGACTTGTAAACGGGCCAGAATTATGCAGATGCCGCTTCGCCCTCTGGTAAAGGAGGCGGAGCTTAAGACGCTGGGAGGCACCATGATGGCTTCGGTCTATCACGTCGGATCGCTGGACACAATCGGCCGGGAATATGAGAAGATCGAGGAGTGGGCGCTGAAGAAAGGATATCTCTGCGGTGAGGAGTCTTTTGAACGGTATGTGGTGGATTACTGGACCACGCGGGTAGCATCGGAGTTTGTGACGGAAGTGCTGGTACCGGTTACCAGGATGGAAGAGTGCAGATAATTTGAGAAGCTCGATGGGGAACGAAAAATATTTGTGAAAATTGAATAAGAGGATGCTGAAACCTTCCCCTTGAGGGGAAGGTTTCAGAGAGACAACCATAGCTTCACAGGAATATGGTTGTCTTTTTTTATGCAAATATTCAGCTCACGTCAGTTTACGGGTATTGTTATTGTTTTAACATTACCCTAAGGGGAAGGTGTATTATGCACTTTTACCTGTAATATGCAAAATAATATTTAGAAAAACAAATAAAAATGTTTATAATATAAAAATTATTTAGATTTATCCCGATAAAAAAGAGGCTTGACATTCCACATAGGGGGAGGGGATATACTAAATGCATATAAAAAAGATGGATTAAAGAGAAAAATTAGATATTGTATCTAATTTTGGAATCCAGAAGGAGGAACTTTCATGAAGTACGATGCATTGGGAATGATTGAAACAAAAGGGCTGGTAGGATCGATCGAAGCGGCAGACGCCATGGTAAAGGCTGCCAATGTCACTTTAATCGGCAAGGAGCACGTAGGAGGAGGTCTCGTTACCGTTATGGTGAGAGGTGATGTGGGAGCAGTAAAGGCTGCGACGGATGCGGGAGCGGCAGCGGCACAGCGCGTAGGCGAGCTGGTATCCGTCCACGTCATTCCCCGCCCCCATGCAGAGGTGGAGTGCATCCTTCCTGTCTGCAGAAAACCTGAATAGGAGGAGGTCGCGCAGGTGAGATATTACGGAGAAGAGGCACTGGGACTGGTGGAGACCATTGGTCTGACACCCGCGCTGGAAGCAGCGGATAAGATGTTAAAGGCAGCAGACGTGGAACTCATTTCCTACGAAAACGTAGGTTCCACCCTTGTCACCATCATGGTCAAGGGAGATGTGGCGGCGGTGCGGTCTTCGGTGGAAGCCGGGGCAGCGGCGGCAGCAGCCATCGGGAAGCTGACGGCTAAGAATGTAATGCCGAGACCGATTCAGGGAGTAGGCGATATTGTATCCGTACACGATGTTGATGCGTAAAAACAGAAAATCGGCAGGAAGGAAGAAAGTATATGGAAAGATATGAAGCCATTGGTTCCATTGAAACATTTGGCCTGGTATTTGTTCTGGAAGCCGCGGATGCGATGTGCAAGGCGGCCGATGTGGAACTGATCGGATATGAGAATGTAGCTTCCGGATACATATCCGTGCTGGTGCGCGGCGATGTGGGAGCATGTAAGACAGCGGTAGAGGCCGGAGTAAAGGCCGTGGAAGCCATGGGAGCCGAGGTTTACAGCTCCGTTGTAATCCCGCGGCCCCACCCGGATCTGGAGAAGATCATCACACGTTACTCCTTAAAGAATCTTCTGCCGGCGGAGTAAGGAAAGGAAGCGTAGACAATGCGTTTTGTTGATAAAGACCTGCTCTCTGTCCAGGAAGCCAGAATCCTGATGGAAAATGCAGGCGAAGCGAGAAAAGTCCTGGCTGGTTTTGAACAGGAAAGGCTGGACCGCATTGTAGTACATATGGCGCAGGCGGCGGAAAAACACGCCAGAGAGCTGGCGGTTATGTCCTGCGAGGAGACAGAATATGGAAACTGGCAGGACAAATACAGAAAGAACCGGTATATCTGTAAATACCTGCCAGCCGAACTGAAGAATGCGCGCTGTGTGGGAATCATATCGGAGGACCGGGAAAAGAAAGTGATGAAGGTTGGCGTTCCTCTGGGAATTATCGCGGCGCTGACCCCTGCTGAGAATCCGGTATCAACGGCCGTCTATCAGGCGCTGATCGCGGTAAAATCAGGCAATGCCATCGTCTTTGCACCTCATGAGCGGGCCGTTAAGACAACGGCAAGAGCGCTTGATATTCTGATGGAAGCGGCTGCTGAGGCAGGACTCCCGGACGGCGCGCTCTCGTATCTGGGCACGGTAACCAGGCAGGGAACGGAAGCGCTGATCGGCCATCCGGCCGTGTCGCTGGTGATCAGTACCGGTGTTCCGGAGATGACAGAGGCCGTGAAGGCCGCGGGAAAACCGTTTATCTATGGAGGCACCGTGGGATCTCCCGCGTTTATCGAGAGGACGGCCGATATTCCAAAGGCGGTGAAAGCCATTGTGGCCAGCCGGAGCTTCGACTGCGGAATCGTGCCGGCGGCGGAACAGTATATCGTTGCAGACAGCTGTATCGCCGGTGAGGCGAAACGGGAATTCCAGAGGAACGGCGCCTACTTTATGTCGGGAGAGGAAGAGAAACGGCTGATTGGGCTGCTTTGTCCTGATAACGGCAGCCAGGATCCTGAGCTGGTTGGAAAACCGGCCCGGGAGCTGGCCCGGAGAGCCGGATTTTCCGTCCCGGATGCCGTGAAGGTGCTGGTATCCGAACAGAAATATATATCAGACAGAAATCCTTATGCCAGAGCGCTGCTGTGTCCGGTTCTGGTGTATTACATAGAAAATGACTGGATTCACGCCTGTGAAAAATGCATCGAGCTGCTGGCGAATGAGAGCCACGGACACACACTGGTGATTCATTCGAAGGCTGAAGACGTCATCCGCCAGTTTGCCCTGAAGAAACCGGTTGCCAGGATGCTGGTGAACACCCCGGCTGTATTCGGGAGCATGGGGGTGACGACGAATCTGTTTCCGGCCATGACGCTGGGGAGCATAACGGCGGGAGTCGGAATCACCTCGGACAGCGTCTCCCCCATGAATCTGATCTACATCAGGAATGTGGGATACGGAGTGCGGGAGATCGAAGACCGGATGGCAGGCGGCGTCCTTAAGAATGAAGCAGAGAACGGCCTGGATGACGACCTGGAGCGGGCGATGAAGAAGCTTCTGGAGTGGATGGCCGAAGAAAACTAAGCAGGAAAGAGGGGTAACACAAATTGGATATTCGTGAGTTTACAGATAAATTTACAGATGCGACCAGAAATATGTCGCCGGAACAGCGGGCTGCGCTGGTGAAGATGCTGGAATCCGTTTCCGGTGATCTGCCGAAGAGCGCTCCGAAAAAAAGCGGAGTATACAGCGGGGAAGGCACAGCGGTTCCGGATGGGATCACAGAGCGCCTTCAGCTTTTGAAGGAAAATTACTTGAAACAGGTACCTTCCATTACGACTTACCGCGCGAGAGCCATCACAAAGATCGCGAAAGAGAATCCGGGCATGCCGAAGATTCTTCTCCGCGCTAAATGTTTCCGTTACTGCTGCGAGACGGCGCCGCTGGTCATCCAGGACCATGAGCTGATCGTCGGAGCACCGTGCGGAGCGCCGAGAGCAGGTGCATTTTCACCGGATATCGCCTGGAGATGGATGGAGGACGAGATCGATACCATCGGGACCCGTGCCCAGGACCCGTTCTACATTTCAGAGGAAGACAAGAAAATCATGAGAGAGGAGCTGTTCCCGTTCTGGAAGGGCAAATCTGTGGATGAGTACTGCGAGGACCAGTACAGGGAAGCCGGCGTATGGGAGCTTTCCGGCGAGTCCTTCGTTTCAGACTGTTCCTACCATGCGTTAAACGGCGGCGGGGATTCCAACCCCGGATACGACGTAATCCTGATGAAAAAGGGGATGCTGGATATCCAGAGAGAGGCAAAGGAGCATTTGGAGCAGCTGGATTATGAGAATCCCGATGACATCGAGAAGATCTATTTCTATAAATCCATCATCGATACCACCGAAGGCGTTATGATTTACGCAAAGCGTCTGTCTGAATACGCGGCGGAGCTGGCTGCAAAAGAGGCGGATCCAAAGAGGAAAGCAGAGCTCTTAAAGATATCCGAGGTCAACGCCCGGGTACCGGCTCATAAGCCGGAAACCTTCTGGGAGGCGATTCAGGCGGTATGGACCATCGAATCCCTTCTGGTAGTAGAGGAAAATCAGACCGGTATGTCCATCGGCCGCGTGGATCAGTATATGTACCCGTTCTACAAGGGCGATATCGAATCCGGCCGGTTAAATGATTTTCAGGCCTTCGAGCTTGCCGGCTGTATGCTGATTAAGATGTCCGAAATGATGTGGATCACCAGCGAGGGCGGTTCCAAGTTCTTCGCCGGATACCAGCCGTTCGTCAATATGTGTGTAGGCGGCGTGACGAGAGACGGACGCGACGCGACCAATGACCTGACGTATCTGCTGATGGACGCTGTCCGCCACGTGAAGATTTACCAGCCTTCCCTGGCCTGCCGGATCCACAACAAGTCCCCTAAGAAATATATGAAAAAGATTGTGGACGTGATCCGCTCCGGCATGGGCTTCCCGGCCTGCCACTTCGACGACGCCCACATCAAGATGATGCTGGCAAAGGGCGTGAGCATCGAGGATGCCAGAGACTACTGTCTGATGGGCTGTGTGGAGCCGCAGAAATCGGGCCGTCTCTATCAGTGGACCTCCACCGCATATACCCAGTGGCCGGTCTGCATCGAACTGGTGTTAAACCATGGCGTTCCGCTCTGGTACGGCAAACAGGTCTGCCCGGACATGGGAGATTTGAGCCGGTTTAAGACCTTTGAGGAATTTGACGCAGCCGTAAAGGAAGAGATTAAATACGTGACAAAATGGACCGACGTGGCTACGGTGATTTCCCAGAGAGTCCATAAGGAACTGGCTCCGAAGCCGCTGATGTCGATCATGTACGAGGGCTGTATGGAGAAAGGAAAAGACGTTTCCTCCGGCGGTGCGATGTACAATTACGGCCCGGGTGTCGTATGGTCGGGTCTCGCCACCTACACCGACTCCATGGCTGCCATCAAAAAGCTGGTATTTGACGATAAGAAGTACACACTGGAGCAGCTAAACGAAGCGTTAAAAGCGGATTTCGTTGGATACGACCAGATCAAAGCAGACTGCTTAAACGCTCCGAAGTACGGCAATGATGATGATTACGCAGATCTCATCGCAGCGGATTTAGTTGATTTTACGGAGGCAGAGCACAGAAAATACAAGACGCTGTATTCCCATTTAAGCCACGGCACGCTGTCCATCTCCAATAACACACCGTTTGGGCAGATGACAGGGGCTTCGGCCAACGGCCGGGGCGCATGGCTCCCGTTATCCGACGGCATCAGCCCAACCCAGGGCGCGGACTACAAGGGGCCGACGGCTATCATTAAGTCGGTGTCCAAGATGGCAAACGACAGCATGAACATCGGTCTGGTACATAACTTTAAGATCATGGCAGGCCTCTTAGACACTCCGGAAGGGGAAGAGAGCCTGATCACCCTGCTCCGTACCGCCAGCATTTTCGGAAACGGCGAGATGCAGTTTAACTATCTGGATAACAATACGCTCCTGGAAGCTCAGAAGCATCCGGAGAAATACCGTGACTTAATCGTCCGGGTAGCCGGATACAGCGCCTTTTTCGTGGAACTCTGCAAGGATGTTCAGGATGAGATTATCAGCAGAACCATGCTGACCCATTTATAAAAGAACCGGAAATTGGAGATGAATGACGATGAATCAGACACATGCAGGTTCGATTGAACGCAAGGCTCTGATATTTAATATTCAGAAGTATAACATGTACGACGGACCGGGCATCCGCACCATCGTGTTTTTTAAGGGCTGTCCGCTGCGCTGCAAATGGTGTTCCAATCCGGAGGGAATGGACCGGAGTTTTCAGGTCATGTTTAAGAAACGATCCTGTGTGGACTGCGGGGCGTGTGCGGCTGCCTGCCCCGCGGGGATTCACGTGATCTCCCCGGAGACCGGCAAACACGAAATCTTAAGAGACCGGGACTGTACCGGATGCAGAAAATGCATGGAGGCATGTCCCCGGGAGGCGCTGACGATCTCCGGTGAGGTCAGGACCATCTCGGAGCTGTTAAAGATTATTTCCGAGGATGAGGCCTTCTACGAGCAGTCGGGGGGCGGCGTGACGCTGGGCGGCGGAGAGGTGACTTCCCAGCCGGAGGCGGCTTTAAATCTGCTGATGGCCTGTAAGCAGGAGGGAATCAACACCGCCATCGAGACCTGCGGCTTTGCGAAGACGGAGACCATCCTAAAGATTGCGGAGTATGTGGACTTATTTCTGTTCGATATCAAGCATATGGACCCGGAGCGCCACAATGAGCTGGCTGGTGTAAACAATGAACTGATCCTGGAAAACTTAAAGGAGCTTCTGCACCGGCGTTACAACGTCAAGGTAAGAATGCCCATGTTAAAGGGGATTAACGACAGCAGGGAAGAGATCGACCAGGTAATCCGGTTTTTGATGCCGTTTCGGGATTATAAGAACTTTAAGGGAATTGACCTGCTCCCATACCACAAGATGGGGGTAAACAAATACAATCAGCTGGACCGGCCCTATCCCATCGACGGAGATCCCAGCTTAAGCGACGGGGATTTATCGCGGATCGAGGGCTGGCTGAAAGAGTATCAGTTCCCTGTCACTGTGGTAAGACACTGAAAGGAGAGCCATGGAGGGAAAGGAACTTACCGGCGTTAGCCGGGTGATCGAGGAATCCGTACCCGGCAAACAGGTCACGATCGCCCATGTGATTGCATCACCGGTGCCGGAGGTGTATGAATGCCTTGGAATTGACGCAGCGGGAGCCATCGGTATCCTGACGCTCTCCCCATTTGAGACGGCTGTTATCGCTGCGGATATCGCGGCCAAGGCGGCCGACGTGGAGGTTGGATTTTTAGACCGCTTCACGGGATCGGTAGTCATAGCCGGAGATGTCCAGAGCGTGGAGACGGCTCTTGCCTCCGTCTGCCGGACGCTTAAGACCGTGCTTGGCTTTGCCGTGACACCGGTGACGAGAACATGAGAACGAAGAGAATTATGGTAATAGGGGCTGGCGGGAGCGGAAAAACGACTCTGGCCCATGCACTGAACGGCGATCACTCTCCGGTAAAGCGGACGCCCTGTCTGGTCTACGGGGCACGGACGATCGATGCTCCCGCCGCCTACTTGGAATCTCCCTGGATGGTACAGCACCTGATTGCGGAGGCCCAGAATGCATCTCATGTTCTGATGCTGGTGGATCAGACAAAGACGAGGGAGGTATATTCCCCCGGTTTTGCCCTGGCCTTCCGTGCTCCGGTCATCGGAGTCATAACAAAGGCGGGAAAGAGCCGGGAGCAGCTGGAACGGTGTGAAAAGGAACTGTTAAAGGCCGGGGTTCAGCCTCCGTTTTACCGGGTGGTATTTCCCTCCGGGGAGGGGCTTGATGAACTGGAGAGACGGCTGAACAGCTATTAAAATTCAGGAGAAAGGAGGCGGGAATAAAATGAAACAGTTTATTATGAAAACAAAAGTGTATCTCGGGGAAGCTTCTCTGGAAACGCTCCGGGATATGGGAATAAAAAAGGCGTTTGTGATCTGCGATCCGTTTATGAAAAGTTCTCATAAAGTGGATATGGTGACGGAGCTATTGGAGGAAGCGGGAGCAGAATTCACGGTTTTCGCCGAGGTTGTGCCGGATCCCACCATTGCGGTGGTGTCTAAAGCCATCGAACAGATGCTGGTATGCAGACCGGACGCTGTGATTGCGCTGGGCGGCGGCTCAGCCATCGATACGGCAAAGGCGGCAGGCCTGCTTTACTCCGGCATGAGCCAGACGGAGCGGCCGGAACTGATTGCGATTCCGACGACGAGCGGAACGGGAAGCGAGGTTACCTCCTTTGCTGTGATCTCGGACCCGGAAAAACAGGCGAAATATCCGCTGGTGGACGATTCCATGGTGCCGGATACGGCGCTGTTGGATCCGCGGTTTACCGTTTCGGTTCCACCCCATATTACGGCGGATACCGGCATGGATGTGCTGACTCATGCGCTGGAAGCATACGTTTCCACAGACGCCGGCGACTTCACGGATGCCTGTGCGGAGAAAGCGGTCCGGCTGGTATGGCGTTACTTAAAAACCGCAGTGGAAGACGGAAGCTGCATGGAAGCCAGGGAGAAGATGCATAATGCGTCGTGCCTGGCCGGCGTGGCATTTAACGGGGCATCCCTGGGAATCTGTCACAGCCTGGCCCACGCGCTGGGCGGAAGATTTCATATTCCGCACGGAAGAAGCAATGCGATGCTACTCTGCCATGTGATCGCTTACAATGCGGGGCTGGATACTCCGGGAGAGACGGCGGCCTTAAAACGGTACGTGGAAGTGGCCAATATGCTGGGAATCTCGGCGGGAACCGACAAGGCGACTGTACACGGACTGATCCGTCAGATCAGGAATCTGATGAATCAGATCCATATTCCTCAGTATATAACGGAATGCGGCGTGGACATGGAGGAATTCCTGGAGGCCGCAGGCGATATGGCACAGCTTGCTTTGGATGACAACTGCACGGTGACGAATCCCAGAAAGCCGTCGAAAGAAGAGTTAGAGAATTTATACCGGTGTCTGTGTAAAGGGGGATATTGATGAAATACATAACCGAAGCGGATTTGAGAGATTTATACCGCACCACCCCTTTTACAACGTATGAAACAGAACCGGGGACACGGCTGACGCCGGGAGCCAGGCAGTTTCTGGGGGACCGTGGAATCCGGGTTCCGGATGAATATATTTCTCCAAAGAAGTTTAGAGACAACGGGACTTCTGAAACGGCGTCTGGCGGAAAGGCTGCTGATGAAAAGACTTCTGATGAAATGGCTCTTAATGAAAAGGCAGACGGTAAAAAGAAGCTTCAAAGCCGTCTTAAGTCGGCACAGGCTTTATTTTTGGAAACAGGGCTTCAGTTTAAGGAGCACGATGTGCTTCTGGCCCAGCGGACCTTTGTTATGGAGCGATGCCTGGCAGGGCTGTCTGAAGAGGCGGAAACGTGTCTGCTGCCGTGCCAGGCCTGCTCCGGAATCTGCCCGGATAATTTTTCTGAGGAGATGGAGGACTGTTTCGAGATTACCGCCTTCCACGTCCAGTCAGACCGGGGGCTGGATTTAATCCGGCTTCACCGGCTGCGCTGCCTCCTGCGGGAACTGGGCCCTTACGTGGAACAGGAGCTGGGAGACGGCAAAAAGCGGGAGCTTCATCAGGTGATTAATGGTTTATCCCAGTTAATATGCCAGTTATTTGGAGGAAATACATGTCAAAAGAAGGAATAACATTTGAGGAATGCGACAGCCTGGTAAAGGAGTTCGAGCGAGTCGTAAAAAGCCCGGTAACAAACGGTTCTTCCGTCTATTACACCGGAGTGGATTTAGGGACGGCCTGTGTCGTCGTGGCGGTTCTGGATGAAAACTTTAAGCCTGCTGCCGGCGCTTACCGGTATGCCGATGTGGTGCGGGACGGTATGGTCGTGGATTATATCGGCGCCATCCGGATCGTCCGGGAGATGAAGGAGGAACTGGAGGAAAAGCTGGGCTGTGAACTCTTATATGCGGCGGCCGCCATACCTCCCGGAACCGACGAACTGGATTCCGGGGCCATCAAAAATGTGGTTCAGGGCGCGGGCTTTGAAATCACAGCCCTTCTCGATGAGCCAACCGCAGCCAACGCCGTGTTAAAGATTAAGAACGGCGCGGTCGTGGATATCGGAGGCGGAACTACGGGAATCTCCATCTTAAAAGATGGAAAGGTGGTTTATGTGGCGGATGAGGCTACCGGCGGAACGCATTTTTCACTCGTTATATCCGGGGCCTACGGGCTTCCCTTCGGGGAGGCCGAACGCTACAAGCGGGACCCCTCTCACCATAAGGAACTGCTGCCGGTCTTAAAGCCGGTGGTGGAAAAGGTATCTTCCATCATCAACCGCCATTTAGAAGGCCATCAGGTGGAAGGCATCTACTTAGTGGGAGGAACCTGCTGCCTGGCGGGGATCGAGGACATTATTGAAAAGAGAACGGGAATACCGACGTATAAACCGGATAATCCCATGTTTGTAACCCCGCTGGGGATTGCAAGAAGCTGTACCCGGGAGGCCTGTGAGTGAAATGAGGTAATGTGACATGGAAATCAGAATCATAAAATCACCGGCGCAAGGCACCCTCGATATCCTGTTAAGAAGAAAGGGATCGGGAGCATCGATCCCCATCGAGTCGGTGGATGCGGTCGGTCTGGTCCAGGGCCGGATGATTGAGATGGTGTGCGCCGCCGATGTGGCGGAAAAGGCGGTCGGCGTTACCGTGGAAGACATTCGCGGAAACTGCCCTCAGAATATGGTGCTGCTGGCTATTTTCGGGGATACCGCCTCTGTGGAGGCGGCCCTCGGGGAAATTAAGCGGAAAGAGAAAGAGGGGACACCGGAATGGTAACTGCAAAGCTGATCGGCAATGTCTGGGCAACCAGAAAAGCGGAATCCCTAAGCGGATTTAAGTTTATGATGGCGGAGATCATCAGCGGGACGAGAACGGGAGAGCGAATGATCGTGGTGGACACCATCAGCGCCGGAATCGGAGACCGGGTGATCATAACGACCGGTTCTTCCGCGCGCCGTATGCTGGGCGACGACGGGATTCCGGTGGACGCCGTGGTAGTGGGAATTATTGATGAAGATTGTGAATTTATATAGAAGAAACAGGCGTTTCCAACAGATAGATTCGCAGACAAGAAGGGATGTGGTACCATGAAAAAGTTAGTTTGCGCCAGAGATATCGAGGAGTGCGGCAAACAGGGAAAGACCGAGTACTGCGTGGACAGTGACACAATCATTACACCTTCCGCAAAGGACGCAGCTGAGGCGTATGGGATACGGTTTACGGATTCTATAAGCCAGCCGGAACCGGCCTGTGCCGGTGTGTTTGCGGGACTGGATAAGATGGACGCCGCGGGACTCTGCCAGCTGCTGAAAACAATACTGGAGCAGGGCGGTTTACAGACGCCCTCTAAGCCATACGAAGAGGAACACCATGGGAACGGTTTAAAGGTGGTTCGCGGAAGAACCGTGAAAATGGATGTGTTTGACACGGGGAATCCGGATGCGACAGCGTATTTTCAGGAACTGGTCAGCAAGGATGAATCCCATATCAGCGCCGGTTTCCTGATTATTGAAAACTCGAAATTTGACTGGGAACTGACGTATGAAGAGATCGACTATGTGATCGAAGGCACACTGACGATTACCATCGATGGAAAGACGTATACTGCCCATGCCGGAGATGTGCTGTTTGTACCGGCAAATTCCAAAGTCGTATGGGGATCTCCGGACCGGGCGAGAGTGTTCTATGCCACATATCCGGCCAACTGGGCGGATTTGCTGTAAGGAGGTAGCCATGATGGCACTTGGACTGATAGAGACAAGAGGCACTCTGGCGGCTGTGGAAGCTGCAGATGCCATGGTGAAAGCTGCGGATGTCACGTTGATTGAAAAAACGCGCGTAGGCGGCGGGCTGGTTGCCATAGCGGTGACCGGTGACGTGGCAGCGGTTCAGGCAGCGGTGGATGCCGGTGCGGCGGCGGTGGAACGGATCACGGCTTCCAGCCTGGCAGCAAGACTGGTCATTCCACGGCCTCATGAGGAGCTTGATATCCTGTTTACACCGGGGAAACCCGGCGGGAAGCCGGGCGCGGATGTGGAAGTGAGAGAGCCGGAACCTGCTGAAATACCGGAAAACGCTGTGGAATTGGAAGTGTCTGCCCTTCCGGAGAAACTGGACCGCCAGACCCTGGATTCCATCGTTGAACAGTACGGCGCTGCCGAAGGCCTGGCAATGGCGGACAGACTGAAAGTAACAGCGTTACGGACGCTGGCCCGTGAATACGGAGAACTGAAGATCTCCGGCAGGGAAGTGTCCAGAGCGAATAAGCAACTGCTGCTGGAGGAATTAAAGAACTATTACGAAAATCGAAATGACTGACGGGGACGGAGCGCGGCTGAACGTTCATTCCGGCCGTCGGAATCCATTTCCGTGAAGAGTCAATGATCCGCGGATCATCGCGGAAACAATATAGAAGAAAAGGAGATCCTGACAATGGAAAACTTTGATTTTGATTTGCGTTCCATCCAGGAAGCCAGAGATTTAGCCAGAAAAGGAGAAATCGCGGCGAAAAAGATGGCTACCTACTCCCAGGAGCAGATAGAGATAATTTTACAGAATATGGTAAGGGCTGCCGAGGAACACGCGGTCTGCCTTGGAAAAATGGCAGCGGAGGAGACCGGCTTCGGAAAGGCGGAGGATAAGGCCTATAAAAATCATGCAGCTTCCACCTTGCTGTATGAAGAGATAAAAGATATGAAGACCGTGGGGATCATCGACGAAGATCCGGTAAAACATACGATGGATGTGGCGGCGCCGGTGGGGCTGGTGATGGGAATCGTTCCGTCAACCAATCCGACGTCCACTACGATTTTCAAATCGATTATTGCAGTGAAATCAGGCAATGCCATCGTATTTTCCCCTCATCCGTCTGCGGCAAAATGTACCCTGAAAGCGGCAGAACTGATGCGGGACGCGGCGGTGGAAGCGGGGGCTCCGGAGGACATCATCGGCTGTATCACCATGCCGACTATGGGAGCCACCAATGAACTGATGAAATGCAAAGAGGTGAATTTAATCATCGCTACCGGCGGCCCGGGTATGGTAAAAGCGGCGTACAGCGCGGGAAAACCGGCTCTGGGAGTGGGGGCTGGCAACTCCCCGGCATACATCGAGCGCACAGCCGACATCAAACAGGCTGTCAGCAATATCATGGCAAGCAAGACCTTCGACTACGGTACGATCTGTGCCTCCGAACAGTCCATCGTCGTGGAGGAGTGCAATAAAGATGCGGTTGTTGCGGAACTGAAGAGCCAGGGCGCCTATTTTATGACGCCGGAGGAGACAGAGAAGGTTTGTGCGCTGCTTTTCAAGAGCGGAAGCCACAATATGAATGCAAAATTTGTGGGAAGAAGCCCACAGGTCATAGCGGAGGCGGCGAAGATTACCATTCCGGCCGGAACGCGGGTCCTGATCGGAGAACAGGGCGGCGTTGGCGAAGGATATCCGTTATCTTACGAAAAGCTGACTACCGTGCTTGCGTTCTATACCGTAAAGGACTGGCAGGAAGCCTGCGAACTCAGCATCCGTCTGCTTCAGAACGGAATCGGCCACACCATGAGCATCCACACAGAAGACAGGGAGATGGTGAGACGGTTTGCTGCAAAACCGGCTTCCCGTATTCTGGTCAACACCGGAGGAAGCATGGGAGGCACCGGAATCAGCACGGGACTGGCAACCTCCTTTACCTTAGGATGCGGAACCTGCGGCGGCAGTTCTGTTTCTGAAAATGTAAGCCCGAAGCACCTAATTAATATCAAAAAAGTTGCGTTTGGGGTGAAAAATTGTGCTACACTGGTGCAGGAAGATAAAACCTTCCGCCATCCGGAGCTGTCCCCACAGTCCAGCTGCGGCGGAACCTGCAGTACGGCCGCCAGCCCGGCGGATTTCGTGGCTTCCTTCGACAGGAAACAGTCTTCCTGCGGGACTGCGTGTGAGACACATGCAGGAACCAGTGACTGTGACAGCGATAAGCTGGCGGCGCTTGTAAGAGAACTGGTTATCGCCATGAAGAACCAGTAAAGCGTCAGAAGGAGGAAACCGATGGATCAGTATGAGGCAATGATCAAGCTTCTTTTGGAAGCGGTAAAGAATGAAGGCGGAACAGCTTCTGGAGACGCGTCCGCGAAACCGCGTGCGAACACGGTGCCGATCGGCATATCCAACCGTCATGTGCATTTATCCCGGGCCGATTTGGATACCCTGTTTGGCTGCGGGTATGAGCTGACAAAGGCGAAGGATTTATCTCAGCCCGGCCAGTTTGCCTGTAAGGAAACCGTTACGGTCTGCGGACCGAAGGGCGCCATTGAAAAGGTAAGAATACTGGGACCGGTCAGAAGCAGGACACAGGTGGAGATTCTGGCCGGAGACTGTTTTAAACTGGGCACGAAAGCGGAACCGCGGCTGTCCGGTGATTTAGACGGAACGCCGGGAATCACTCTGGTGGGACCGAAGGGATCCGTGCAGACGAAGGAGGGCCTGATGGTGGCACAGCGCCATATCCACATGCATCCGGATGATGCGGCAGAGTTTGGCGTTCACGACGGCCAGTCTGTTTCGATTGAAATCGATGGAATCCGCGGAGGAATCTATCGCAACGTGGTAATCCGTGTAACGCCGGATTCCGCACTGGAGTGCCATGTGGATACAGAGGAAGCCAATGGGATGGGACTCGGAGGCGCTGCGACAGCTGCGCTTATAATGGAAAGCAGTAAGACTGATATATAAAATAATAAAAAATTCAGGAGGATTTTACAATGAAATACGATGCATTAGGAATGATTGAGACAAAAGGTCTGGTTGGATCTATCGAGGCGGCAGACGCCATGGTGAAAGCAGCAAATGTTACATTAATCGGCAAGGAATTCGTTGGAGGCGGCCTCGTGACCGTTATGGTAAGAGGCGATGTGGGAGCAGTAAAGGCAGCGACCGACGCAGGCGCTGCGGCAGCCCAGAGAGTAGGCGAACTTGTATCCGTTCATGTAATTCCCCGTCCTCACGCAGAGGTAGAGACCATTCTTCCGGCGGCAGCAAGGGAAGAATAGAAGGAATTCAACCAATAAGGAGGGGTTACAGGCATGAATGAAGGTGCAGGTGCAGCGGCCATTGCTGCGAAGAAAAAATTATCTGCTCAGTTTTTTAAGAAGGGTGTATTTGTTGCGATCTTGTCCGGTATCTGTTACGGATTATACTCCGCGTTTATGACACTGGGAATGACAAAGGGCGTATGGGCGGACTGGTATGGTCCCAACACGGCGGCATTGTCCGCTTTTGTCATTACATATCTGCTCGGCTCGCTGGGAAGTGCAATCAACGATACGTGCAGCGCGGTGTGGGCGCTTCTGATCGCCGGAATCAAGGGAAAACTGGGTGACTTTTTCCGCTGTTTAAAGACGAAACCAGGTTGGATCATGATTGCCGCAGCACTGGTGGGCGGTCCCATCTCCAGTGCGGCCTATGTGGTTGGACTTCAGATGGCAGGATCCATTGTTATTCCGATTTCGGCGCTATGCCCTGCAATCGGTGCGATTTTAGGAAGAATCCTCTATAAACAGGAACTGAATAAACGTATGGTAGCAGGTATTGTGATCTGTGTTCTCTCCAGCTTTATGATTGGAAGCACCAGCCTTGGCGGTGACGCGCCGGAAGGCAGACTGCTGGGAATCTGTATTGCATTTATCGCGGCTCTGGGCTGGGGAATCGAGGGCTGTGTGGCCGGATACGGTACGACTCTGATCGACTATGAGATCGGTATTACGATTCGTCAGTGTACTTCCGGACTTTCCAACCTGTGTATTCTGGTTCCCATTTTTGGCATCATTGCCGGCAACATCGGCATTGCTCCCCACTTAACGGCTCAGGCCTTTACCAGCGGCCCGGCCATGATCTTCTTCGTGATCAGCGGTTTCTTTGCCCTGTTTGCATACAGTCTGTGGTATAAGGGCAACAGCATGTGCGGTGCGGCGCTCGGCATGGCGTGCAACGGGGCATTCTCCTTCTGGGGACCGTTTTTCTGCTGGATTATCCTTGGCGTTGTCTGCGGAATCGACGGCTGGTCACTTCCGCCCATCGTCTGGGCGGCAGCAATTCTGATGATTTTCGGTATTCTCATGATTGCCATGAATCCGCTGGATCTGTTTCGGAAAAAGGAGGACTAGGGAGATGAAACCACTGAGCTATGCGATTATCAAACATTTTACAAAAGTTCCCGAGGCCTGTGCGGAAGATGTGATCGACGCATTAAAGGGGGAATACGGTAAGTTTAAGGGGCTGACATTAAAGGCTGTTATCGAGACCCTGATGACGGATGAAGCCAACGGACTCTTGGAGGAATCCAGATTTGAACTGGACGAAGCCGGGAATTTAAGGATTTACTACCGGGCGAATGAGGAGCAGAGGGCGACGATCAACCGGTATATTAAAGACTGACGGCGAAACATAACTCGATTTGCCTGGGGCAGTAAAGCCTGGAAGGCTGATAACTGGAAAAAGACGGTGTGCATCCCGCCGATGGGCTGCATCCCGTCTTTTTTGACTGTCCTGGTGCACTTGCTTCTGCCTTTCCGCTTAAAGCGGAAGATAAACCGGTTTCCTCTTGCGGAACACGGTATAATACGAGAATCCGCATTCTTTCAGCAGTTCCCTTGTCTGTTCGAAATCGGCCCCTAAATCTTCCGGGATATGGGCGTCCGAGCCGATGGTCAGGATTTCTCCGCCTAACTCCCGGTAGCGTTTCAGCACATCTGACGCCGGGTTGGGCTGGCTGATTCCCTTCCGCAGTCCGGCCGTGTTGCATTCAATCCCTTTGCCGTGTTCAATGACAGCCTTAAGAATCCTGTCGAGGATGTCCCTGTACGCTTCATAGCTGTAGAAGGCGGCCTTGTTGGGACCGTAACGGACGATGTAGTCGATGTGCCCCGCCACGTCGTAATCATCTAAATGGCTGACATTCTCCAGCGTAGTCTCAAAATACTGAAGGTAGGCGTTGGCCTCCCCTCTCTCCTTAAAAAACTCCGGGTAGGCGGGATCCTTTCTGTCTATGAAATGAGTGGAACCGATAACGAAATCAAAGGGATATCTGCGGGTCAGTTCCTTAAAATAGTCCTTTAAATGGACCTGCAGTCCCAGTTCTATCCCGATTCTCACATCGATCCGGTCTCTGTATTCTTCCTGAAGACTGGCAAGAGAACTCATGTAGGGGTCCAAATCCAGTGTAAAGTCAATGATGGAATCCACATCGTAATCGTGGTGGTCTGTGATGCACAGTGAATCCATTCCCAGCTGTATGGCGCGCTCGATCTGCGCTCTCGGGGGTGTCGTGGAGTCACCGGAAAAATCCGTGTGCAGATGGTAATCTGGCAGCATGACTGTCTCCTCTCTCTGAATGAAAACTAAACCCATTATAATCAATATCGTAGGGAAAAGCAACGCAGGATTCGTCAGCTTTACACACTTTTTACCAAAAGTTTACAGAATTCATAAAAAGCGTTGAAAAGATATTCCCGTCTATGATATCATTAGAAATGTGCGCGGCGGAGGGAGTTCTTTTGGCATGACGCCGGCGCCTGATAAAAAGAGATAAGAATGCAACTGAAAAAGGGGTTACAAGGAGGTAACAATGTCTGTCAATGACATATCAAGTCTGTTCAGCTTTATCGGTGGACTGGGGATGTTCCTGTATGGTATGAACATCATGGCCGACGGTATGCAGAAGACCGCCGGAAGCAAGATGAGCCAGTTCCTGGGAATGCTGACAAACAACCGTCTGATGGCGGTTCTTCTGGGTGCGCTGATCACGGCTATCATTCAGAGCAGCGGTGCCACGACGGTTATGGTGGTGGGGTTTGTAAGTGCCGGGGTTCTGAATCTGACACAGGCGGTCGGCGTAATCATGGGTGCCAATATCGGTACGACGATTACGGCCTGGATCGTATCCATGAACCAGCTGGGGGATGCGTTCGCCGTATTCCAGCCGGCGTTTTTTGCTCCGCTGTTAATCGGGATCGGAGCAATTTTCATGTTATTTGGTAAAAAGCAGAAGATGAAAACGGCGGGAGAGATCCTGGTCGGCCTTGGTCTTTTGTTTATTGGTCTGGATTTTATGTCGAGTTCCATATCACCATACACCGACGCGCCTGTATTCTCGGAGGCGTTCCGTCTGCTGGGAAGCAATCCGATTCTTGGAATGCTCATCGGTGCTCTGGTTACGGCTCTTCTTCAGAGCTCCTCCGCTTCGGTCGGTATCTTGCAGACTCTGGCGATGAACGGTGTGGTTACGACAAATGCGGCGATTTTCATTACGCTGGGACAGAATATCGGTTCCTGTGTAACGGCCATGATATCGAGTATCGGCGGTTCCAGAACCGCCAAGAGAGCGGCAGTGATCCATCTGACCTTCAATATGATGGGAGCGGTGATCTTCGGAGTGATTTCGTTTGTCCTGTTTTCCCTGTATCCGCTGCTGGCGGCTCACAACATCACCTCGGTGCAGATATCGATTTTCCATACGATCTTCAACCTGACGAACACGGCGCTTCTCTTCCCGTTTGCCAATCAGCTGGTGAAGCTCTCCGGTATTTTCGTTCCGGAGGATAAGAAGGAACCGATTGCCACGGACGAAGAGTCTGAGACGATGAAGCATCTGGATGAGAGAATCTTTGAATCGCCTGCCTTTGCCCTGGAGACGGCGGCCATGGAAGTGGTCCATATGGGGCAGATCACCATGGAAAATGTCAGAAGAGCCATGGACGCGGTTTTGACAAAGAATGCGGATGAAGTCGAAGACGTGTATAAAACGGAGCAGACCATCAATAATATGGAGAAGATGCTGACGGAATATCTGGTTAAGGTCAACAATCTGTCTTTGACGGAGCGGCAGAAGCTGATCGTCAATGACTTATTCTACAGCATCAATGACATTGAACGCGTGGGAGACCATGCGGAAAATCTGGCTGAGCAGGCGGAATACATGGTACAGCATAATATCAGCTTTTCGGAAACCGGTGAGTCGGATCTTCATATTATCTGTGAGACCGCTTTTAAGTCCTTTCAGCATTCCATTGAGGCCCGCCGGAAGGGAGATATGGACGATGTCAGAAAGGTAAGCCAGTACGAGGATGAGGTGGACACGCTGGAGGAGGAGCTGAGAGAAAAGCATATTGAGCGGCTGTCTGCCGGCAAATGTGATCCTTCGGCAGGCGTGGTGTTCTTAGATCTCATCAGCAATCTGGAGCGTATTTCTGACCACGCATACAATCTTGCCGGATACGTGAAAGACGAGATGTAGAACATGTTAAAAAAGTAACAAAATCTAAAAAATGAAAAAAAGGACTTGCTATTTAATGGATTATTAGGTAGAATAAAGGGTAGTTGATTTTATTTTAACAAAATCACAGGAAATTCATTATCCTTTACAGATAATGGGTTTGTGGTTGAAAAAGAACAATCAAATTAATTTTATTCTTAGGAGGAATTGAATTATGGCAGTAAAAGTAGCGATTAACGGTTTTGGTCGTATCGGTCGTCTTGCATTCAGACAGATGTTTGGTGCAGAAGGTTATGATGTAGTAGCTATCAACGATTTAACAGATCCGAAGATGTTAGCTCATTTATTAAAATATGACACCGCTCAGGGTGGATACACAGGACGTATCGGCGAAGGCCTTCACACAGTAGAAGCAGGAGAGGACTCCATTACTGTAGACGGCAAGACCATCAAGATTTACGCAGAAAAAGATGCTGCTAATCTTCCTTGGGGAGAAATCGGCGTAGATGTAGTATTAGAGTGTACTGGCTTCTACTGCTCCAAAGATAAATCTCAGGCACACATCAATGCCGGCGCTAAGAAGGTTGTTATCTCCGCACCAGCAGGCAGCGATCTGCCAACGATCGTTTACAGCGTAAACGAGAAGACATTAACTGCAGATGATACCATCATCTCCGCAGCTTCCTGTACAACAAACTGCCTGGCTCCTATGGCTAAGGCTCTTAACGATTACGCTCCGATCCAGTCCGGTATCATGAGCACAATCCATGCTTACACAGGCGATCAGATGATCCTTGACGGACCGCACAGAAAAGGCGATTTAAGAAGAGCAAGAGCTGGCGCTGCCAACATCGTTCCGAACTCCACAGGCGCTGCAAAAGCAATCGGCCTTGTTATTCCGGAATTAAACGGCAAGTTAATCGGTTCCGCTCAGCGTGTTCCGGTTCCGACAGGTTCCACAACAATCTTAGTAGCTGTTGTTAAGGGCAAAGACGTTACAAAAGAAGGCATCAACGCAGCTATGAAGGCAGCAGCTTCCGAATCCTTCGGCTACGAAGAAGATCCGATCGTTTCTTCTGACGTTATCGGTATGAGATACGGTTCTCTGTTCGATGCTACTCAGACCATGGTTTCCAGCCTTGGTGATGACTTATATCAGGTACAGGTTGTTTCCTGGTATGACAATGAGAATTCCTATACAAGCCAGATGGTTCGTACAATTAAGTACTTCGCTGAATTAGGCTAATGATTTAAAGATCCATGGAGGGTCCGGTCGTTTGGACCGGACCCTTTTATCGTTAAAAAGAAGGTGCGCTCCGGCGCGGTCTTTTACGTATAGAAACAGGTTTGTATGGTGTATTCATAACCATTCTGTTATGAATACAGCGTAAAGTCAAAATATGGAAAGGAGCATGAACATATGCTTAACAAGAAAACAGTTGACGATTTAACCGGATTACAGGGAAAGAAAGTACTCGTAAGATGCGACTTTAACGTACCGTTAAAGGATGGCGTGATTCAGAACTACAACCGTATCGACGGAGCGATTCCGACCATTAAGAAATTACTTGATCAGGGCGCGAAAGTAATCCTTTGCTCCCATTTAGGAAAGCCGAAGGGTGAGCCGCTTCCGGAGATGTCCCTGGCACCGGTAGCTCCTGCTCTGAGCGAGAGACTTGGCGTAGAAGTGAAATTCGTGGATGACCCGAAGGTAACAGGACCAGAGACACAGAAGGTTGCTGCCGAATTAAAGGATGGCGAAGTATTATTACTTCAGAATACCCGTTACAGAATCGAAGAGACAAAGTACGGAAAAGATGAGAACGCAGAAGGCTATGCGAAAGAACTGGCTGATCTCTGCGACGGCATTTTCGTTAACGATGCATTCGGTACCGCTCACAGAGCCCACTGCTCCAACGTAGGCGTTACCAAATACACCACAACCAACGTAGTTGGATACTTAATGGAAAAAGAAATCAAGTTCTTAGGACAGGCTGTAGAAAATCCGGTTCGTCCGTTCGTTGCCATCTTAGGCGGAGCGAAGGTTTCCGACAAGATCAATGTAATCAACAACCTGCTTGACAAGGTAGATACCCTGATCATCGGCGGCGGCATGGCTTATACCTTCGAGAAGGCGCAGGGCGAGGAGATCGGCAATTCCTTATGTGAGGAAGATAAGCTGGATTACGCTCTGGAGATGATTAAGAAGGCTGAAGAAAAAGGCGTGAAGTTATTACTTCCGGTTGACCATGTAGAAGGCAGGGAGTTCTCCAACGATACAGAGCGCAAAGTCGTGGATGTGATCGATGCCGGCTGGTCAGGCTTTGATATCGGACCGAAGACCATCGCTCTTTACAAGGCGGCTTTAGAAGGCGCTAAGACTGTTGTATGGAACGGACCGATGGGTGTATTCGAATTCTCCAACTTTGCGGAAGGTACTCTGGAAGTATGCCGCGCCGTTGCTGACTTACAGGACGCTACCACCGTTATCGGCGGCGGGGATTCCGTGAATGCCGTGAAGAGACTTGGCTTTGCTGACAAGATGACTCATATCTCCACAGGCGGCGGCGCATCCTTAGAATTCCTGGAAGGCAAAGAACTGCCGGGCGTAGCTGCTGCAGATAACAGGCTGTAAGCACGGAACGAGGTTTTTCGAGCCTTAGTCGAACGGAACATACAATGATTTAAAGGAGAATAAAATAAAATGGCAAGGAAAAAAATTATTGCTGGCAACTGGAAGATGAATATGACACCAACAGAGGCAGTAGAACTGGTTAACACTTTAAAGCCGCTGGTTGCGGGTGGAGATGCAGATGTAGTATTCTGTGTACCGGCTATCGATATCATTCCGGTTGTGGAAGCGGCAAAGGGAACCAACATTTTAGTTGGCGCCGAGAATATGTACTATGAGGACAAGGGCGCCTATACCGGCGAGATCTCCCCTGCCATGTTAGTAGACGCAGGCGTAAAATACGTGGTTATCGGCCATTCTGAGAGAAGAGAATACTTTGCTGAGAGTGACGAGACCGTAAACAAGAAGGTATTAAAGGCCTTTGAATACGGAATCACACCGATTATATGCTGTGGAGAGTCCTTAACTCAGAGAGAGCAGGGAATCACCATCGACTGGATCCGTCAGCAGATCAAGATTGCTTTCTTAAACGTACCGGCAGATAAGGCGGCGGCAGCAGTTATCGCTTATGAGCCGATCTGGGCCATCGGTACCGGCAAGGTCGCTACGACCGAGCAGGCGCAGGAAGTATGCGGCGCGATCCGTGCATGCATCGCTGAAATCTATGATGAAGCTACGGCAGAAGCGATCCGTATCCAGTACGGCGGTTCTGTATCCGCCGGAAGCGCTCCGGAACTGTTTGCACAGCCGGACATCGACGGAGGCTTAGTAGGCGGAGCTTCTCTGAAGCCAGACTTCGGAAAGATTGTTTGCTATAACAAATAAGTAATGAATAATACAGGATCGTGAAGAATCCTGTAATGAAAAGGGTGGGGACAGTCACTGGAGGTGGCTTCTCTGCCTTTTTCTTTCCTGAAATGTGGCGGGGGTTATGCGCAATCAGTTGACAATTCATAAGAAAACGTGAATAATGGTAATGAATATACCGATACCCGGGGGGAGAGAATGGGTAAAGAAGGAGGAAGTATGGATACAAAAGAGCCGGAACTGATGCAGAAGAGTATTGAGATCGATATGGAACGGATCCGGAAGGAACTGTGTGAACAGGAACTGCTTCCGGGAGCGTATTGTCAGGAGTATGAGATATTTAAAGTGATTTACCGGTTTATGGCGCGAAGACTGAGACGAACGAAGGAGGATGCCTATATCATCCTTCTGACTCTGACGGACAGGAAGGGAGAACTGCCCTGTCTTAAGAACCGGAGCGGCCAGATGGAGCTTTTAAGAGAAATGATCCAGTATTCGATCCGCTGTGGAGATGTATATACGAAATACAGCAGCTGCCAGTTCCTGATTATGGTGACGGATTTATCTGAACCGGAGGCTGATATGGTTGCGAACAGAATTACGGATGCTTTCTACCAGAAGCTTGGGGGAGATGCGGACCAGGTGCTGCTGCACCATTGCTATCCCTTAAAAGCCGCAGAAACAACGGCAGCCGGAAGTGAAGGCTGAACTGTTACGATATGACAAATATTTGTCATTCAGCAGTTGCAAGATATCCGTAAATCATGTAGAATATAGAGTTGTGAGAAGATAATTACCATTATATAGAAAAAACAAGATAAGGAGATTAAGATATGAGCAAGAAACCAGTAGTACTTATGATACTTGATGGATACGGCCTGAATGATAACTGTGACCACAATGCAGTCTGCGAAGGCAGAACTCCGGTTATGGACCAGCTGATGAGTCAGTGCCCGTTTGTAAAGGGTAATGCCAGCGGTCTTGCCGTTGGACTTCCCGACGGACAGATGGGAAATTCCGAGGTTGGCCATTTAAACATGGGAGCCGGCCGCATCGTTTATCAGGAACTGACAAGAATTACAAAATCTATCCAGGACGGCGATTTCTTTGACGTTCCTGAGTTTTTACAGGCTGTGGAGAACTGTAAGAAGAATCATTCTGCCCTTCATTTATGGGGACTCGTCTCCGACGGAGGTGTACACAGCCACAATACCCATATCTACGGACTTTTAGAACTTGCCAAACGAAACGGACTTGACAAGGTATATGTACACTGCTTCCTGGATGGCCGTGACACACCGCCTGCATCAGGCAAGGGCTTTGTGGAAGAGCTGGAAGCAAAGATGAAGGAAATCGGAGTGGGAAAAGTAGCCTCCGTCATGGGCCGTTATTACGCGATGGACCGTGATAACCGCTGGGACCGCGTGGAACGCGCGTACAATGCCCTGACAAAGGGAGAGGGAAAGACTGCTGTCAGCGCTGCCGACGGGATTCAGGCTTCCTATGACGCGGAAGTAAACGACGAGTTCGTGGAGCCGTTTGTCGTAGTGGAGGCTGGAAAGCCGGTTGCCGTTGTAAACGATCATGATTCTGTTATTTTCTTCAATTTCCGCCCGGACCGTGCAAGAGAGATCACGAGAGCATTCTGTGACGATGAGTTTAAAGGCTTTGCAAGAGAGAAACGCTTAGACTTAACGTATGTATGCTTTACCGATTACGATGATACGATCGCGAATAAGCTGGTTGCATTTAAGAAGGAAGCCATTGTGAATACCTTTGGCCAGTACCTTGCGGACCATAATATGACACAGGCGAGAATCGCCGAGACAGAGAAGTATGCCCATGTTACCTTCTTCTTCAACGGCGGAGTGGAGGAGCCGAACAAGGGAGAGGACAGAATCCTAGTTCCGTCTCCGAAGGTGGCTACCTACGATCTTCAGCCTGAGATGAGCGCACCGGCTGTCTGCGACAAGCTGGTGGAGGCGATCAAATCCGGAAAGTATGACGTTATCATCATCAATTTTGCCAACCCGGATATGGTTGGCCATACGGGAATTGAAGATGCGGCAATCAAAGCGATCGAGACGGTGGATGCCTGTGTCGGAAGAACGGTGGACGCTGTCAAGGAGACAGACGGCATCTTGTTCATCTGCGCGGACCACGGAAACGCCGAGCAGCTGGTAGATTATGAGACCGGCACACCGTTTACCGCCCATACCACAAACCCGGTTCCGTTCATTTTAGTGAACGCAGATCCGTCCTTCAAGCTGCGTGAAGGCGGCTGTCTGGCGGATATTGCACCTACGTTAATTGAGTTAATGGGCATGGAACAGCCGAAAGAGATGACTGGAAAGTCATTATTAGTGAAGTAAAATTCGGGAAATATCAGGTAAAAACGACATAAACATAAAAGAAAAGTCATGATATGATATCAAATATAAAAAAATAGTTATGAAAAGTCGAAAAAGGCCGCATATCTGAACCTTATGAACCGGAGGGATTACCGACGGGGAGGAGGGAACCGGGGAGCGGTCTTTTGAGAACAAGGGAAAGGGGAATTGCCATGTTGGACAAAAAAGTTGCAGAACTCATTAACGTACAGGTGAATAAGGAATTTTACTCGGCGTATCTGTATCTCGATTTTGCAAATTACTACCGCGAGGCAGAGCTGAACGGATTTGCGAACTGGTATCAGGTGCAGGCACAGGAGGAGAGAGACCATGCGATGCTGTTCATGCAGTATCTGCAGAATAACAGCGGGAAGGTGACTCTTGAGGCGATCGATAAACCGGATAAGCAGTTTGAGGATTTTGGCGGTCCGCTGAAGGCCGGGCTGGAGCATGAGATCTATGTGACCGGGCTGATCCATGCGATCTATGATGCGGCGTACTCTGTAAAGGATTTCCGCACCATGCAGTTTCTCGACTGGTTTGTGAAGGAGCAGGGGGAAGAAGAGAAGAACGCCGATAATCTGGTGAAGCGGTTCGAGCTTTTTGGACACGATCCGAAGGGGCTGTATATGCTGGATTCTGAGATGGCGGCCCGCGTATACAACGCTCCGTCTCTGGTGCTGTAATGGGAAACAGCCTGCTTGACAAGTGCGCAAAAGAAATCTATACTGAATATGCAAGGGTTTCTAAACAACTCCCTTAGCACTAAAGGAAAGATGAATATGAGAAAACCACTTATTATTCAAACAGATTTTGGCACTGCGGACGGAGCTGTCTGCGCAATGTATGGAGTATCCTATGGGGTAGACCCGGAACTTCGTATTACGGATTTGACACATGAGATTCCCCAGTATGATATCTGGGAAGCATCCTACCGGCTGATACAGACGGTGAACTACTGGCCGGAAGGCTCTGTATTCGTCAGCGTCGTTGATCCGGGAGTGGGATCCACGAGGCGGAGCATCGTGGCGAAGACCACCACGGGGCAGTACATAGTGACTCCTGACAATGGGACTCTGACCCATGTGAAGCGGATGTGCGGAATCACGGAAGCGAGAGTGATCGATGAGAATGTGAACCGTCTGCCGGGATCGGGAGAGAGCTACACCTTCCATGGCCGTGATATTTACGCGTATACCGGGGCAAGACTGGCTGCCGGCGTCATCACCTTCGAGGGAGCAGGCCCTTCCGTGGATGTGGAGAGTGTGATCGAGCTTCCGGTGGTGGAAGCGGCTTATAACGGCGACAGAGTGAGCGGTACGATCGACGTGCTCGACGTCAGATTTGGAAGTCTGTGGACCAATATCTCCAGAGAACTGTTTTTAAAGCTTGGTGTGAAGCACGGCCAGCGTGTGGAAATCAGCATCGAGAATGAGACGAGAACCCTGTATAAGAACATTCTGGTTTATGCAAAGAGCTTTGCCGACGTTTATGTAGGCGAGCCTCTCATCTATGTGAACAGTCTGGACTGTATGGCGGTTGCCATCAATCAGGGAAGCTTTGCAAAGGCATATAACATCGGGACAGGGAATAAGTGGCAGATTACGATGCGTAAGGCGCCTAAGATCATATATGAAGATTAAAACTGGACTTGATTCAGTAACGGAATAAGGAAACGGCTGTCCGCCGCTCCGGAATAAGGAGCGTGCGTGCAGCCGTTTTTTCGCTTTACGATACCGGTTTAGACGGTGACTGCGTATTTGATGACGTGGTCAGCCTGCTTTTCAAACACCTCGTAAGCCTCCATAATATGTGCCAGATCCGTCCGGTGGGTGATAAGACAGCTGGTATCCAGCCTGCCTTCATCGATCAGCTTCATAATTTCACCGCAGGAATTGGCGTCGACGCCTCCGGTCTTAAAGATCAGATTTTTCCCGTACATGTCAGGCAGAGGGAGGATCTGCGGTTCCTCATAGAGGGCGACGACACAGACAACCGCGTTTGGACGGGCAATCTGCCAGGCGGTCCGGAAGGTATTCTCTCCTCCGGCGACCTCCAAAACGGAGTCAGCGCCCCGGCCGGAGGTGAGCTCCAGCACTCTTTCCAGTATGGGACCACTGCATGGATTTAAGGTGTAATCGGCGAGACCGCGGCTCCTGGCCAGATCCAGCCGCTCCTCAGAGGTATCGATGGCAATCAGCTTCCCCGGATGATAGAGGCGGGCGCACATCATGGTGCATAAGCCGGTAGGGCCGGCCCCGATAACGGCTACCGAATCTCCCTCCTTAATGTCCGCCAGTCCGGCGCCCCAGTAGCCTGTGGAGAGTATGTCTCCCGTAAAAAGTGCCGATTCATCGGTCACGGAATCGGGAATCGGCGTGAGGCCGTTGTCTGCAAACGGAATGCGGACGTATTCCGCCTGTCCCCCGTCGATGCGGCAGCCGAGAGCCCAGCCTCCGTGCTCATCGGTGCAGTTATTGACGTAACCGCGCCGGCAGTAAAAGCATTCTCCGCAAAAGGTCTCCACATTGACAGCCACTCTGTCTCTGGGTTTTACCCGTGTCACCTCACTTCCGGCTTCCTCCACGACTCCCACAAATTCATGACCGAGGATGGTGCCGGGAACAGCTCTTGGAACCGCCCCGTGAAGAATATGGATATCACTGGAACAGATGGTTGTGAGCGTAACCCTTACGATGGCGTCTTTGGGGCTGATGATGTGAGGAACCGGCCGTTCTTCGAACCGCAGGATTCCATTGCCTTCGTAGACGGCGGCTTTCATGGTTTTCTTTGAGTGGTGATTGTATGACATGACAGTTACCTTCCTTTTTTTATTGCTTTCATTATAGGCCATATGTTCCTTAAATACAAGAATCGAAGTACCGTCCGAAAGACTGAACAAAAAACAAAAGGATTCCTCCTTAAACTTTGTAGAAATATGTTGACAGAAGGGGTTCTCTGTACTAAACTTAACTTGTTGAACAAGTTGAACGGGAGGTGCTTATGGTTAAGAGATGTACCGGGGAAGATGAGAGCAGACTGCTGGATTTTTTGGAGAAAGATGCGGTCTATCACACGTTTCTGCTTGCGGATATCAGGAATTACGGGTTCGATCAGGAGTTTCAGACTGTGTATGCAGGACTGGAGGAAGAGAGAATTACTCATGTTTATCTGAAATTTTACGGAAACTTAATCGTGGCAGGAGATGCAAAAGGCATCGACGGGGAGTTTTTAAAAACACTCACCGAAGACTGGAAGCCGGATGTGGTCATGGGAAAGGCGGAGCTGACGAAGGCGGCCGGCCGGTGGCTTCCGGGATATGAGCTGGCGGAGAAGAATCTCTATCTTCTGGAGGAGGGAACGCACCTCATCGATGAGAACGGACTGCCGGAGGGCGTGACCATGAAAAAGGGCGTGCCGGGAGATGAGGATAAGATTCACGGTTTTCTCATGACGATCCCGGAGATCCGGGCGCTTTATACTTCCAAAGAGATGATCGCGGACCGGCTGAAGAGCGGAGACGGGACCCATCTCTATCTGGAACGGAACGGGGAGATCATTGCCCATGTAAACAGTGCGGCGCAGAGTCCGTTTACCGTGATGCTGGGCGGGGCGGCTGTGAAGGAAACGGAGCGGGGAAAGAATTATGAGGCGATGCTGGTCAGCCGGATCAGCCGTGACATTCTGGCAGAGGGGAAGAAACCGTGTCTTTTCTGCGACAGAGAGTCAGAGCATAATTTATTTGTACATATCGGTTTTATAAAGGCAGGAGCCTGGGGAACGCTGACTCCCCGGAAGGCGGAAGAGGGAAAGAGCAGGCTGCCGTCCTACATTCCCGTCTATAACCGGCTGTTTCAGGATCTGATGGATGGCGTATACGAGAAGGACAGCCTTCTTCCCAGTGAAAATGTGCTGGCAGCCGCCTATAAGGTGAGCCGCAATACGCTGAGACAGGCACTCACTATCCTGGCGCAGGATGGATTTATCTATAAACGGCAGGGGAAGGGAACCTTCGTATCCTACGACTGCCGCAGAAGGGAAAAGAAGAACCTGTATAACTTTTTGAGGGAGTGTGCCAAGGAACCGGTGAGCCGGGTAACCATGGACTACAATATCGGGCTTCCGACCAATATCGCAAAACAGAAATTACAGCTTAAAAACGGGGAAGAGGTTCTTGCGAGCAATAACGTATACTGGGGCGAGGAAGGGCCCATCGGCCAGTCCTTTCTGCAGATTCCCATGGAGCTGATCACG
Organism: Hungatella sp. SL.1.14; assembly: GCF_024460495.1. Lineage (NCBI taxonomy): Bacteria > Bacillati > Bacillota > Clostridia > Lachnospirales > Lachnospiraceae > Hungatella > Hungatella sp. SL.1.14. The sequence goes on along the minus strand of NZ_JANFYJ010000018.1, from coordinate 24,664 downwards.
GGAAGCGGCATAGACGGAAAGGAACCGGACGAGGAACAGCTTCTTCATTTTATGGACAGTATGATTTATCAGAAGGCGGTGAAAGCCCACATGACGATTCAGGTGGTGGCCGCTGACGAACAGGTGATCTCCTATATGAATATCCCGGAGGGAACCGTGCTTCTTCATATGGAACAGATTTTATACGGGCCGGATTTTTCACCCGCCGCCCGGATTAAATATTATTTCATTCCTGACAAATATCAGGTTGACTGTCAGCTGCAGGCATAACCGGTAAACAAGGAGGCATACATGGATACGAATAAGAAACCAATGATTCAGTTCAATTCATTCCAGTTTCACTATTTCAGCCAGGCGGAACCGACCCTTCATGACATTAATTTGACGATCTATGAAGGGGAAAAGGTTCTCATTGTCGGCCCCAGCGGGAGCGGTAAGAGCACCCTGGGAAACTGTCTAAACGGTCTGATCCCTTTTGCCTATAAGGGAGAGATTGAAGGAAGCCTTAAAATTAACGGCAGGGAGACGAGGGAGATGAACATCTTCGAACTGTCGAAAATGGTGGGAACCGTGCTTCAGGACGCGGATGGCCAGTTCATCGGGCTGACGGTGGGCGAGGATATCGCGTTTGCCCTGGAAAACGACTGTGTGGACCAGGGAACGATGAAGGAAACCGTCCAGAGAGTGGCGGACATGGTGGACATGGGTAATCTTTTAAAATCTTCTCCCTTTGAGCTGTCCGGAGGACAGAAGCAGCGAGTATCCTTCGCAGGAGTTATGGTGGATGACGTGGATATCCTGCTGTTTGACGAGCCGCTGGCCAATTTGGACCCGGCCACGGGTAAGACGGCTATCGATCTGATTGACCATGTGTGGAAGGAACTGGGAAAGACGGTGGTGATTATCGAGCACCGTCTGGAGGATGTGCTTTACCGTGATGTAGACCGGATCGTGGTGGTCAATGATGGAAGGATTGCAGCAGATATGACGCCGGACGAGCTGATCGCGGCGGATATCCTTCCGGGAATGGGAATCCGTGAACCCCTCTATGCCACGGCGCTGAAATACGCGGGAGTCAGTGTGACGCCGGAGATGCGACCGGGCCGTATGGAAACGCTCCGGATAGAGATGGTAAAGGAGGCAGTACAGAAATGGGCCTTGAGCCGCGTACCGGACCGGGAGGTCAACGACAGGCCGGACATTCTGACGGCGGAGCATGTAAGCTTCCAGTATACGAAGAAGCGCAGAATCTTAAAGGATTTAAGCTTCCATATCCGGGAAGGGGAGATGGTCAGCATCGTAGGCACCAACGGCGCGGGAAAGAGCACCCTGGCCAAGGTCATCTGCGGATTTGTTACGGAGGATGAGGGGCGTCTTCTGTATGAAGGGGAGGATTTAAAGGGAAAAACGATCAAAGAGCGTTCCCGGATGATCGGTTTCGTCATGCAGAACCCCAACCAGATGATCTGTAAGCCCATGATCTACGATGAAGTGGCGCTAGGACTGAGGATTCGCGGTGTGGATGAGGCGGAGATCGAAAAACATGTGGAAAAGGCGTTAAAGATCTGCGGCCTGGCTCCGTTTAAGAAGTGGCCTATCTCCGCGCTGAGCTTTGGCCAGAAGAAGCGCGTTACCATCGCCTCCGCCCTGGTTCTGGATCCGAAGATTCTGATTCTGGATGAGCCTACGGCCGGGCAGGATTTCCACCACTATACGGAGATCATGGAGTTTTTAAAGAGCTTAAACAGCGAGGGAGTCACCATCATTATGATCACCCACGACATGCATCTGATGCTGGAGTATACGCCTCACGCCATAGTCATTGCCGACGGGGAGAAGATCGGGGACGCTACATCAGCGGAGATTCTGACCAACGAATCGATAACGGAGAGGGCGAATTTAAAGATTACCTCCCTCTATGAGCTGGCTGTGGAATGCGGAGTAGAGGATCCGGAGGGCTTTGTTCAGAACTTCATCGATTACGAAAGGGGGCTTCGCCACGTATGAAAAGCAAATTGTTCGACTACATAGACCGGGATAATTTTATCTTTAATTTATCGGGACTTACCAAGCTGGTATGTTTCATCGGTTTGACCTTTGCGGTCATGTTTTCCTACGATATCCGCTATATCCTGTTTGTCATGGTACTGTCCGTCATCTTTTTCGCCATGTCGGGTCTGCAGTTTAAGCAGATCAGGCTGATGACGATATACGTGGTCATCTTTCTTTCTGTCAACTTCGTGCTGACCTATATCTTCAGCCCGCAGTATGGCACGGAAATATACGGTACGTCTCACGAACTGTTTCGGATTAACAGCCGCTATATTGTAACGGAAGAGCAGCTGCTCTATCAGGTGACGAAGGTGACGAAATACGCTTCCGTGGTCCCTCTGGGAATGATCTTCCTGCTGACCACCAATCCCAGCGAGTTTGCGGCTTCCATTAACCGTGTGGGCTGTAATTACAAGGCGGCCTACGCGCTGTCCTTAACGCTCCGGTATTTCCCCGACACCATCCGGAATTACCAGGATATCGCGCTGGCACAGCAGAGCAGAGGGCTGGATTTATCGAAGAAGGAGAAGCTGGGGACGAGAGTGAAGAATGTGATGAACATCTGCGTGCCCCTGATATTTTCCACGCTGGACCGGATTGAACTGATCAGCAATGCCATGGACTTACGCGGCTTTGGCAAGAAGAAAAAGCGTACGTGGTATGTGGCAAAGCCGTTAAAGACCGGGGACTGGTGTGCGATGGCGGTGGCGCTTGTGATTTTCCTGGGCTCTCTGTGCATGACGTTTTTTGTCAACGGAGGCTCCAGGTTCTATAACCCGTTCATTTAAAATTTATTATAATAAAGGAGAAAAGCTATGAAACCAATTTTAGTATTTCAGACCGATTTTACTTACAAAGAAGGCGCAGTCAGTTCCATGTACGGGGTCGTAAAGTGTGTGGACCGGGAACTGGAGATCATGGATGGCACGCATGAGCTTCCGCAGTTTGACACCTGGAGCGCCAGCTACCGTTTGTATCAGAGCCTTCAGTTCTGGCCGGAAGGAACCGTATACGTGTCTGTTGTTGATCCGGGAGTGGGAACCAGGCGCCGCGCCTGTGTGGCAAAGACGGTTGACGGTTACTATATCGTAACCCCGGATAATGGTTCTTTGACGCATGTGAAGAAGATGATCGGGATCGAGGCGGTGCGTGAGATCGACGAGACGGTCAACCGTCTGAGAGGAAAAGGAACAGAAGGCGTCGCCATCTTCCACGGCCGCGACTTATTTGGATATACGGCTGCCCGTCTGGCCAGCGGAATCATCGATTTCGAGGGGGTAGGTCCGGAATACCCGGTGGAGGAGATCGTGGAGCACCCGATCCTGGAGCCGGAGATTACCGAAGGAAAGGCTTGCGGCGTATTCGAAATCAACGATCCCAACTTTGGGAACTTATGGACGAACATCCGGCTGGAAGACTTTAACCGCGCGGGATTTGCCTATGGTGACTACGTGAACGTGACAGTGAAGCATGAAGGAGAGGTTGCTTTCCAGCAGAAGGTATTATTCCACCAGAGCTTTGGTTTCGCCGAAAAGGGCGATCCGATGATTTATAATAATGAGCTCATGAAGGTGTCTCTGGCCGTCAGCCAGGGAAGCTTCTGTGAGAAGTACGGTCTGGGTTACGGACCGGAATGGACGGTTGAGTTTACAAAATAGCTTGACAAATTATGGGAATTTGAGTAGTCTTAACTCGTAATCTATCAACCAAAGGAGGGTAATCATGAAAAAGTTATTTGAGTTCAAAACAAAGACCATCGTTGCAACGGGACTTGGCGCGGCTTTATTCACTCTGCTGTTTATGTATGTGAAGATTCCGACCGGAATTCCGGAAACCGACATCCAGACCGCATACGGCATCGGCGCATTTTTCGCCGCTCTGTTCGGGCCGATCGCGGGCGGACTGATTGCATTCATCGGACATGCGCTGTCCGACTCCATTCAGTACGGTTCTGCATGGTGGAGCTGGGTGGTTGCCAGCGGCCTTTCCTGCTTTATAATCGGTCTTGTATATCCGAAGCTTCATGTGGAAGACGGTGAGTTTGGCAAGAAGGATATCATTCTTTTCAACGTTTACCAGATCATTGGCAATGCCATTGCATGGATTATTGTTGCTCCGATTCTGGACATCCTGATCTATGCGGAGCCGGCAAACCTGGTATTTACACAGGGCGTCGTAGCTGCCATCAGCAATGCGATTTCCTCAGGCGTCATCGGTACCATCCTGCTGGTGCTTTACAGCAGGACACGTTCCAAGAAGGGCAGCCTGACAAAGGAATAAATCAGTATAAAAGGGCCGCCGTCTGCAGGCAATGTCTGCAGGCGGCGGCCTCTTTTATAACCGAGTCCATTACTCATCAAACAGTTTGGAATAGATCTCTTCACACAGTGCATCCACATAAGCCTGGTCCGGAAGGTCTTTTGAGGTAACCAGGAGATCAGAAATCAGCTCGAACCGCTTTAGATTCCTCTCATCCTCGCTTAAGTCAGAAAAGTCGGCATCGAGCCGTCCGTCAATGTCCTCTCTCCGGTAGGCGGAAAGAAACCAGGAGATCAGTTCCTCCGTCTGCTTTTCCTCCGCCTCGATGTCGCCGGCCATGGCTTTTGCAGAGCGGAATGTCATGACGGCGATGATCAGACAGCCGATTCCCATAACAGTCAGCGTTCCCTGAATCAGGTATTTGGAAAAGCCTGTCATCGGCATGTCGAAAATGCCTGCCCAGCACAGAAGCGCAAAGATGGTGATAGCTCCTCCTACCAGTAAAAATGCGGAGGCGCTGGATTTGCGGTCTTCGTATTTCTGGGATTTTTTCACGTAGGCAGCGGGGGGACGCGCCGGTTTTTCCTGCCTGGGAAGCTCTCCGGATTCTTCTGCGGAGTCATCTTCTTTTGGGTACTCCGGCGGCAGAGCGTCCGGTTCACCGGGCTGCGATGCGTTCTGCACGGCGAGGGCCTCCTCCTTTGACTCGAACAGAGGGCCGCCGCAGTCGGAACAGACGGTAACTCCTTTGATAAATTCCATGTCACATTTGGGACAGTATGGCATGACGTTCTCCTTTGCATATGGTAATATAGTTAAATTATACCTCTTAATCCTCTGTTCGTCTATGAAGATTTGCAAATAGAAAAAAGTAAGGTCGTTTTATACTTCCCTTTCTGAGCAAAATACGATAGAATAGAGAAAGACATATTAGGAAGGGTTTCAGATGAGTATTAGGATCAGGTTTGCATTAAGGCCAAAGAACCGGCTGACCGGCAGCCGTGAATGGACGCCGGAGGCCGCGGAGACGATGATTAAGGAACTGGCCGGAGAGCAGGGATATACATGCGAGTCTCTATCCGGATGTCTGCTTTGCAGGTTTTGTCCAGAGGGCTATATATGGTTCCAATGGGATAAACGGATCCTGCGGGGGGAGTCCCAGACCAACATCGTGGGGCCCGGCTTTCATGTGGCTGTCATCGAATTCTTAGAGCAGCTGGCCGGGCGGGGAAAATTAAAATTAAAGGTTGACGATAAGACGGGCTATTACTGGAAACGGGATTTTCTGACCATGCGGAGAAAGTATTTCTATCAGTGGTTTATGGATCTGATGAAGCTGGTTTCCGATTGGGAGGATGGACCGGAATATACATTCTGCTGGCCATCCAGCTACTATATACCGGAAAAACAGGAGGGAAAGCTGATCACACATATCCGTCCTTTTTCGTTTACGGAAATTCGCGGGGTCGTGAACTCCGGACTGAGCATGGCATTTGCCAGGGATTTTTTTATTTGGAGTGAGATTGAAAAGGATGCTGTTTACTACAGAAACTGCGCACTGGTGCTTTTAAATCAGAGCTGTTTTTTTATGCCATCCAGCCGGAGCGAGGCGGACAGGAAGGTGAATGACGGGATTATATACTGTCTGGAGAAGGCGCTTTCCATGGATTCCGGCCTGCAGTTCCCCGTAAAAGAGTATCTGGAGATATGCCGTCTGGCGGAGCATGAACCGGTGGATGTGAGCCATGTGGACCCGCTCTCGGGCGAGCTGTTTGTGGGCTGCAGAAGACAGCTCATTTACCGGAAGCTGGGCAATATGAAATTCTGCCTGCCCGGGTCTTTCCTGTTCGATGAAAACTGCCGCAACGGTATGGACCACTACTACGACGGTGTGGGATACGGAGGTCATGACCTCTATATTTATGCGGTAGTCCTGGGAACAGGCGGCACTTCCAGATTTAAAAAAGCATGGTTCGAACAGGGGACGCCGGAGCAGGAGTTTCTGTTTGATGCAGATAAAGGCAAGGGTAAGGCTGTCTTCTACGCGCCGGAGGAGAAGGACGGAGAGGTGCTTTACAATATGTCCGCCCAGGTTCTCTACAAAGAACAGAGGACGAATATCAATATAACCTGCAGGAAGCCCGGTGAGACGGAGTGGGCTCTTGATCTGGTAAAAAGGATTACAATATCGGAATAGAGAATTACAGGATCAGAATAGAGGAGTTTATGGAACAGAAAGAGATGAAAACGGGAGCGCTCTTAAAACGGTTCGTTCCTTATTATAAGAAATACGTTCGGATTATGGTGTTTGATCTGCTGTGCGCCTCGCTGACCACGGTCTGCGAGCTGGTACTGCCCCTGATTCTGCGCTATATCACCAATCAGGGCCTGAAGGATCTGGCCTCACTGACCGTTCAGACGATCGTGGGAATCGGAGTGCTCTACTTCGCCCTCAGGATTGTCGACGGTCTGGCCAGCTTCTACATGGCGTACACCGGTCATGTGATGGGGGCGGCCATTGAGACGGATATGCGCCAGGATGCGTTTGAACATCTGCAGAAGCTGTCCGATAATTACTTCAATAATACGAAGGTGGGACAGATTATGTCCAGGATCACCAGCGATTTATTCGATGTGACGGAGTTTGCCCACCATTGCCCGGAAGAGTTTTTTATCGCCTTTTTGAAGACTGCAGTGTCCTTTGTCATTCTGGCGGGGATCAACCTTCCGCTGACAGTGATTATCTTTGTGTTCATCCCTGTGATGGCAGTCTCCTGCTCTTACTTTAACATTCAGGTAAAGAGGGCGTTCAAGAAGCAGCGCAACCATATCGGTGAACTGAACGCCAGGATCGAGGACAGCCTGCTCGGCAACAAGGTGGTACGCGCCTTTGCCAATGAGGGCGTCGAGATTGAGAAATTCAACAGGGATAATCAGGAATTTTTAAATATCAAGCGCCAGACCTATAAGTATATGGCGGCATTCCAGAATACGATCCGCATGTTTGACGGACTGATGTATGTGGTTGTTATCGTTGCGGGCGGTATTTTTATGATTAAAGGGCTTATCGATCCCGGAGATTTAGTGGCCTATACCATGTATGTGACTACGCTTCTGGCGACAATCCGCAGAATTATCGAATTTGCGGAGCAGTTCCAGAGAGGAATGACGGGAATCGAGCGCTTTACGGAGCTGATGGACGCGTCTGTGGATATTTTTGACGAGGAGGGGGCGGTTCCCCTGCGGGATGTACATGGAAGCATTACGTTCGAGCATGTATCCTTCGAATATCCGGATGACCATAATCCTGTCCTTTCCGGCATTGATTTAAAGATCAGACCGGGGGAGAAGGTTGCCCTGGTGGGGCCGTCTGGCGGCGGAAAGACAACCCTGTGTAATCTGATTCCGCGTTTTTACGATCCTACCGAGGGACGGATCCTTCTGGATGGGCAGGATATCAGGAATGTAACGCTGCAGAGTCTTCGCGGAAGCGTGGGTGTGGTGCAGCAGGATGTTTATTTGTTCTCGGGCACGGTTTATGAGAACATTGAATACGGTCATCCCGGCGCGACCAGGGAAGAGGTCCTTGAGGCGGCGAAGATGGCGGGGGCCCATGAATTTATTATGGGCCTGAAGGACGGTTACGACACGTATGTGGGCGAACACGGTGTGAAGCTCTCCGGCGGCCAGAAGCAGCGGATCAGCATAGCAAGGGTATTTTTAAAGAATCCGCCTGTCCTCATTCTGGATGAGGCGACTTCCTCCCTGGATAATGAGAGCGAGCATCTGGTATCGCAGTCTCTGGAACGTCTGGCGTCAGGCCGGACAACCCTTACGATTGCGCACAGGCTGACAACCATCCGGAATGCGGACAGAATTCTTGTCCTGTCCGGAAGTAATATTATAGAAGAAGGAAATCATGAGGAACTGATTGAGAAACAGGGAATCTATTACCAGCTGTACACCTCGGCAGGCGAGGCGGAGCAGGAAAGCAAGATGGAAATGAAGGAGAATAGCAGATGAGAGTAGCGATTGTTACGGACAGTAACAGCGGAATTACGCAGGAGCAGGGAAGAGAAGCGGGAATTTATGTGGTTCCGATGCCGTTTATGATGGCGGGAGAGACGTATTTTGAAGACATCAGTCTGACGCAGAAGTCATTTTACGAGAAGCTGGCGGAAGGAGCGGAGATCTCCACATCGCAGCCGTCTCCCGCGTCTCTGATTGAGTTGTGGAACGGGCTCTTAAAGGATCACGATGCGGTGATTCATATCCCCATGTCCAGCGGTTTAAGCAGTTCCTGTGAGACCGCCCACGCGCTGGCCGCTGATTTTGGCGGAAAGGTGCTGGTGGTCAATAATCAGAGGATTTCCGTTACACAGCGGCAGTCCGTTCTCGAGGCCAAGGCCATGGCAGATCAGGGCATGAGTGCGGAAGAGATCAAGCGGGTGCTGGAGGAGACAGCCCTCGATTCCACCATTTACATTACTGTGGACACCCTGGAATATTTGAAAAAGGGCGGCAGGATTACGCCGGCTGCGGCACTGTTAGGAACATTTTTGAAGATTAAGCCGGTTCTCACGATTCAGGGGGAAAAGCTGGATGCGTTTGCCAAGGCGAGAACCATGAAGCAGGCGAAAAGTATGATGATTACGGCGGTAAAGAAGGATCTGGAGGAGCGTTTTTCCGATCCGGAAGGAGCCGGTGTCCACATGGCTGTGGCTCACACGGATAATGAGACGGCAGCTTTAGAATTTAAGAAGGAGCTGATGGAGCTGTTTCCGAAGGCCGGCGATATCTATGTGGATCACTTATCCTTAAGCGTGTCCTGCCACATCGGGCCGGGGGCGCTGGCAGTTGCCTGTACGAAGAAGCTGTCTCTATGAGCAAAACGGACCGGGAGGTGTGGTTAAGATGTTCTTCCAGGTGAAACCGATTAAACTGAAACACACCGTAAGCTTAAGACTGGTGCTGATCCTGTTTTTCCTGATCATCGGTCTGGCTCCCATGATGATTCAGAACAAGATCATGCTGGGTACCTACCGGCAGAACCAGATCGATGCGCGGATTCAGGATATTCAGAACCAGTGCTCGATTCTGAGCAATAAGATGACGCGGGGCGGCTACCTGGTGAATGAGCCCAGGGATACGCTGCTGGACAATGAGATGTCCGTGAAAGCAGACATGTTCAACGGCAGGATCGTCATCGTCAATAAGAATTTCAGGATTGTCTCCGATACCTTTTCACTGTCGCTGGGCAAGCTGAACGTATCGGAGGAGGTAATCCGGTGCTTCAACGGAGAAAACAGCAGCAAGTATAATTCAGACAAAAATTACGCGGCGCTGACGATCCCGGTTTATTCCAACAGTGAAGACAAGGTCATCGACGGCGTCATGATTGTGACGGCGTCCACCGAAGATCTGCTGACCAGGCTGTCTTCTGTGTCGGAGAAGGGAAGCTTCCTGCACCTGATGATCTTTTCCATGCTGGCGATTATCGTCGTGCTTCTCGTCAAGTTTCTGATGAATCCGTTCAAGGAACTGCAGTGGAAGCTGAAACGGGTGGAGGAAGGCAATCTGGATGAGGAACTCTCTTCCAACGCCTATACGGAGACTCGGCAGATCACGGAATCGATCAGCAAGACGCTGAAAAAGCTGAAGGCGGTAGACCAGTCGAGGGAAGAATTCGTATCGAATGTGTCTCATGAGCTGAAAACGCCCATTACCTCGATCCGCGTTCTTGCGGATTCCCTGATGAGTATGGATGATGTGCCGGTGGAGCTGTACCGGGAATTTATGACGGATATCTCGGACGAGATTGACCGGGAGAGCAAGATCATCGATGACCTGCTGGCTCTGGTCCGCATGGACAAGACGGCAGGAACGGAGTTAAACATCGCCCAGGTGAATGTAAACGGCCTTCTGGAGCTGATTTTAAAGAGGCTCCGCCCCATTGCCGGGAAACGCAATGTGGAGCTGACCTTTGAAAGCATCCGGGAGGTGACGGCGGATGTCGATGAGGTAAAGCTGTCCCTGGCGCTCAACAATCTGGTGGAAAATGCGATTAAATATAACGTGGAAGGCGGCTGGGTGCGTGTCACGCTCGATGCGGATCATAAGTTTTTCTACGTCAAGGTGGCAGATTCCGGAATAGGCATATCGGAAGAATTTCAGGAGCACATATTTGAAAGATTTTACCGCGTGGACAAGGCGCGTTCCCGGGAAACGGGCGGTACCGGTCTGGGGCTTGCCATTACAAAGAATATTATTCTGATGCACCAGGGCGCGATCAGGCTTTCCAGCAAAGAGGGCGAGGGGACCACATTTACGGTGAGAATTCCGCTCACCTATATTCCATAGAAACAGGAGGACGAATTTATGAAACGATGGATATACAGTCTGCTCCTCCTGGTACTTCTGGCCGGTCTGGCGGGCTGTCAGAGAAGAAGCGGGGACGGCGGGGACACGGAGGGCGTGTACCAGATCTATTATATGAATTCCTCCATGACGCGGCTGGAGCCGCAGGACTATACGATGCCGCAGATGCCTGCGGATGGAACGGCCACGGAGACGGACTGGAAGATCACACAGCTTATGGAACAGCTTAGGAATGTGCCGAAGGATCTGGACCGCCAGTCGGCGGTACCGGATAAAGTGGGATTTGAACGGTACAAGCTGGAGGACACGGTACTCTATCTCTATTTTGACAACAACTATGCCATGATGAACCCGACGAGGGAGATTTTATGCAGAGCTGCGCTCGTGCGGACGCTGACCCAGGCGGAGGGCGTGGACTATGTGGCCATCTATACGGCGGAGCAGCCTTTGATGGACAGCACCGGCGTACCGGTAGGCGCGATGACCGGGGCCGATTTTATCGATAATATCAGCAATGTCAATGCATTTGAAAAGACGGAGCTGACCCTGTATTTTGCAGACAGTACCGGAGAAAAGCTGGTGAAGGAGCAGCGGGAGGTGGTGCATAACGTGACCACTTCACTGGAAAAGCTGGTAGTGGAACAGCTGATTGCCGGGCCGGACAGGCCGGGAATTAACGCGACGCTTCCGAAGGATACGAAGCTTCTGAATGTGTCGGTCAATGAAAACGTCTGCTACCTGAATTTTGATGCGTCATTTTTAAACAATTCGCTGGATGTCAAGGAGTACATACCGGTCTATTCCATTGTGAATTCACTGGCTGCCGTTTCCTCTGTCAATAAGGTGCAGATCGCGGTCAATGGTTCCCAGGATGTGATGTTCCGGGATTCCATCTCCTTAAACCAGCTGTTTGAACGAAATTTGGATTACAATGCGGAGAATGAAGAGAATCCGCAGTAAACAGCCGTAAGTGCTCATAACGAGGAGGAAACAATTTATCAAACGTCCATTATGTCTGACAGCAGGGGGATTCGTACTTGGAGAGACCGTCGTTCTGCTTTCTCTGACATCAGGGCTCATGGTCCCGGCGCTTCTGGCGGCGGGAGCAGGCAGTGCATGCCTGTTTGGGGTCTGGAATGGATTCCGCAACGGATCGGAGCATGGATTTTCATGTGAAAGGAGGAGCAGAGGCGCCGTGTGGCTGTCTGTGTTCCTCCTTTTTATGGTGATTGGGATGGCGAGAGCCGGATATACGAAACAGGAGTGGGAGGCGCGCGACCGGCTGTGCGGGGAGCTGGCCGGGACTTATGTGGAACTGACAGGGCACGTGGGTGCGGTGGAAGAGGCAGAGGGAACGGTACAGCTCACGCTGGAGGGAAATGATGTGCGGCCTGCGGCAGGAGAGAGGAAGGAAGCCGCTTTAGCCGGAGGGGACCGGTCTGTGAGCGGAGGGCGGCAGATTCCACGCGTTCTGGTATCGTGGAAGACGGATGGCGACGGAGAGATGCCGGAGGCCCGGGAGTTCAAGACTGGCAGCAAAGTTACGGTGAGAGGACAGCTGGCGCTGTTTGCCCGCGCCAGGAACCCGGGTGAATTCGATTCCAGGAACTATTACCGGGGGCAGGGGGTGGACTGCCGCCTGTACGGGGAAGAGGTGGAGCGTTCCGGCGGTGACGTCTCTCCGATTCCGGAATGTCTGCGGAGAATTCGGGAAAAGGCGAAGCAGAATATCAAAAGATCCGTGCCGGAAGAAGACGCGGGGATCTTTTTGGCCGCAGTTCTCGGGGATAAGAAGGCGCTGGACAGTGAGAAAAAGGATTTATACCAGAAGAACGGGATCGCCCATCTGCTGGCCATCAGCGGGCTTCATCTTTCACTGATCGGAATGGGCGTCTACAGGCTGCTTCGCAAAGCCGGACTGGGGTATAAAGGGGCCGGACTGGCCGGGGCTGGGTTTATCTTCTGCTACGGCGCGATGACGGGTGGATCGCCCTCCGTGACCCGGGCTGTCATCATGATGGGGACCGGATTCCTGGCCTCATATCTGGGACGGACTTACGATCTTCTGTCTGCGCTGTCCCTGGCGCTTCTGCTTCTGGCATGGGAGACGCCTGAACTTCTGACGCAGGGAGGCGTTCAGCTGTCGTTCGGCGCGGTCTTTGCCGTGGGCAGCGTCCTTCCGGTGATTCAAAATTATCTGGGAAAGAAACGGGGCGCTCTGGGGGCGCTGTCGGTGAGCGCTGCGATCCAGCTGGTGACTCTTCCGGTCATCCTGTGGGATTTCTTTCAGCTGCCTGTCTATGGGATTTTTCTGAATCTGCTGGTGATTCCTCTGATGGGAGGTGTCGTCTGCTCCGGGATCGGAGCGGCTCTGTTTGGAGGGATTTCCGGTGAAGCGGGAGCTGTGGCAGCGGGGGCAGGCCACTGCATCCTGCGGTTTTACGAGTGGCTCTGCCATGGTGCGGAACGCCTTCCGTATCATACGCTGGTGATGGGAAGACCGGAGGCAGCGGCTGTGATTGTCTATTATACGGTGCTGGCGGCCATACTGGCTGCGATGAGGAGAGCAGGAGGGAAAAGCGCATCCGGAGAGACGGGGAGGAAGAAACGCAGAGCAGACGGAAGCAGATGGATTAGAACCGCTGTATTTTTTTTGATCTGCATCCTGCTCCCCTGTATACTGATGCCGCGCCCCGTGGACGGAATGGAGGTTCTGTTTCTGGATGTGGGACAGGGGGACGGGATCCTGCTTCGTTCCGGCCGCAGCGCAGTTCTGATCGACGGAGGCAGCACCTCAGAGAAGAAGCTGGGAGAGTATCGTCTGGAGCCGTGTCTGAAGAGCTGCGGTGTATCGGTGATTGAGTATGCCTTTGTCAGTCATGGCGATCTGGATCATATAAGCGGCATCCGCTACTTACTGGAGTCCTGCGAAGAAATAGAAGTGCGCAATCTGCTTCTTCCCTGTCAGGGACAGGAGGATGAGGCGCTGTCTGGTCTCGCTGAGCTGGCAAGGGCGCGGGGGACCCGGGTGGCCTTCCTGAAAGCGGGAGAACACTTTCTGGTGGAGGGGATTGGGATCACGTGCCTCTATCCGGGAATCCATGATATCCCCGCGGATAAGAATGAGGAATCGGAGGTGCTGAAGGTGGATTATGGAAACTGCCATATTCTGTTTACGGGAGATATGAGCGGGGACGGAGAGCTGCGGCTGCTGGACGCCCTGTCAGAATGCTCATGTACGGTAGAGAAGCACAAAGCAAAACAAGGATAGCCAGCCCTGCCACTATTCCGAAGTCAGGGGAACGCAATAGAAAAATTCATAGCTGTATGCTATACTTAATTAGCATTTGAACATATCAAGCTGACACAGCAATCTCTTTACTTGCCGTTAATGCGCGTCTACCAATAGTCCGCACAAAGCAAGAGTAGCGTAAAGGTATAAAAATTTCAAACTTCTTTGTAACGAAATTCCGATTTCTCCGTCTAACCTATGAAGCTGAAGGAGGTGATGACAAGTATGGACTATGAAAAGCTCTATAAAGCCTACTATTTACAGGTATACTCGTATACTATTTCTCTTGCCAAAAATCGTGAGATAGCAGAGGAAATCACGCAGAACACATTCTATAAGGCTGTTTCTACAACATCACAATTCAAAGGTAAGTCAGATGAATTGACATGGCTCTGCTCCATAGCAAAAAACCTTTACCATGATGAAATGCGAAGCCGTCAGCGAGTAGCTGATGTGAGTGAAATCAATGACTTGCCATCAAATGAAAATGTTGAGAACTCAGTTGCAGATTCTGACATGGCGTTCCGCATACACCTCGTTCTTCACCGTTTGGAAGAACCATACAAAGAAGTCTTTCAGCTTCGCGTATTCGGGGAACTATCTTTTTCACAAATCGCTGCAATTTTTGGAAAAACAGAATCATGGGCGAGAGTTACTTATCATCGTGCAAAGCTAAAAATTCAAGAAAGGATGGATGAAAAGCATGAGTAAACAATGCGATATTGTTCGAGATATTCTTCCGCTGTATGTTGACGGTGCTTGCAGCGAAGCAAGCGCAGAGATGGTAAAAGAGCATTTGAACGCCTGTGCTGACTGTAACGCAATTTATCAGAAATTGCTTTCTCACACGAGCGAAGATGTTCTTCACGAAGAAAGCGAAAGCGTTATTATGCGCCATGAGGCAAAAGAAAAGCAGAGAGGCAGAAAAAAGATAACGATTGCTGTTCTCGTTTCCATCGCTCTTTGTATCATTGCAATTTTTACAGCTCTCTTTCTGTTACCTATAAACATTGCTTATGAGCCTGTCAAAATCAACTTCCCATTTGAGGTTGAAGATGTCGAAAACGTTGAAATGTACCACTATGACGGAGTGCCTGCATCAGCAGAAAAGAAAGTAGTTGTTGCTGAAAATGATATAAAGACCCTGTATGATAAGTTCAAGGGCTTATCCCTAAAAGACAAAACGACTGAGGAAACTGCCGGAGCAGATGTGACCAGCTTTAGATTTAACCTCTCAGATGGAACAAGCTACGATTTGATTTACGCCTGCTATGGGGTTAAAAACGGCGAATTGAAGTCAGCAGCAGGCGGTTTTAAGTATTTCACAAGTGCGGATATCGGCTCTTATTGGAACAATTTGAATACGGAACTTGAGGCAATTCCTATCAATGAGAGTGAATTGCCGTGAGCAGATAGCAAACCCAGCCGAGCCTGTCAACGGTCAAGATGAACGGCGCAAATGCGCCGCCGTTGACAGCCCCGCCCGTCTTTGCTGTTCGGTAATCAAGAGGGCGACAGCACAAGATGCTGCCGCCCTCTGCCATTATTCAGAAAGGGGGATTTTCCATGACCGAACACGAAAAGTATCAAGAACATATCCGGCATACACACGATGCCTTTTGCAAGACTGTTATTCGCCACGCTGCCATAGACGCAGCCCGGAGCATACGGAGCCGCCGCAAGCGGGAAATCTCGCTTGAATATCTGATAGAAGAAAAACACTATCCATTCAGTACCACAGATAAATACTTTGCGGAGCAATCCGGCATGACCAGCTATCCGCTTTTCGTCTGTGGTCAGATGGTGCTTTTGGAAAGTCCAGAGCTTGCCGCAGCCCTGTCCGCACTATCACAGATGGAACAGGAAATCATTTTCTTGTACTACTTCCAACGATTGACGCATAGGGAGATTGGACGGAGATATGGACGGGCTGGCAACACAACCGGGCGGCGTATTCAGATGATTTTACGGCGGCTACGGGCAGAGTTGGAGGGTTTGTCCTATGAGCCAGCTACTTCCCTATGAGACAATCGTTAAGGCAAGCGAGGGCGACCCGGAAGCTGTTGCCGCCGTCCTATCCCATTATGCGGGATATATCCGCTCTTGTGCGAAAATGGACGGACAGATTAACACGGATATGCAGGAGCATATCGTCAGGCAACTGATAGAAAGCCTGTTGAAGTTCCGCTTTGACCGCTAAACAGAAAAGTTGTATAATTAGAGCCTGACAAATTAAACTTCAATGAGGGTAGAGCAAATGGAACAGATTATCAATTATAGAGACATACCCACAGATAAAAGGATTGACATATTAAATGCTCTTGAGCGAATAGGTTTTTTTCCGGCATACGGCGGCGTGAGAACAATGCAGCAAATTATGGAAAAGTCAGTTCCAGGTTCAGGCCCACAATTCTATTTCGTTTTCCGTGAAAATGAGTTGATAGGGTACAATTTTCTCATTGGGGACACTAAGAAATATAAAGCGTTCCCATGGCTTGCTATTAGCAATATGGATGAGCAGAAGTTGACTGTTTGTGAAGAACTGATGAAAATACAAATTGCCTTTTTTGAAGAACTCGGAATGCAAAAGATAGCAGATCATTGCGTTAGGATTATGGAAGATTACAGAAAAGGAATTGGAAAGCAGAAAGAAAGCGATTGCAGATAAATTCCATTTGAAAAACGGCTGACAATTTAATACCGCCACCCATCACAGCGGCAGATAAGCAGTAAATCTTGAAAAGGTTTACTGCTTTTTTTGCGCCCATTTTCAAAAATCTTTGGCAAACCACACCGCCGGATTGTTGTAGGGAGCAGACAGGGAAAACAAAAAAATTTCCGCTGCGTTTGCCAAAACGCCCCCTTTTCACCGTTGTAGTGGTGAACAGCGGGCAGAACACGCCACCGCAATCGCTATATTGGTGGAGCAAGCCAGTATATCCGCAAACCAGAGCCGCCGAGGAAAGCGGTAGTTTTTTAGAGCAAGATTCTACCACGGTGCCAAAATCCGCATATCTGCGGTTTTGCCCCCTTTGGTAAATCTTGTTGGGGAGTGCCTTCCCCAAACCCTGCTCATGCGCCCTGTCGGGCGAGAAAGGAGGTCAACGCTTGAAGAAAAAATATAACACACCCCACCGCTGCCATGTGGTCAAAACCCGCATGACCGAGGAAGAATACGCCGACTTTACCGAGCGGCTGAAACACTATGACATGAGCCAATCCGAATTTATCCGGCAAGCCATTACACGGGCGACCATTCGTCCCATCGTTACCGTTTCCCCGGTCAATGATGAACTGTTGTCCGCCGTTGGCAGGCTGACCGCCGAATACGGAAAAATCGGTGGCAACCTCAATCAGATTGCCCGCGCCCTCAACGAGTACGGCACACCATACAACGCCCTGTCCGTTGAAGTCCGCGCCGCCATTTCTGACCTTGCTGCCTTGAAGTTTGAAGTCCTGCGAAAGGTAGGTGACGCTGTTGGCAACATTCAAACATATCAGCTCTAAAAATGCGGATTATGGCGCAGCCGAGCAGTACCTCACCTTTGAACATGACGAGTTTACCATGAAGCCCACCCTTGATGAAAACGGGCGGCTCATGCTCAGAGAGGACTATCGAATAGCCACGCTGAACTGCGGCGACGAGGATTTTGCCGTTGCCTGTATGCGCTCCAATCTCCGCTATGGGAAGAACCAGAAGCGGGAAGATGTAAAAAGCCACCACTACATTATCAGCTTTGACCCACGGGACGCGGTGGACAACGGTTTGACCGTAGACCGGGCGCAGGCGTTGGGCGAGGAATTTTGCCGGAAGCAGTTTCCCGGACACCAAGCCATTGTCTGCACCCACCCGGACGGACACAACCACAGCGGCAATATCCATGTGCATATCGTTATCAATTCTCTGCGGATAGAGGAAGTTCCGTTCCTGCCTTACATGGACAGACCGGCAGACACCCGCGCCGGGTGCAAACACCGCTGCACAGACGCGGCGATGGAATACTTCAAAGCCGAAGTCATGGAGCTGTGCCACCGGGAAAATCTCTATCAAATCGACCTTTTGCATGGCAGCAAAAACCGCATTACCGAGCGTGAGTATTGGGCGCAGCGGAAAGGGCAGGCAAAGCTGGACAAGGAAGTTGCCGCCTTGCCAGCCGAGGAGCAGCCAGCCAAGCCCACGAAGTTTGAAACAGACAAGGAAAAATTGCGGCAGGCCATACGCACCGCGCTGTCCTCTGCCACAAGCTATGGCGAGTTCGCCGCCGTTCTCTTGCAACAGGGCGTGACTGTCAAGGAGAGCCGAGGGCGGCTATCCTACCTCACGCCGGACAGGACAAAGCCCATTACCGCCCGCAAGCTGGGAGATGATTTTGACCGCGCTGCCGTTCTTGCCCTTTTGGAACAGAACGCCCACAGAGCCGCCGAGCAGACCGCAACCGTACCCGAATACCCCCGCAACATAAGGGAGCGTTTGCAGGGCAAAAAAGCTGTCCAAACCACCCCGGAAAAGGACGGTATTCAGCGCATGGTTGACCGGGCAGCGAAGCGAGCGGAGGGAAAGGGCGCGGGCTATGACCGCTGGGCGGCAGTCCACAATCTGAAACAAATGGCGGCTACCGTTGCCGCCTACGGGCAGTACGGCTATTCGCCGGAGGAGCTGGACGCAGCCCTGGTATCTGCCAATGCGGATTTACAGGACAGCACCGCCAAGCTGAAAGCCCTGGACGCTGCTATCCGGGAGAAAAAGGAGCTTCAGACACAGGTGCTTGCCTATGCCAAGACCAAGCCTGCCCGTGACGGTCTGAAAGCACAGAAAACGGAGAAAGCCCGCAGCACCTATCGGGAACGGCACGAAAGCGATTTTATCATAGCGGACGCAGCCACCCGTTATTTCCGGGCGCATGGCGTTTCCAAGCTGCCAAGCCATAAAGCCCTGCAAGCGGAAATCGAGCAGCTTACCGCCGAAAAGAACGCCCATTACAACGAATACCGGGAGAAAAAAGCCCGTGTCAAGGAGCTGCATACCGTGAAAAGCAATCTTTCTCAAATCCTGCAAGGCGAGAAAGACAGAGAGAAAAAGCACGAACATGAGCGTTAAAAACCGCCCCGAAACGATACCAAAACAGGGATATGCCCTGCACCCTATCCGCAATACTGCCCACCTTTGAAACGGGGCGCACAGCGCAGGAAATCCCCGAAAATGACACCGAGAAACTACATTTTTACCGACCTATCCGCTTATACCAGCGGAAACGGCAGAAAGGAGCGAGAAATGCCACGTATGAGCAAAAAGCGGCGGTTGGAATGGAGCTTTTTCCTCAACCACCGAAACCGTATTACCTACAATGACCTTTGCCGGGGCTGCACACACGGCTGCAAGCAGAGCTTCCGGGCGATTATCGTCCTCTGCCCCCGGTATTTCTCTAAGAGATGGAAACACAGGGAGGACACCGCCAATGGCAGATAACCGCAAATATTACTACCTCAAACTGAAAGAAAACTTCTTCGACAGCGATTCCATTGTGCTGTTGGAGGACATGAAAGACGGGATTTTGTATTCCAATATCCTCTTGAAGCTGTACTTAAAATCGCTGAAAAATGGCGGCAGATTGCAGCTTGACGAGCATATCCCCTATACCGCCCAGATGATAGCCACGCTGACCCGTCACCAAATCGGGACGGTGGAACGGGCATTAGCCATCTTCCAGCAATTAGGGCTTGTGGAGCAGCTTGACTGCGGGCTACTTTATATGACCGACATCGAGCTGATGATCGGTCAATCCTCTACCGAAGCGGAACGGAAACGCGCCGCAAGGCTTGAAAATAAGGCACTTTTGCCGCCGCGGACAAATGGCGGACATTTGTCCGACATTCGTCCACCAGAGATAGAGATAAAGAAAGAGATAGATATAGAGTTAGAAAAAGAGGAAGAGTTAAAGGGACAAGCCCTCGCCCGCAGCTATGGCAGATATGAGAATGTATTTCTGACTGATACGGAGCTTTCCGAACTGCAAGCGGAGCTGCCCGAAAAATGGGCGTACTATATTGAGCGGCTTTCCGGCTATATCGCGTCCACGGGCAAGAAATATAAAAACCACGCCGCCACTATTCGCAGATGGGCGGCAGACGATACCGCAAAGGCTGCCCCGAAACAGGGCATACCCGAATACACCTGCAAGGAGGGCGAGAGCTTATGAGTAATCTGTTTACAGAACGAGTTTTGAATATGACGGCTGTTACCCCACAGCCGGAGGACTACATGGGCGAGGACGGACTGCTTTACTGCGGCAAGTGTCACACTCCGAAAGAAGCCTACTTCCCGGAAAAGCAAGCCGCCTTGTTTGGGCGTGACCGCCACCCGGCAGAATGTGACTGCCAGAAAGCCCAGCGTTTGGAGCGTGAAGCCGCCGAACAGCGCAGAAAGCACCTTGACACCGTGGAGGACTTGAAACGCCGGGGATTTACCAATCCTACCATGCAGGAATGGACTTTCGCCAACGACAACGGGAAATGCCCGCAAATGGAGATTGCACACTTCTATGTGGAGCATTGGGAAATCATGCGCGAGGAAAATATCGGCTATCTGCTATGGGGCAAGGTCGGCACAGGAAAAAGCTATTTTGCCGGTTGTATCGCTAATGCCCTCATGGAGCAGGAAGTCGCTGTCCGCATGACGAACTTCTCTGCGATTTTGAATGACCTGACCGCCAGCTTTGAGGGGCGCAACGAGTATATCGAGCGTCTTTGCCGTTTTCCTCTGCTTATCATTGATGATTTTGGAATGGAGCGCGGCACAGAGTACGGTTTAGAACAGGTCTACAATGTGATTGACAGCCGCTACCGCAGCCGCAAGCCCTTAATCGTTACCACCAATCTGACATTGGACAGCCTGCAAAATCCGCTGGACACCGCCCATGCCCGGATTTATGACCGCCTTTTGGAAATGTGCGCCCCTATCCTCTTTACGGGAGAGAACTTCCGCCGTGAAACGGCGCAAGCCAAGCTGAACAGACTAAAAGAATTGATGAAATGAAAGGAGTTGCCTATGGCAGAGAACAAGCAGAACACCACCCCGGAACGCCGCCCGGACTGCGTGACAGAGATCCGCATGGGCAACACCGTCCTTATCGTTTCCGGCTTTTTCAAAAAAGATACCACCGACACCGCAGCCGATAAGATGATGAAAGTGCTGGAGGCGGAAGCCGCCGCAGGACACAAAGCCCAGCTTTCGCCCTAACGCTACAAGCCGCACAGTAAAAAATCGTCATTTTGACAGGCGGTAAAGAAGCAGAAGCCGCTATACAGACAGCCGCCCCATGTGGTATAATCGAAATACGGAATAGTGGGGCTGGCTGTCGGAAACGGAGGATTTTATGTTAAGACAGACCACCCAGAAAATCACTGCCCTTTATCCAAGACTATCCCATGAGGACGAGCTGCAAGGCGAAAGCAATTCCATTTCCAACCAGAAGCGTATTCTTGAAACCTACGCAAAGCAGAACGGTTTTTCCAATCTGCGCTGGTACACGGACGATGGTTATTCTGGTGCGAACTTCCAAAGACCGGGCTTTCAATCCATGCTTGCGGATATTGAAGCCGGGAAAGTGGCTACTGTTATCGTAAAGGATATGTCACGGTTAGGGCGAAACTACCTGCAGGTGGGAATGTATACCGAGATGATTTTCCCACAAAAAGGCGTCCGCTTTATCGCCATAAACGATGGAGTGGACAGCGCACAGGGCGACAATGATTTTGCCCCTTTGCGGAACATTTTCAACGAATGGCTGGTGAGAGATACGAGCAAGAAAATCAAAGCCGTAAAACGGTCAAAAGGCATGAGCGGCAAGCCTGTTACGAGCAAACCCGTGTACGGCTACCTCATGGACGAGGACGAAAATTTCATCATTGACGAGGAAGCCGCACCCGTAGTCAAGCAGATATACCGTCTGTGCCTTGCCGGGAACGGTCCGACCAAGATAGCCCGTATGCTGACCGAGCAGGAAATCCCAACGCCGGGAACGCTGGAATACCGCAGGACGGGCAGCACACGCCGCTATCACCCCGGCTATGAGTGCAAATGGGCGACAAATACCGTGGTGCATATCCTTGAAAACCGGGAGTACATGGGCTGTTTGGTGAACTTCAAGACGGAGAAACCGTCCTACAAGACCAAGCACAGCATAGAAAATCCCATTGAGAAACAGGCAATTTTCGAGAACCACCATGAGCCTATCATCGACACCCAGACATGGGAGCGTGTGCAGGAATTACGCAAACAGCGCAAGCGTCCGAACCGCTATGATGAAGTGGGCTTGTTCTCTGGTATGCTCTTTTGCGCGGACTGCGGCAGCGTCATGTATCAGCAGCGTTACCAGACCGATAAGCGGAAACAGGACTGCTATATCTGCGGGAACTACAAGAAGCGCACCCATGACTGCACCGCACATTTTATCCGCACCGACCTTTTGACTGCGGGCGTTCTCTCCAATCTACGGAAAGTGACGAGCTATGCGGCAAAGCATGAAGCCCGGTTTATGAAGCTGCTGATCGAGCAGAACGAGGACGGCGGCAAACGCCGGAACGCCGCCAAGAAAAAGGAACTGGAAGCTGCCGAAAAGCGTATCGGTGAACTTTCCGCTATTTTCAAGCGGCTGTATGAGGACAGCGTAAGCGGTCGCATTTCTGACGAGCGTTTCACGGAGCTTTCGGCAGACTATGAAGCCGAACAGCAGGAATTGAAAGAGCGTGTTGCCAGAATACAGGCGGAGCTTTCCAAAGCACAGGAAGCTACCGTAAACGCAGAAAAGTTTATGAACATTGTCCGCAAGCACATGAACTTTGAAGAACTGACCCACACCCTCTTGCGTGAGTTTGTAGAGAAAATCGTTGTGCATGAGTGCAGCTACGATGAAAACGGCACACGCAGACAGGATATTGAGATTTACTATTCTTTCGTCGGCAAGGTGGACTTGCCCGAATGACCGCCCGCCCTATCCGATACCAAAGACAAGTATCGGATAGGAAAGGCAAAATTTTTTACACTTCTATTACTTCTTTATCACACATAAGCAAAAGGACAGGAGTGCTTTCTGAGATTCAGATTCTGAAAACCGCCCATCACGGTTCCCGTTTTTCTTCCGGAGCGGAATTTTTAGACGCGCTGGGCGTCAGGTGGGCAGTGATTTCCTACGGGGAGGGGAATTCCTATGGACATCCGCATCAGGAGGTACTGGACCGTTTCCATGAGCGGGGAGTGAAGATCTATGAAACGGCAAAAGGGGGAGCAGTTACGCTGAAAACAGACGGGAAAATGGTGCGCTGGAAGGCGTTTTTGCTCGTTGACGCATTTAAAATCCATTAGTATAATAGTATCAGTGACGAAAAGCAGGCAGAAAGGGAAGACATCATGCAGAATCTCACTCAGGATATTAAAAATCACAGCTTCAAACCGGTGTATTTGCTGTACGGAGATGAAGCATTTTTAAAAAACAGCTATAAAAATCAGCTGAAAAACGCGATATCAGGCGATGATACCATGAATTATAATTATTTCGAGGGGAAGGGGCTGGATTTGAACGAGCTCATCAGCCTCGCAGACACGATGCCGTTTTTCTCCGAAAAACGTCTGATCATGGTGGAAGACAGTGGATTCTTCAAGGGAGCGTCAGACGAACTTGTCGCCTATTTACCCCAGATGCCGGATACGACCTGCATGATTTTTGTGGAATCTGAAGTGGACAAGCGCAGCCGCATGTTTAAGAAGGTGAAGGAAATCGGCTATGCGGCGGAGATGGCCAGACAGGATTTTGCACAGCTTTCCAGATGGGCAGGAGGGATTCTGGCCAGAGAGGGGAAGAAGATTACCGGGCGAACCATGGAACTCTTCTTAAATATGACCGGAGATGACATGGAAAATATCCGGATGGAACTGGAGAAGCTGGTAAGCTTTACTCTGGGCCGTGAGATCATCACGGATGAGGATGTGGAGGCAGTCTGTACGGTTCGGGTGACCAACAAGATTTTCGATATGGTGACGGCTATCGTGAACCGCCAGACGAAAAAAGCCATGGATTTATATGAGGACCTCCTGACACTCAAGGAACCACCCATGAGAATTCTGTTTCTGATAGCCAGACAGTTTAATCAGATTCTGCAGGTAAAGGAACTGATGGCAAAGGGAATGGACAAAGGGTCAATCGCCTCCAGGATCAAGGTGCCGCCGTTTGTGGCTGGCAAGATGATGCCTCAGGCGAAGACATTTACCAGGGAGCAGATCCTTTCCTGCGTGACGCAGTGCGTGGAAGCGGAAGAAGCGGTGAAGACCGGCCGGCTGAATGACCGGATGGCGGTTGAACTGCTGATTACAAGGCAGTTTTGAAAAAGACTGTGTAAACGGATCACAGGAAGGGCTGTGCGGAATGAAAAGGAAGGAAGATACCGTTGGTGACGGTGATCTTCCTTCCTTTGGTGCGCCCGGCGGCGCACGTTTCTAACCGGTGCAAGTCCGGAATCCGCCCGGTGGTGGGAAGGATATAGCCGAAGGCAAGGGTGTCCACCGTGAGGTGGAATCTGAAGGAAGCTGGATATGGGGAACATACTAACCCATGGGCAAATCTCTGGTCTGACGAACAGAAATCACATCAGGCCATGCGTGAGGGTAAGGCTGCCAAACAAGTCGAAGCC
>NZ_JANFYJ010000179.1:0-381 GCF_024460495.1 Hungatella sp. SL.1.14 | reverse complement strand
TATGAAGAGAGTGGTGTGTTTATCCATGGCGGCGGTTTTGGCGGTATCCACTGCTGCATGCGGGAAAAAAGAGACAGAGACAGATGGAAATGGTGAGGCTCCAGCCACGATTCGTATCGTAACCAGTGTAGACGCGCAGTTCCAGGTTGATAACAATCCGGTTATTGAAGCTATTGAAAAAGCGGCCAATGTGAAACTGGAGATTGAGGTGCCTCCGATAAACAATTATCTGGATCGTTTAAATGTTATCATGGCATCAGGAGAACTGCCGGATATCGTCTTCCTTCAGGAAACCTCGGATTCCTCTTTTTACAAATGGGCGGACGACGGGCTTTTAATCCCTCTCGACGAGTATCTGCCGTCACTTCCCAATGTCACGGC
>NZ_JANFYJ010000178.1:0-381 GCF_024460495.1 Hungatella sp. SL.1.14 | reverse complement strand
CGGCTGGATTTCCAGTCGAAGGCTCCGTACTTCTGTTCCAGTGCCAGAAGACCATCCTCCCTCGCGTCAAATTCTCCCTGGGAGGCGAAGCGCAGCTCTTTGGCATGCTTCTGCAAATCAGAAATGGTACGGATTCCCAGCTGTTCTGCCACATCCGTCCGGATCACCAGTCCCTGTCCGTCATTGGCTTTCGAATAATCCAGCCATGTCACCTGGAAACGCTTTTCATATTCATCCTTAACAGTCCGGTATACTTCTTCCGGATCCGTTATCATGTCCATCTGCAGAATCGAAAGCAGGCCGGTTCCCGTATACTCCGGATACAGATCGATCTAGTTGTTAATCAGAGAGGTGTGAACGACTGATCCCGCAATGTCCTGT
>NZ_JANFYJ010000177.1:0-382 GCF_024460495.1 Hungatella sp. SL.1.14 | reverse complement strand
TTTCGAGTGGGAGGGCCTGATGTATAATGAGGGGTAATTGGTAAGCAGGCACCAGGGCTGATGTGGCAGGGCTGGTGAGTGAGCAGGATGGGAAAGGGAGATAAGAATGAAAGAAAATCAGAATATAAGACAGGAAATCGATGAGTGTGAGAAGTTATTGATCGGTCTGGGGGAAGAGTGGAGGGCGGAGCTTGTTCCGGATATTGATGAGGGGTATGGGAAGCTGGCGGAGTTGACGGAGGGAAAGGATTTTTTTCTGGTGACTACGGTGACGGACGCCAGGATTTTTGAGTCAGGGATCGAGGCGGCAAGGATTGTGGCGCCATGCGGAAATGAGACGTGGCGCCAGTGCTCACGCTCCTGTACGAAGGATATCTGTGAG
>NZ_JANFYJ010000176.1:0-385 GCF_024460495.1 Hungatella sp. SL.1.14 | reverse complement strand
TTGCCTACCACTAACCCATCACCATTCTTAATCTGCACTGCTGTGAGATTGTCAGGAGTCAGCGCCTCCCAGGTCGTTACCATGGCCGCCCGGTTTGCCGCCGCCACCTGTAAGGCTCCCAGGCTTGCGCCTGCCTCCAGTTCAATAATAGTTCCATTTTTTAAGATCATAGTGTCCTTCATGTACGGACTCCTTTCTCCCTTCCGGGTATAAAAATAAGAGCCTTTCAGCTCTGATTAACGAGTTTCTTATTCATTTAAATAGTGATTTAGCAAAAGCAGTCTACTCAAGTAATCTTATGGCTCCTAGTGATGGCCCTGTTTTTCTCCGCTGGGATGTTGATACGTTAAATACACCCTTCAAAGCAGGACTTACATATAATACT
>NZ_JANFYJ010000175.1:0-386 GCF_024460495.1 Hungatella sp. SL.1.14 | reverse complement strand
ATCATATTTAGATCAACAGATCCCATCAAGCCTCTTAACCAATGCGTAACACGATGGGCCTGACCCCGGAGCAATCCGGGGTTTTATATTTCGATATTATTGCCCTTATATGAAGTAAGGCGGCCCAAACGGACCGCCCTTTTCTTACCACTCAAACTGGCGGCTGAATTTTCAGCCATGAGATTCCTACAATGCTTCGATAAACTTTTTCACGCCCTGATATATCTCCTTGTACGGCAGCCCCTCCGCCATCAGCGTAGCCAGATGCAGCTCCACCACCGTTTCCAGCGATTTTAAGTGCATCAGCGTCCTCTGGTCTGCCTTGTCCCTCCCGCCGTTCTCTATGCCTAATCTGCGGTTTATGAGCTTGGTCAGTGACACATAAT
>NZ_JANFYJ010000174.1:0-386 GCF_024460495.1 Hungatella sp. SL.1.14 | reverse complement strand
TCTATGTAAGCGGAAGCATAACAGAGGCAGGAAGGACAGCGAATACCGTGTCTTCGTACCGTGTGGTGGCGGCCGGAACTGATGCAGCAGACGAGAAGGCAAAGGATTATAAGAGCAACTATGAGATTCGTTATACGGAAGAAGACCTGATCGTGAACCTTGCTGCAGGAAACCGTGTGACGGCAGAAGGCCAGACTGTAGAGTATGATGGAAAGGCGTATGGGCTGATAAGTGCGTCTGCGGAGAAGGAAGGATCTACGCTGCTGTATTCAACCAACGGAACAGAATACAGTGAGACGGCCCCGACCTTTACGGAAGCAGGAACACATACCGTATACGTAAAGGCGACGAATCCGAATTACAAGGAAACCGAAGCCGTAAGTGCG
>NZ_JANFYJ010000173.1:0-388 GCF_024460495.1 Hungatella sp. SL.1.14 | reverse complement strand
GTGAACTCTCTCTGGCAGGTCTTTTTGTGACTGCCATAGAGAGTTCACGGGCCAGAGGCTTGTAATAGTGGCCGGTGTGCTCCATAACGATGCGGGATTCCCCTTCGATGGATTTGATCTGTTGAATCAGAGATTGGATGTTACCAGATGTATGCTTGATTTCAAAGGGCGAGGAAACAATTTCCCCATAAGGGTGAAGAATAGCGGCCATGCTTTTGCCTTTGGATACATCAATACCAACTGCGTTCCTGTTCATAAATTTGTCACTCCTTAAGATTATTGCAATGGATAAGTACCAGTTTTACTCATTGCCTATTCCATCTACTGTGGCGTGACACGAACGTACCGAAGGCAGTTCAACCTGCATAAAACGAACGCTGCGAATGAG
>NZ_JANFYJ010000172.1:0-389 GCF_024460495.1 Hungatella sp. SL.1.14 | reverse complement strand
AAGAAAATGACGAAGAGATGCGTGAACTGGCAAAGGAAGAATTATCTGATTCGAAGAAGCAGATCGAAGCGCTGGAGCAGGAACTGAAGATCCTTCTTCTTCCCAAAGATCCGAATGATGACAAAAATATCATTCTGGAAATCCGTGCCGGTGCGGGAGGAGACGAGGCTGCCCTGTTTGCAGCTGAACTGTACCGCATTTACGTCAATTATTCTGAGAGCCAGCACTGGAAAGTGGAGCTGATCAGTGTCAATGAGAACGGAATCGGTGGCTTTAAGGAAGAGGTGGCCATGGTCACCGGAAAAGGCGCTTACTCCAAGTTAAAATACGAGAGCGGTGTTCACCGCGTCCAGCGTGTTCCGGAGACGGAGAGCGGCGGACGTATCCAT
>NZ_JANFYJ010000171.1:0-390 GCF_024460495.1 Hungatella sp. SL.1.14 | reverse complement strand
CACGGTTAAGTCGTAGCGGAGGCCGCTGTCTGTTAAGTCGTTTTCCGTCTCCGCCGTATCGAGACGCAGCTTCTCCCCGCGCTTCATAATCTTGAAGATCAGCTTTTCGTTGTCGCCGCCCTGCTTGCTCGTCAGGTTTTCAATATGTTCCACACACGGGGTATCAATGGAAGTAAATCCAAATCCACGGTATGTCTCACGAATCTAGTTCATTACATAGTCCCGTACCGCCATCTCTGCGGGCAGGATATCTTTCATGCCGGTTACCGGCTTCTTTTTCAGTGCCATACGTCTCACTCCGTTATCTTTTTATTCTTTACTGGTCTGTAATCTGGAGCATTCGCGTAAATAATATGTCTTTCTCTATTTTACTGGTCTTTTCGAGTTTTG
>NZ_JANFYJ010000017.1:0-156419 GCF_024460495.1 Hungatella sp. SL.1.14 | reverse complement strand
CAATCCATCAAGGTATTCCTGTGACACCTTTGCCCGGAATTCCGAAGTATGAGGGGATTTGGACATAAAAATACCTCCTAAGTAGATTTTGGTTATTTATCTTGTCTACTTAAGAGGTATCATATCATATACTTTGACCAGTTACTGGGTGGCATTTCTATGAATGTAACTTATTAATCGGGTTAACCACTTTGTGGGCGGTTGTTCCTTTTATGTCTTTATTATACTCAATTCGAACCTGAAATTCAAGTGTTTTTTAACCAGCTTCAATTCTTCCTAACACGCATTTACATTTTTCGTTCAACGAAGATCTTCTAGAAATGACGTCCCATTCTGCGTACTCTTCACACAAAAAAAACTGCATACAGATGCCCCAACATCCGAAAGTGTCTTTCTGGTACCAATCTCCCGTCCGCTCATCCCCCTTGTATAAATGAGTAACGGCACGCATTCCCTCGTATGCCGGCTGTGCCCGATATTGGGATCATTACCGTGGTCTGCCATGACAACCAGGATATCTTCCGCCTCCATCTCCTCCAGCACTGCACCGATTCCCCGGTCCGCGGTCTCCAGTATCTCCCGGTAAGCCGCCGCAGATTGTGAATGACCCGCCAGATCGGTCTCCTGCACATTGGTACAGACAAAGCCCTTCTCCATGTTCTTTACCGCCTGAACCGTAAGCCGCATCACTTCCTCCGTCGGGACGCAGGAAATACTCTCACCGCCGTCATTAGCCACAATGTCAGCCACCTTCCCTATGAGCGTACAGTGAACCCCGGCATTTGTCAGTATGGTCGGCGCCTGTACCTGTTTATCCACTCCATATCCCAGATGTCTGCACTGATAACCGTGCTCATACGATTTTGATTTTGCAGATGCAATGCCGATATAGTTTCCAATCTTTATCTCTTCCGCCCTCTGCAAATCTTCCATTGTGTTGCCGGTGCCGCCAAACACGATCACACGGCCCACGGTCACTACCTCGCGGACCAGGCGGGCGATCTCCACCTCTTCCTCAAACGGCATAAAATCAAGAGGCGCCGTCACATTATAGCACATTCCCGGATCCGCCTCCAGGTTGTCTGCCACCGTGGCGTACCGATCCACAACCAGATATTTAAGCCCCTGTTTCTCGATAACGCGGACATCATGCCCGTTCTGCCTCAAATACCGGCTTACCTCCTCCGCCTTCTCCAGAAATGGATGCGCTGTCGGTTTTATTGGCAGTGTTCCCATGATTTCCTGATGCCCCATAAAAGTATCCGCACCATAGTGCATCAGTTCGCATCTCCCGTAATTGGCGGAAGGGCTGAATTTCATGGCTGCGCTCTCCCTCCCGAACGCATTCATCAGCCCCAGCCGTTCCAGGACCGGCAGCTTCATGTCGGGGCAGTCCTTTAAAATACTTCCGAGCGTGTTGGCTGTTTCATCGCCCGGCCTCACGATACGGGCATCCTTCATCGCCCCGATCCCAAATCCATCCAGTACAATAACAATAAATCTCTTCTTCATTTCTCTCTGCCCGCGCTGTCATAGATCCCTTCAATCCTCGGCGCTCCCTTTCTAAGTCCGGTGACCAGCACAACATCTG
Source organism: Hungatella sp. SL.1.14 (assembly GCF_024460495.1). Taxonomy (NCBI): domain Bacteria; kingdom Bacillati; phylum Bacillota; class Clostridia; order Lachnospirales; family Lachnospiraceae; genus Hungatella; species Hungatella sp. SL.1.14. The sequence continues at coordinate 154,828 of NZ_JANFYJ010000017.1, read as the reverse complement.
AACGGGTAACAAATATCTGATACCGAAACGCCATCACCACCGTCTGGCCTACAGGGCACTCTTTTGTTAATCCGAAATGGTAATCAATACTGTCATCCGCCGGAGGAATTACCTCCACGTGCCTGGCATTTAAAAAACTGTCTCCTGCCAATGCATTCTTCATATGGGATCGCCTGTAATGACCGCCTCCAAAACAGTATCCGCGGCCTTCGAAATTATGAGAAACTTCACTTATGTAAACTACACACGGTCGTTCCGGCAGTTCATGGGCGGCATGCATGGGGGTTGTTCCGGAAAAGCCATGTCCCGGCTCACCACAATTTCCCCCGTCCCGCTTCATCCGTTCAATGGTGCGACAGCAGGTTGCTGAGGGAGTATTGATGATACGGCAGAGAATTCCCCGCGACTTTAAGATTGCTGCCGCACGCGTTACGGTTTTTAAATTAGCCGTAGGAACGATGTCATCCAGCTGCTCATCGTATAAGTAACAGGGAAAAGAGGTGACACCCGCAATTCTCACATGGGGATACGAACCAACGATACGATCCGCCAGTTCTTCCAGGGTATTTAAATGAAAACCGGCTGTCTGCCCGGAATAAATCATATCACCTTCACCATACACCCGCAGCAGAATTTCCTGTATCACGCCCAGTTCCGACGCGGCCTGATCAATCTGGTGTATTTTCTCTTCTGAGTAAACGGTGATGACCTCCGGGCGGCAGGAGACAATCTGTCTTACCTGGGCCGTCGGTATCTGTACCAGATGCCCTGCATTTCCGATCGGAATCCCATGCTCCATCATTACGGCGGCCTCTTTATAGTCAACAGCCACCGCGCCGGAATATCCCAGCCTCATCAGCTCCTTTGCCAGATAGGGATTGCGCCCCAGCTGTTTCAGCATAAAGTAAAGCTTTACGCCATTTTGCCTGGAGCACTCCAGCATTTCCTCCGCATTTTGCAAAAAGGTGTCCACATCAATGAGATAGGAATCCGGTTCTATGATTCCCTGCCTGTGGAGACTGAATGCCAGCCGGACCAGTTCCGGATTCCGTTTTACAGTTTGTTCCAGGAACATTTACACCACTCTTTCTACTGATTCTTTTATTATTCTTAAAACAGTGTCCGCTCCAGCCCGCATGGGATTGATCCGTATCATCCGATGTTCCAGTTCCGGATCTGCCTTGCGAAACGTACCGGAAATCCGGTAAAACATGGGTACCAGCTCATATTTGGATTCCGCGCCAACCGGATTCGGTGCAGCGCCCGATTTTTCGGCTTCCTCCAGTACCCGTTCCGCAATATTTTCCCTGAATTCCACCAGAAGAACCTTAGATTGGGCATTTGCCAGAAATGCCTGTTTTACCGCCGGTATCTCTCCGCTGTTCAATCGTCTGACACATTCCTCATTGACCCTCGCAGAAAGAGCCAGGGAGACCGGCGCATAGACCATTCCGCGCAGAACATCGAGCGCCTCATGCCCCTGTACCTGCATCCCGCCGGAATAACTTTCCTTTACCAGTCTGCCGATAAGTTCCTGCTTACCAACGATGACGCCCACACCTTCCGGCCCCAGCAGCTTAAACGCGGAAAAGCAGGAAAGATCCGCACCGCACTGCACACCGATATCTTTTACTTTCATTGCTGCGTAATTGTCGTCGGTCAGTACAGGGATATCAGCGGTCTGTTTGATGACGCGTACTACCTCATGCATATCATAGCGGTCTTCCGGGAGCTGTCTCGTATATTGAACCAGCGCCCCCTTAATATCGGGATTATCCGTCAAAACCCGCCGGATTTCTTCCGAATCATTAAAATCAGCTTCCACCGCTTCTATTCCCATCATTTCGAGAGAGGCTGCCGTAGTATTATAGATGGGAGCCCGGTGTACCAGGAGCCGGCCGCCGGGCCGCATCATGGAATGAAGTCCAAAACGGATTGCGGCACTCCCCGCCCCCCGTACCAGGATACACGCCTCTGCTCCAAATACTTCGGCAATCACCTTTTCCGCTTTTCTGGTTGTCACCGGCATATTAATCCCCATGACGACCCCTAAATCTCCCCTGGTCAGTGATTCATGCCCTTCAAATACTTTTGTCATACAGTCCACTACCTGGAACTGAAGCATCGCTGCTTCTTCCACGGACATGCTCTGTAACGGATATGTCTGCATCCTTTCTCCTTTCACGGATGCTGTCTGGCTGGCTAAGCAGACACGGTATATCATCTCTTTAAGCCAGACAGCACCATCATCTCAATTCTTCACAGCATCCTTTGCAAGCCTTACAATCACTGGAACCACCGTTCTCGACATGGATGGGGTAAAGCCAAATGCCTTTTTCCCCGATTTCAGTGCGTCACGAATGGCATTTTCATCCGCGTCACTTACCGTCATACACGCTCCATAACCCAAAATTGCAATGGCCATCGCAAGTGCGCCTCCGCCCCCGGTCATACATGCCCCCAGATATAAATCGGCATTTCCGCTCTTTACATCCATGGCAGCTGCCACATCATCCCGGATGGCAACCTCACATTCAGTTCCCATAGTCGTGACTATCAGATCTTTTATTTCCTCTTTTCCCATCTGTCCGCCAATTACAATTTTCATGCTGACTGCTCCTTTCACGCATCACTGCACACATTTAAACACTGTACAGACCTAAAACTGCCAGTACATTGACCAGAACTCCCACTGCGATAACAGCGATCGGACCTACCGCCATCCGTACGATTGGTTTCTTAAAATATTCATTCATGACAAAGAATCCACCGACTACCAAAAATCCAAATCCGGGGGCCATACCTTCCGCCGCCGACATGGATCCCACTAAAATGGCAACCTCCAGAAGCCTGGTCATCGCCACACGGATACTGTCGGCCGATTTCTTAATACTTGGAACCTTATCAAACAGCTTTGCAACTACTGCCAGAGACAATGCCTCCAGAGACATGACCACTGCGCCAAATACTGCGGCAAGCACTCCGTTTGGAGCCAGAAGGCCTGCTGTTGCGGTGAAACCGAAGCCATCCGTTACAAAGGTACCTGTCGTCAGCGAGGTCAGCGCCTTTAATGGGATAAAGGACAGCGCTCTCGCAAAGCTGATGCTGACTGCAGAAGACACATTTCCATCCTTTAATGCAACCAGAGACTGCGGACCTTCCATCAGGAGATGCATATTGCAGGCAAGTCCGTAAATGGCACCCATAATTGCAATCCAGATAATATTCTTTCTGATGTTCTTCACACGGTCTCCAAATATAGAAGCCAGATTTCCCGTCGATTCAGATTTGTCCCTGACTGCAAATACAATGATGAACACGAGGCCGGTTAATAAGGCAACACCGTCCGCGATATCTCCTTTTCCGAAAAATACCATGATCTGGCGAAGCAGAACCGAAACAACCAGTGAAACAAGACCCTTTTTCCAACCGTAATCCATGGTAATTACAACACATGGGAACGCAATAAATGCGGAAATGACAGGGCCGGAAATGTTCTGCCATGCATCGAAGATATTAACCGGCAGAGCCTGCATCATATTGACAAAGCTCTGAAGCCCCGCCAGCAGAAGCACTCCGTACAGACCACCTGCCAGAACGGAAAGGCCGGCGCCGATCAGGCTTTCTTTGTCCAGGTACCATTTTTCAATGTTTTTTGCCGGAAAGAAGATACCGATAACATCGGTTCCAAGCCACAGAGAATGTACCAGTATAATGGGTGACATAATCGAATAAGGTATTCCAAATCCAATGACCAGACCAAAGCTTAAGGCAAATGTGGTTGTTGCAAATTCCAGCCTTGTCATACGTCCCTCTCTGTATTCCGGAACAACCGGCCTGACCGCATCATTAAAAACCGCAATTCCCCTGTTAGCCAAAAGTGCCCCAAACGCTCCGGCTAAAAATATAACTATATACCGCATATTTTTCCCTCCTGAATTTTAAATTTCAATACTCCTGCAGCATCTCATCCCCGTAAGCATACTCTCTACATCACAGCCTTCAAACTCATGGCATAAACAGATTACACAGATGAACCGTCAAAAAATCTTTTTCTGTATCCGGAAATTCCAGATCTGTCTGATTCAGCATATACGTCAGAAAGTCCAATGCCCTACTATAAGCAGGTTCCTGTTTTACAGACTCCAGAATCTGGCCATCCAATGGTTTTTCCTCCTTTCCCTCTAAAATTCTCTGTCCCGCCATAGCCAGATGTGTAATAAACATAGCAGCCCTGTCGCCGTCTGCCTCCGGTTTTTGTTTTATCAGCAGCTTCACTGCTGTTTTGCAATAATCTGAAATTCTCTGCGATATGACACCACTGTTTAAAAGAATCTCAAGACGCTGATTTAACGCTTCCTCCAGGTTCATAATACTCCTTTCTTAATATACAATATTTTGTACATTGCTGTAAAAATTTCTGTCCTGACTTATTTTTTACGACACTCCACCCACTATCCCGGTTTCTTATATTCTATTCGGATTGTCAGTACGGCTGACTGGCCGGTTGGCTGATGAGCCGGGAAAGCCGCCGGCAGCCGTAACAGGTGTGACAAAACATCTGCCAGAATTCCACTGCGGATACCTTCTGCCCACGGCTACCCTTGATCTGCGGTCCACCGCAGAAGATAAGACGCTAATATAGCGCTTCTCTCCGGTCAGAAGAACGGCTCCCGCCTCTTCTCTCTGACTTCAGAAAGAATTCCCAATACGCGTTCCACACTTATATATTTTTTAAGCAGTGCCTTAAGTGCTTCGTCGCCCGTCTTTATCACCAGAACTGCAGTGGAAAAGGAATTATTATAGTCCGATTCCGGCAGCGAAACCACCTTCAGTCTGTCGTGATGATTCTCCAATACATCGTCATAATTCCACACACCGGCGTCTATGGTCCCATCCATCAGAGCCCCGATGGTCTGCTGTGTCCTGATTGGAATTAAAGTTATCTCTTTTCCCTTAACGATATTATCTGTTATACGGCTCTGGTCAAGAGACTTGCTGTCGTATGCGACCTTCATACCATCACAGATACCGTCTTTTGATTCATCAGCCAGAAGAAGTACGTGTTTTGACAGAAAGCTTCCCGGCCCGAAATCAAAGGCTATCTCGATCTCTTTCCCGCAGCTGATGGACTGCTCCGCGGCATAGCGTGAACAGACGGCAAATTGATAGGTTCCCGACTCTACAAGCTCGATTCTGCCAACCGCGCCTCTCGCGTACGCCATATTAAAATTCAGCTCATCCAGTTCCGAGTAAATTGCTGTGGCAAACCCCTCATAAGTCAGTGAATACGGCAGCGGCATGATGCCCAGCAGCTCTTTTCTCATACAGTTTTCCTGAAGCCTGCGGTAGTCCAGCTTTTCGATATAAGTACCCTGGTGACCGTGGTGCTCCAGTTTCACAGCGCCACACTCTTTTAAATATGTAAAAGCATTCTGGACAGTCCCTCTGGATACTCCAAACTTCTCTTGATACTCGGATATGGGCTGTATTCTGTCCCCCGCATTCTTTGACAGTAAATCTAATGCAAGGAGACTCTTGGCTAATCCGGTTTTTTGATATAAGATGCTCTTTCCAGCTTCATATTCCATCTGTATACCTGCTTTTATTCGTCATTATTTCAATATTCATTATTTTGTACATTCATACAATAGCACATTCCATGAGCAATGTCAACAATATTCAATACAAATCAACACGAAAACTTATCTATAATTACAGACTTTGGGACTTAGAATAGACAAACGATATGTTTCTAAACTCTGTGAGATATTCAGACAGGCCCACAAAACAGGACTCAGACATGGCCGGGTTCTTTCACTTCAATCCAATCTAAATCAAATGAAAATACTTTGTCATAAACGGACTCACTCCTTTTTGTCTTCATCCACACCATTCTTCAATATACAGTCTCTTGTAAACACCATTCCCCTTAAAGTTGCCAGAACACGCTCCTGCTCTTCAACAGAAAGTTTTCCGGACTCCTCGAGAATGATTTCCGCACGATTCTTTTCCTGATCTCTTCCTATCGACTTCAAAACTACCCCCTATGTCTTCAGCCATGCTTTTCCAAATCATTTTTGTGTTTTATAAATACATGCTAACACGTTTTTTGCGCATTGTCAAGGCATTTATATGTCTCTTCAATACACAATTGTATTGACAAATCATTTTTATCATGATAAGATTAGATATCAGGATTTACAAAACTATTTAAGGTCCTGTATTAATTAAAATCAAATGGCGGATCGGCGTATGTTTGCCATCGTAAAGATCATGGCACGCGTCTACGCGGAATGGAGTATCATATGGGAATAGGTGCCCGTCTCAAACAGGCCCGCAGTTCAAAAGGGTATACACAGAATTCTCTTGCCGATGCAATTGGTGTCTCCCGCGGTGTCATAACAAATATTGAACATGAAAAATCAGAACCGCAGATGCTCGTCATCCGTGGAATCTGTTACGAGCTTGGAATTAACAGTTCATGGCTTCTCCAGGGCGAAGGCCCCATGGAATCAGACAAAAATGCGGAACGAAGTGCCCAGCTTCTGGCTGAGATCTATCATCTATCCACCCTTCTTTCAAAAGAAGAGCAGGATTATGTCCTGGATATGATTAAGACTTTCCAGAAGCACAAAGAGAATCTCTGCAGTAACAGCAATCCGGAACAAGAATCGTAGCGGAAAAACATCGGCCCTTACTGACAGGAAGTTACATCTCACACCTTACATAATACAGCTATATTTGATATCACAGGAACATTTGTCCCGTATGAGATCAAACAGAGCTGCCTGCCGGCAGCTCTGCGATTAACTCTCTATTTCTGTTTTACTTTAAATTCCCTTCGCATTGTTCCCACCGCTTACCGGCAGCTGCAGCTCTGTTACAAACTGGGAAGTATCATTTGTCATTCCCGCATCCACTAACGTAATCTCAATCGAATTTCCACCCAGCTCATAACCGTTCTCTGACATTTCCTTCAGCAGCATTTCATAATAGAAGGAGGACTGCGTATGAGTTCCACAGTACCTCAGTGTCAGGTATTGCCCGCCAGGAATATCCACAGCTTCTCCATCATAAGAATCCCCCGGTTCCAGCACGACAAAGATAGAACAAAATTCATCAAACTTATGGGATTTCACATGATCCATCGAAATCGACACTCCCACCTTTCCCAAGAACATGGCGGCCTCCAGTTGAGTCTGCCGTTCCAGTTGGCGGATCGGAAATTCCAGGTCATCCGTAGCGGGTATTTCAGTTCGCAGCACAGCAAGCTTTCGGTTCGGCAGCGTAACCTCCTCCACCTGATTATAAACGGTATACAGTGCATCGTGAAGCTGAGACAGGCGTTCACTGATCTTATGTTCGATACGTTCCAGCTCCCTCCGTCTTACAAGTACTTCCTCCTGCTGCTCCTTTAATATTTCTATCATCTGGCCGATATCCTTATTTTCAAAAAACCGCCTGATTTTAGCCAGAGGCATATCCAGCGCTCTCAGATATTTGATAGTATTAAGGCGTTCAAACTGCCCAGTAGAGTAGTAACGGTATCCTGTCATCGGGTCTGTATGTTCCGGACGAATCAGGCCTATTTCATCGTAATAACGCAGCGTTTTCGCATTAATTCCGAACAACTTCGCCATCTCACCGATGGTAAATAATTTATTCATGGGACTGCCCCTTTGCTTCATACATTTCTTCAATCATAGCATACCGTTTTTTTAATGTCCAGCAGCACGACAGGGACCCATTGATCCGACGCAGCAGTTCAGCCTCCACTTCCGGCAGCGGCTGCCGGAAGTGAAGGCTGAACTGTCACACTCTAACTCTGTTTCTCCATTCTTCTGCCTAATACATAAGTAACACCAAAAGCAACCGCTACTGCAAGAATCATGACTGCCATAGCCCATATCAGGTTGGACGAAGTACCATCAGGATTGATGTATGCAGGAATTGAGATAAATCCCGGAGTGGAGATCACGTACTGCGTCATACCAGCCAGACCGCCCAGCAATCCGCCGATTCCGCCTCCGGCCATGGCGCCGATCAACGGATATTTCTTAGTAAACAATACTCCATAGACTCCCGGCTCAGTAATTCCGCATAGTGCAGTAATACCCGCACCGGTAGCCACACTCCGGTCATTCACGTCCTTTGCAATCAATGCAGCCGCCAGACAGGCTCCCCCTACAGCTACATTGGCCGGCGCCATACCGGTGCAGATCAGCGGGTCTGAGCCGACCTCCGCCAGCAGAGCAAATACGATGGGATAAGTCGCATTATTCATACCAAAGAACACCATCAGCGGCGTCGTAATTCCGATAATCATAACAGCAACAGGAGGAGCCGCGCGGTAGATGGCAAATACTCCATTTGCCAGCCAGGTTCCCATCAGGTTGCCGATCGGCCCTAATACAATCAAAGTGACAGGCACTGTAATCAGCATCGTAATCAGCGGTACAAAGATCGTCCGCAGATACACGGGAACCACTCTGGAAAGAAAACGGTAAATGACCGCCATAAAGAGCACGCCCAGGATAACTGGAAATACCGTGGAATTATAACTGATCTGTTGAATAGGAATCCCGAGGAAATTAAGTCCCTCCACGTTATTAATAGTAGAAAACAGCAGGATTGCTCCCAAAAAGGCGCCTAAAAATCCGTTGGACTTCAACCTGCTTGCCGCGGAAAAACCGATGAAAATCGGAAGGAAATAAAAAGTCGCCTGATTGATTGCATAGATTACCGTATAAGTACCGGACTCTGTGGATACTCCGAACAGCGTCGTCAGCAGTGTCAATACGGCGCCGGTAAGCCCCCCGGCAATTAACACCGGAATAACCGGAGAAAAGGTTCCGCCGATAAAGGACATCACGGTATTCATTACATTCCCCTTCTTCGCTTCCGTATCCTGTTTTAATGCAGCGGCATCCGCCACTTCTCCGCTTGTCTTGATCCCCTCGCGTTTGATAAATTCCGCATACAGATTTGGAACATCCTGTCCGATAACAAACTGATATTCACCATTTTGTATCACCAGGTTCAGAACACCTGGAATTTTCCCCGCTTCCTCTCTGTTTAATTTGTTTCCATCAAAAAGCTGTACGCGCAAACGAGTCATACAGTGACTGACACTGGATATATTATCTTCACCGCCACATACCGCAATGATAGAGCTGCATATTGCCGCATAATTCTTTTTCGCCATATCGGTACCCCCTCCTTCTCTTTATTCTGCCTTATCTTTGGCAAAATCACGCCACTGTGACATATCGGTTCCCCATTCCTGGCCGTTAGAACGTATTAACGCAGAATACCAGTCAAACGAGTCCTTTTTTATCCGCTTCAGATCCCTTAAATCATCGTCTGTCCTGTTTACAAAGACCAGACCATAACGTTTTGCCATACCATTTCCGGTGCTGAGAAGATCCGTAAAAGACCAGGGATTAAACCCGAACACCTCTACCCCATCCTCAATTGCCAGACCTACATTATAAACATACTCTCTGAGATAATCAATACGGGCCTGGTCATGAATCTTACCATCTTCTCCCACATCCTCATGAGCACCAAAGCCTGCTTCTGTGATAACCATGGGCAGATGGTAATGATCCCACAGATAACGCAGTGCATAGCGCATGCAGACAGGATCAATATGCCAGTCCCAATCCGTCACTTCTACGTATGGATTTCTGGCCAGCGCATATTCGCCCGGCAGGTTGGGATATATGAATTCACCCTTGATCCCGGATTTATTCAGACCAATTTCCTGCTTATAGCTGTCATCAGGTGCCATTCCCACATCCGACCGATAGCAGTTAACCGCGATAAAATCGATTTTCGCCTGGCCAATCAGTTCCATGTCTCCGGGACGAATGTCCGGATCAATATCATTTTCTTTCCAGTAATTTTTTACGAAACTGCTGTACTCGCGGAATACATATAAGTCATCCCATATTTTCTGTGTCAGTTCTTCCGCATTCATTGCGCCAATCTGGTCTTCAGGCCGGCAGGAGTAAGGATAAATCGGTACATATCCCGGCACCGGACCGATCTTTCCGTCTTTTACCAGCTCATGGCAGGCAATAACGGCTTTGGAATGGCATAAATTCATAATGTGATTGATCTGCCACTTTTCCCTGAACCAGTCTGTGCATCCCTTGGATACGCCTAACCAGTCGCCATAGACAATCTGCATATTCTGCTCATTAATGGACAGCCAGTATTTTACACGGTCACCGAAGTTCTCAAAGCAGACACGGCAGTAATAATCGAATTCATCAATAATGGCCCGGTTATGCCAGCCGCCGTATTTCTCATCGACCCAGCAGGGCATATCATAGTGATACAGTGTGACAATGGGAGTAATCCCCGCTGCCAGCAGTTCGTTGATCAGATTGTTATAAAAAGCGATTCCCATAGGGTTTACCTTACGATCCGCTGCAGGAATAACACGGGACCAGGAAATAGAAAAACGGTAGCTGGTAAACCCGCATTCCTTCATCAGAGCCACGTCCTCTTTATAATGGTGGTAGTGATCAGATGCCACCGAATTATCTGCATAAGGCTTTTTGGTCTGAGAATTCAGATCGATAATCGCAGGAGTGCGGCCATCCTCGGCAGTCGCCCCCTCTACCTGCCATGCAGCGCTGGAGGCTCCCCACAGAAAGCCTTCTGGAAATACCGGATTCTTTGAATACTTCATAAATTATGTCCCCTTTCAAAATTTGTGTTCCGTTTTTACCTTTGTTTCATATAACCAGTGTAACAAAGGTAAGAAAACGATGGGGTGCAAGATTTGAATCCATATTTTGTTAAAATTACTGCATTTTCAGGAGATTACAAAAGAATTTATTGTGAATACCGATGACAGAATAAAAAACCTGTGATATGATTTGGCTATGAGCACAGATAAAATCCAAAACAATTTTAGTTTGAGTTATTTTAATTTGATGACATCTTTATTGGCAGTCCTGAATTCCAATGAAGATGACGACACCAATCTGGTGTTGGCAAGGTACCTGCTGGAACATTTTCATGAATTAAAAAAACTGAGTATCTATGATGTGGCAGAGGAATGTTACGTTTCCCGCAGCAGTATTCAACGATTTGCCAAGCTAATCGGCTATGAGAGTTTTACTGCGATGAAGCAGAACGCACCGATAACCCGGCAGCACATGGATGCGTTTGTTCAGTACGCCTGTCATCCGGAATTTGATCAGTATCTTCGCCTGTCCATGGATGACATGATGCAGGATATGAATGAGATGTTTGCCTCTCAAAATCTGGAGGTTCTCGTCAAACGCATTCATGACAGTGAACAGGTCGTCATCCTGGCCGCAGATCTCTCAAGCTTTCCGGCAAGAGTACTGCAGCAGGGACTGGCTGCTATCGGCAAGCTGATTCGAATTGTTACCGACGCCTACCCCGATACAAATCTCCTTCGGAATCTTAAACCTGAGGATTTGGTCATTGTCACCTCCACTACCGGTAATTACGCTATCGCCACACTCACTGATCTGCAGAACGTTCACGCCCACAAAGTACTGATTACCCTCAACCATTCCGAAAAATTTGAATCCTGCTATGACAGTGTCATTTATCTCAGTCACAAATTCCATTCCAGTGACCGCATTACCGAGGGAATTCAAAATGTATATACCCGATACGGTGTCAGTTACTTTTTTGACCTGCTGTTTAATCTCTATATTGAGAAAGTTAACGATCTGCCCTCTTCCCATCCCCACTCTAGTTTGATAAAATAGAGCCAGAATAATAAAATATAAGAAAGAAGGTACTAATATTATGAAAGATCCGAATTGCGCATACTGTATGCAGGGAGAACTGGTTGCCAAATTTGGTTATCCGGTCTGCGAAATGGAAACAGGTTTTTTATATTTATTTAAGGAACAGAGCAAACGCGGCAGAGTCATTCTCGCGTACAAAGACCATGTCAGTGAGATGATCGATATCAGCGATGACGAGCGCAGCGCATTTTTTGCAGATGTTGCAAAGGTTTCCAGGGCGGTGCACAAGGTATTCCAGCCGGACAAGGTTAATTATGGCGCTTACGGCGATACCGGCTGCCATCTCCATATGCATATCGTTCCCAAGTATAATGGCGGGGATGAATGGGGCGGAACCTTTGCCATGAATCCGGACAAGGTCTACTTAACCGATGAGGAGTATGAAGATATGGCCGTTGCGATCCGCGCCGCATTATAATGATAAACGCAGAAAGAAAGTGTGAAATTCATGTTAGAAGATATCAGTAAGCAGGCGGCCGATGCCGCCGCGGAATTGTTGGAGGCAGCTCATCTGAAAGAACACGATCTTGTGGTGATCGGCTGCTCTTCCAGTGAAATTGCGGAATACCGCATCGGATCTCACTCCAGTGAAGAGATCGGCGAGGCTGTATTCACCGCTGTTTATCAGGTTATGTCGTCACACGGCATTGACGTGGCCGCCCAGTGCTGCGAACACTTAAACCGTGCCCTGATTCTGGAAGCGGAAGCTGCCGCACGCTATGGCTATGAACCGGTGAACGCAGTTCCCCAGTTAAAGGCCGGCGGTTCTTTTGCCACAGCCGCTTACCGGACGTTACGGCATCCGGTGGCAGTCGAACATATCCAGGCCGCAGCCGGCATTGATATCGGAGACACCCTGATTGGCATGCATTTAAAACCGGTGGCGGTTCCGGTGCGCATCACGACCAGGTACGTAGGTGCCGCCCGTGTCGTCTGCGCAAGAACCAGGCCTAAATTTATCGGCGGAGAGCGGGCGCATTACGATCCTGAACTCATGTGATACTATCCTTAGAGCGGGATGTACCTCCCCGAAGGCAGCATATACGACTGCAGGGCCGACCTTCCCGCCAAAAGAAAAAGGTCCCGCCACAATGTCTGAATAGTGGCGGAACCCTTTCTATATTTCTGTAAATCTGCGATGTCTCTTATCTTTGATTACTCTTCCATGGTTGCGTACATAAAGTACCAGTAACCGTATGGAGAATGCCATGTTCCCTTTAACTTCGGATTCTGCAGATAGAAGTCACTGGAATATACAAGCGGAGAAACTGCTGCGTCTTCCATAATCAGATTCTCAGCAGCATGAAGCTTCTCATAGTGCTCTGCCTTATCAGCCGTGGAACGAGCTTCTTCAAGCAGCTTGTCAACTTCCGGATTGGAATACTTTCCATCGTTGTTTCCGCTGGTGCTTGCAAGTAAGTTCAGCATATTGGACGGATCATCATAGTCATATACCCAGCCGCCGCGGCAGATTTCAAAATCACCGGCACGACGGGTTGGTGTAAAGGTAGACCACTCTACGATCTTGATATCCATGGTTATGCCAAGATCTTTCCAGGCGCTCTGTAAATATTCTGCAACCGGTTTATTATATCCGGCATCATTTGTCATATACTCAATAATCGGGAAGCCTTCTCCATTCGGATATCCAGCTTCGGCAAGCAGTTCTTTTGCCTTTTCCAGGTCAGCTTCATAATTATTTACATTGAAGAAGTCTCCGCCGTTGTTCTTACGTGTTACTTCTTCGAAGGAAGAACCAGCTTCTGCATCAGAGATGCCAGGGCCTACGAAGTTAGTTGCCGGGGCAACCGTGCCGATCATCAGCGTATTTGCTACATACTCACGGTCAACGGCAAGGCTCAGGGCCATACGCACTTTTGCATTATCAAACGGTGCCTTCTGTGTGTTAAAGATTGTATAAGAAGTTGCAAGACGAGGATCCAGATGGTAATCCGGACTATCCTGAAGGCTCGGAATCTCCTCCGTCGGAATATCCTTAATCATCTGCACTTCGCCAGTCTGGTAAGCGCTGTAAGCTGCGTTGGAATCTTCCATCAGAACGAACTTTAAGGAGTTTAAGGTAACTTTATCAGCGTTCCAGTAATTTTCGTTCTTTGCAAAAGTCATATGAGATCCTGGTACCCACTCGATCATCTTTAACGGTCCGTTAGAGATATAGGTCTCAGGAGCCAGAGCCCACTGATCGCCATTGGCATCTACGACATCCTTTTTCACAGGAGCCATACTTGCATGAGTGATGATTTTGTCAAAGTAAACACAAGGACTGGATAATTCTACTACCAGAGTCTTTGCGTCAGGTGCAGATACCCCAAGAGCATCAATATCACCTGCTGCGGCCTCATCATATCCCTTTACCATAGACAGCATGTCTGCCGCATACGGAGCCGCAGTCATCGGATCTGCCAGACGCTTCCAGGAATAAACGAAGTCTTCCGCCGTAAAATCAGAGCCGTCGCTCCACTTTAAGCCATCCCGAAGATGGAATGTATAAGTAAGTCCGTCATCGCTCACGTCAAAAGATTCAGCCTGTCCTGGAACAATATCATTGTTCTCGTCAAAGGTAAGAAGCGTCTCAAATGCATGCAGAATGACATTAGATGCATCAATTGCTGTGTTTAAAGCCGGATCTACCGTCTCCGGATCAGGTCCGATCTGAACAGCAAGATCAAGTCCGCCGGTGGTTGTTGTAGTTGTGGTCGATGCCTGATTACCTGTTGTTTCCTTTGCCCCATTGCCGGATCCGCCGCACGCGGTCAGAACCATACCGGAAGCCAGAACAGCAGCTAATACAAGTGCCATTTTTTTCATGTTACTTTCCCTCCATATCTTTTCTCTTTGTCTGTCTGTGGCAGACAGCGCAGTCTATAGCATATCATATATTTAAGTTTCTTGCAATCCGTAAAATTCTTTCATTTTTTGGAAGATTCATGGATGTATCAAAAAAGCAATCAAAAAACCGGGAAGCAGATTTGCTCTGCTTCCCGGCATCCTGATCCAATTAGCGGTATGCCGTCTGTACTGCTTTTAATAACACCTTCGGATCCTTTACGTATGGCGTAACCGGGCAGACTGCCTTATCCACATCCATCAATGTGTATACCGCGATTCTGGCCGCACGTACGGAATATTCTTCTGTAAATACCATATCATCCGGAATCTCCACAAACTGGCTGATCATGGCAAAGTTGGTTGATCCCTCCGGAACCACGTTCGGACGGTCTGTCATCTTACGGGGCTGGAACTGCGCATCTACGTAAGGCATCATGCATGGAATGACATTGACCACATCAGCCATAATTTCATCCAGATGATCTTCCATATGCAGATGATGAAGAAGTTCTGTCAGCATTTCCTCACCAGTACAATCCTTCATCGGTTTCTTCACATAATCGCCCACTTGATCCGTATACAGGCCGTATCCCCAGAAAATGGTCTCATCCATCGGCTGATTGATAAAATGCGGCTGCGCTGCGATAACGATACTCATCAGCCAGCTTGAATCCTTAAATGTCATCAGAGCTCCGCTTCCCGGTACGTTGCCTGTGAGATTCTCAATCATTTTTAACAGCTTATTTCCACGGCTCGTCACGGTAAAGCTCTCCCAGTTCGTCTCATGCACATCTCCAAAGAATGGTTCCGGATTCCCCAGTCCCGGTTTCTTCATTGTCACTTTACTCCAGAGTTCACCCGAAATCGGCTTTAATTCCGGTTCCGGAGCCGGTGTATGGAGATCGCCCAGAGTCGCGCTGTCCGTCATGCACGCATTGGTCATAATGCAGATATCTCCTTCCTGGAGTTCCACGGTCTTTTCCTCTCCGTTGTCATCCAGATGAAGAGTTTTTACAGTAATTCCATCTCCATCTGCAAAGTCAATATCCGTTACGGTACAGTTTTCAATAAAATGTACACCTTTGTTTCTCAAATACGTCTCCAGAGGTTTGATAACACTGTCATACTGATTTAACGGGGTTCTCGTTACGCCTTCCAGTGTCTCAATCCGGGAAAATTCCAGAATCATCCGGCGCATATAGCGGCGGAATTCAAACAGACTGCTCCATTTCTGGAATGCAAAGGTCGTCTGCCACATATACCAGAAATTCGTGGTAAAGAAATGCGGCATGTCCGCAAACCACTGCTCGATCGTCATATCATCCAGTTTATCCTCCGGTGTGTTCATCAGCTTCAGCAGAGCCATGCGCTCCTCCTGAGTAAATCCCATGCTCTTCACATCAAGGATATTGCCATCCTTATCGACCAGACGAGCCTTCGCATGCGTCGGGTGTGCATGATCAAAATTCAATATCTCCTCAGTCACGCTTCTGTCCGGGTTATTGAGTGATGGAATCGAACCAAATAACTCCCAGAAATTCTCATACGTTTCTTCATTTAACATTCTGCCGCCCCTGCAGACGAATCCGCCTTCCGGAGTGCCGATTCCGTCATTGCTGCCGCCGAGGATATGCATGCCTTCATAAATTGTGATCTGCTCTGCCGGAAACTTACAGTCACGGATTAAGTACGCCGCTCCTGCCATGCTTCCGAGACCGCCTCCAACAAAATAGGCGTTCTTTCCTTCGTAACTGCGGTTCTCCATAACCTGATCTGATACGTTCTCTACTTTCTCTTCCTGTCTCTTTTTTGAATTATCGTATGCCTTTTTTGCCGCTACACCGGCTGCCGCTGCCGCTGCGCCCCAGACAATCGCTTTTCCCAGTCCATTTTTCTTCTTCATATCCGTTTCCTTTCTTACCTCGTCAATCGGTTACTGTTTATAGCCTAATATTAGCATACTTCATCCGGCCTGTCACCATACATGAATTTTTTAATGTCAAAAAAAACGACACCGTGAATATGGTGTCGCAAAACCAGACATTTTCTCTATTTTGTCTATCGATAAATCAATTCTCATCTTCTACAATAGAGTCAGATTACAGCATAAAATTATAAATACTGATTACAGGATCAGATTAGTCAGGGGGGATTGTCATGTCTGCAACCATGCAGGAACATCTAAGGGAATCCGTGTTTAAAACGGCTCTCTTCCATTTTTTAAAAAACAGCAAAAAATCACCGGAACGGACGGCCCGTAATATCGAAGAACTTTTAAACAAGTTCCATCCTTCCCCGTGTGAATGTCGTATAAAATACGATGAACTGCTCCAGCTGATTAGGACTTCCTCTATGGAAGAGTGTATCAGCTATATCATGGATAAGGTTTCTTAAAGGAGGCCCTGGCTGCGGATATAACCGATTCGCTCTGTATCCTTGGCCAGGCTTCTTAAGTGCTCCGCCACAATTTCCGGCTTAATTCTCATTCCGCTCTGGGTCCAGGAAACGATGACTCCGCATATCCCATACGCATAAAATTCAGCATCGAACTCCCTTTCCACATCATTTAAATGATTTTTCTCATCCAATCTGGCAATTGCCTCTAAGAACAGCGCCTTGGCCATCTCGAACAAGTAGCTTTCAAATGTGTGTTCCTGTTCCTTCAGCGTGTTTACATAAAACGTCTTCTCTTTTTCCATAATCTGAAGCATCTCCAGGATCTTCTGATCCCAGTTATCGAAGGTAATATCCTCTGTGATCCTGGAAAAATTCTCATTATAATAGATCCAGCTGAGCAGCTCATATTTATCCTGAAAATGATAATAAAACGTCTGACGGTTTAATCCGCATACCGCGGTAATATCGGCAATTGATATCTTGTCAAACGGCTTTTCCCTGCATACCTGTTTCAACGCCGCGGCAATCGCTTTTTTTGTAATGAGTGAATCTGACATATTACCCCCTGTTGCGTGTAAAATAGTTGCTTAAATCTGCAAACTGTTTTAGCGTCAGCGCCTCCCCGCGAATCTGGGGAGTGACGCCCAGACTCTCGATAGCAGCCCCAATCTCCTCTTTGTCAAACGGAAGCTCAGGTGAATTATTCAGCCCGTTCTGCAGAGTTTTCCGCCTCTGGTTAAAAGACGCACGTATGAGCTTGAACATCAGCTTCGGATCATCCACCTCCACCGGCGGTTCCTTATGCCTTGTCAGCCTGATCACGGCAGATCCCACCCCCGGCCTAGGGATAAAGCAATTAGGCGGAACATTGGCCACGATATAGGCATCCGCATAATACTGTACTGCCAGGGACAGCGCCCCATAGTCTTTGGATCCCGGCCCTACCTGCATGCGCTCCGCCACCTCTTTCTGTACCATGACGGTAATATTATCTATGGGAACGCCGCCCTCAAAGAGCCCCATAATAATCGGTGTCGTAATATAATAAGGAAGATTGGCAACTACCTTAATCGGCCGGCCGTCATTGTAATCTTCTGTCAGTTTATTGATGTCAACCTTTAAAATATCATTGTTGATGACAGTAATATTCCCGTAATCCTTCAGTGTTTCCTCAAGGATTGGAATCAGATTCGTATCAATCTCCACCGCGATCACATGTCGTGCATGTTCCGCCAAATACTGCGTCATGGTCCCAATTCCCGGGCCAATCTCCAGCACACAGTCGTCCTCCGTCACACCAGCCGCTGCAATGATTTTCTCCAGCACATGGGTATCAATCAGGAAATTCTGTCCGAACTTCTTTTGAAATGCAAATTCATATTTCTGTATGATCTCAATCGTCTTTTGGGGGTTTCCCAGTGTCGCCATTCGCGCCCTCCATCAAAGCCTGTACATTGTTTTCGCGTTTCTGTTTGTTATCTCTATTACCTCGTCCTCCGATATCCCCTTTATACGGGCCACTTCCTCCACCACATACGGAAGATTCAAAGATGAGTTGCGTTTGCCACGGTTTGGAACGGGTGAAAGATAAGGGCAGTCTGTCTCTAAAACCATCTGTTCCATCGGCATGTACTCCACAACCGCTTTCAGCTTTTTGGCATTTTTGAAGGTCACGACTCCGCCGATTCCGAGATAAAATCCCATATTTAAGTATTCCCGCGCCATCTCTTTCGTATAAGAAAAGCAGTGAATCACTCCGCCGATCTTCTCTGCATGAAGTGCCTTCATCATATCCAGTGTGTCTTTTGCAGCATCACGGCTGTGAATCACAACCGGAAGCTTTACTTCCCGGGCCAGCTCCAGCTGACGCTCAAACCATTTTTTCTGAATGTCGTGCCCCGGTTCATCCCAGTAATAATCGAGCCCGATTTCACCCACGGCCACGATCTTAGGAAGAGCGCACATCTCTTTCAGCCAGGCAATGCCGTCCTCGTCCAGTTCTCCCGCCTCATTGGGATGGACGCCTATGGCGCCATAGACAAATGGATACTGCTCTGTCAGTCCGATCGTTCTGCGTGAAGCGGCAAGGCTGGACCCAATATTCGTAACCGCCTCCACTCCGTGTGTCTGCATGGAATTCAGGAGTTCCTCACGGTCCTCATCAAATTGCTCATCGTCATAATGAGCGTGTGTATCAAATATCATCATTCTCTTACCTCATATCTCAGAATCCTGTTACGTCCGCGCGAACCGGATCAGGCCCGTCACCTGACAACCAGGAGCTGAATCAGATATAAAACCATTAAATGAACCGGATAGAACCAATAAAAGAAATACTTTAGATTCATCCGTCCTCTTGTACCATTATACATGCTGATTGGAATAAATGCCAGTGCCGCAGCCCCAAAAGCGATGATACTTTCTATCGCTGCCATTAATCCTCCCGCAAGCATCTGATAATATTTATTATTGTGAAATTCATACAGAATAACAATCATCACAATACCGCTGATATCATAATCGCATCTCAGCAGATACGCCGCTGCGCATCCTGCCGCTGCCACAAGCATCTTCTTAACCACATCATACTCACAGCGCCGATAGCCGGCCAGTACCACAAGTCCGATAAACAGTGTAATATAGACATTCTGATATCCCGGATAAAACCAGGTATTAAAAAATATCAGATCAAACGGAACCTCTGAGATCAAACTGAACAGAAGCAGGCGGCTTCCATACTTTTTCACATCACGTGTGTGGAGAAAGCCCTCCACTAAAAGGAAACAGAAGATTGGAAAGGCCACCCGTCCGATTATGCGCAGGCTCCTGTCCAGGTAATACAGGCGGTTAAACATTTCATTTCCATCCATGGCTCCCATATTCATACTCAGATATGGTTCCACGACTCCCGCTCCAATGTGATCAATGAGCATGGTGATTATCGCAATCATCTTCAGCGTATTTCCCGATATTCCTCCTGACCGTTGGTTGGCTCCATATTTGGGCAGCGTCTGCTCCATCCGTTCTCCTTTCAAGATCCGGGACCGGATTCCCGGAATTTAGTACAGCGTATCGGAGATTCCTGAGCTCAGAGTTCCCGATATTCACATGGAGATGCGTCTGCAAATCAGTGGCATCGTGAATCCTGCGGCCAGATTTGCAGGTACAGTCCTGGTGTGAACAGCGGGTGCTCTATATGCATAAGAACCTGCAATACGCTGTACTAACCCCTATTATCTACTCTATTAACAGATTTCTGCTCCCGCAGGCATCGATTTCTCCGGTACCATAAGGGATAAATTGCCTTCCGCATCCTCAGCGCACAGAAGCATGCCTTCAGACAAGACTCCCGCCAGCTTTACAGGCTTTAAGTTTACAACCACCATAACCTTCTTGCCCACCATCTCTTCCGGAGAATAGTGTGCCTTGATTCCGCTTACGATCTGCTTTACCTGACTTCCGATACGAACCTGGGAACAGAGCAGCTTTTTAGACTTCGCCACTGCCTCGCAGGCAATGATTTCGCCTACCTGGAACTGAAGCTTAGCAAAATCATCATAGGAAATCTCCGTCTTTGCCTCAATATCAATAACCTCCGGTGCGTCCACTTCCGCCTCTTCACCGGCACCTTCCTGTGCTGTTCCGGCAGCCGAAGCAGCCTGCATGGCTTCTACTTTCTCCATTACCTCTTTCATGTCCATGCGGGCAAAAAGGATCTCCGGCTTATCCGTCACATGGTTTCCGGATGGGTAAAGCCCAAACTGATCCATCTGCTCCAGACTGCGCTTCTCTGTGTGAAGCTGCTCCAGAATCTTTGCAGAAGTATCCGGCATGAAGGATTCCAGCAGGGAAGCGCCAATGGTAATCGCTTCTGTCAGGTTATAGAGCACGGTCTCCAACCGGCCCTTTTTCGCCTCGTCCTTTGCCAGAACCCATGGCGTCGTCTCATCAATATATTTATTGCTTCTTCTGAATATGTTGAAAATCTCGGTAATGGCATCGGCCACGCGAAGCTTCTCCATCTTCTCACGGGTCTTTTTCACTTCGTCCAGTACGACTGCCTTCAAATCGTCGTCCACCTCTTCCGTGTCTCCCGCATTGGCAACCACCCCGCCAAAATACTTGTTGGACATGGAAATCGTACGGTTTACCAGATTTCCAAGGATGTTGGCCAGGTCAGAGTTCATACGCTCCACCATTAACTCCCATGAGATCACGCCGTCGTTATCAAACGGCATCTCATGGAGAACAAAATACCTCACGGCATCCACGCCGAAAAAGTCTACCAGAGTATCCGCATAGAGAACATTTCCCTTGGATTTACTCATCTTGCCGTCACCCTGAAGCAGCCACGGATGGCCAAATACCTGCTTGGGAAGCGGCAGATCAAGGGCCATTAAGAAAATCGGCCAGTAAATGGTGTGGAAGCGGATGATATCCTTTCCTATCAGATGAAGGTCTGCAGGCCAGAGCTTAGCAAACTGTGACGTACTGTCTCCATCACAGTCGTATCCAATTCCCGTGATATAGTTGGTCAGCGCGTCAAGCCATACATAAGTTACGTGCTTCGGATCAAAGGTAACCGGAATACCCCAGCTAAATGTTGTTCTGGACACACAAAGGTCCTGAAGACCCGGAAGAAGGAAATTATTCATCATCTCATTCTTCCTGGAAACCGGCTGGATAAACTCCGGATGTTCATTAATATGGTTAATCAGGCGATCTGCATATTTGCTCATACGGAAGAAATACGCCTCTTCCTTCGCAGGCTTAACCTCACGGCCGCAGTCCGGACATTTGCCGTCAACCAGCTGAGACTCTGTAAAAAAGGATTCGCAGGGAGTACAGTAAAGCCCCTCATAATAGCCTTTGTAAATGTCGCCCTGATCGTACAGTTTCTTAAATATCTTCTGCACCTGAGCCTCATGGTCCTTATCTGTGGTACGTATAAATTTGTCATAGGACGTGTTCATCAGATCCCAGATCGTCTTAATCTGCCCCGCGGCCTGATCCACGAATTCCTGTGGTGTTACGCCTGCTGCCGCGGCCTTTTCTTCTATTTTCTGGCCGTGTTCGTCTGTTCCTGTCTGGAAAAATACATCATACCCTTCCGCTCTCTTAAAACGGGCAATCGCATCTGCCAGCACTGCCTCATACGTATTGCCGATGTGGGGTTTTCCCGACGCATAGGCGATGGCAGTAGTAATATAATACGGTTCTTTCTTACAATCTTTACACATTGTTTTTTCCCTCCTGTACATCTTATCACAAACTACATGCAATCCTAAAAAATAAACGGTCCTGCCTGAAAGACTTTTTTGAATCGCGGGGGACACTTCCCTATTACACAAAAAACCGCCTATAAATATCCTTTCAGGACACTTAAAGACGGAATAGTTCCCGTGTTACCACTTTAATTTGTCCGTACCTCGCGACACGGACCTCATCGGCTGCGCTCCCATCCAAAACGGGATTACAGTCTGACACGATAACGGGTGTAACCGTCAAAGCTTAAAGGCGGTAACCGCCACTTCGGCTCTGCTGCTCCAAGACCATGTTGGGAAGGACCTCAAGCTCCCTTTTCAGCTTCCGGGAGTCTCTGCACTTGAAGCACTCTTCTTACTCTTCTTTTCTCTGCATTCCTATATAAACTGGATTTGTAACTCTTAGTGTAATAGTTTCCATCCGGTTTGTCAAGCAGGAAACTGGCCGGAACTTCCGGCGTGACTGAAAAATACGTTGTTTTTGGCCAAAGTTCCACTCATGAGTTCTCTTTTTCTCCATATAATTATAATAGTGAATATTGGAGGAACAACTATGACAAACAAACACGTAAAACTGGCCCGCCGTCTGCTGGCCCTTCTTCTCTCAGCCTCCATGCTGACGGCCTGCGCAGGACCAAAGACGCCTGCACCGGCGGAACCGTCTTCCGCCCAGTACGAACAGTACCAGGCGGATCATGTGAGCGTCCAGAATCATTTTGACGCTCTTACTCAGACCATTTTTAAAGAGGAACTCAGTAATTCGGGCCTGGATCTTCATTACACACTGGCCGATCCCACCTCACGCGGCATCACGGAAATCCCTGATACCTTTGGGGAATTCTCCCTGGGAAGCATGAAGAAAAACTATAATGAGATGCGGGATTTAAAGAAAGCACTCGGGTCCATCGATATAAAGAAACTGACGAAGGAACAAAAACTTACCTATAAAATTCTCTCCTCCTATCTGGAGACGGAATTATCCTCGGAAGGGATGGAGCTCTATGCACAGCCATTAACCAGTACCATCGGCATTCAGGCGCAGCTGCCTGTCCTGTTGGCAGAATATGCATTTTACAGCAAAAAAGACGTGGATCACTATCTGGCCCTTCTGTCCACCATCGATACATACTATGAACAGATTCTGGAATTTGAAAAAGAAAAATCAGAAGCAGGGCTTTTTATGTGTGACACAGCCGCCGACCATGTACTTCAGTCATGCGAAGCGTATCTCATTCAGCCGGATCACAGTTTTCTGGCAGAGACCTTTAACGAACGCGTTGATGCACTTACTGACGCATCACCGGAAGAAAAAGCGGCCTATAAAGAACAAAACCTGGCTGTATTAAAAGATCATTTTATCCCTGCGTATAAAAACCTGATTGACGGAATCACCGCACTGATGGGTACCGGAACGAATGAAAAAGGCTTAAGTGAATTCCCGCAGGGAAAAGAATATTTTGAATATCTGGTGAAATCCAACACTGCCACCTCCTATGACACGGTTTTAAAGCTGCAGAAAGCCATTGAGAAACAGTTAAATTCCGATTTAAAGGCATTGGGGGAAATCGTTCAGACACATCCTGAACTGGTTGACGCCCTGGATACCTATACCTTTCAGTACACTAAGCCCGATGAAATTTTAAAATCATTGAACGGGCAGATCTCCAAAGATTTCCCTGCCCTTCCTGAGTGCAGTTATAAGGTCAAATATGTTCCCAAGGCGCTGGAAGGTACCTTAAGTCCTGCTTTTTACCTTGTTCCTCCGCTGGACCGCTATCAGGATAATGTCATATACATCAATGGCGGCACCAGATTTCAAAATGAAGATCTGTTCCCCACACTGGCTCATGAGGGATACCCCGGACATTTATACCAGAACGTCTACTTTACCAGCCATAATACCTGTGATCTTCGGAGAATTCTCTCCTTCTCCAGTTATTCAGAGGGCTGGGCTACCTATGTAGAGTATTATTCCTACACTCTGGATAACGGGCTCGATCCCAGCATGGGGCAGCTTTTAGCCCGCAATTCCGCCATCTCTCTTGGTCTGTATGCTTTGCTCGATATCTGTATCAATTACGATGGCTGGGACAAAGGACAGGTAAAAGATTATCTCAGCAAATTTTATAATATCGGTGACAGTGATGTGGCAGATACTATCTATTACAGTCTGGTAGAGAATCCTACCAACTATATGGAGTATTACGTAGGCTATCTGGAAATTATGGAAATGCGAAATACTGCTGAAAAGATTTTAAAGGATCAGTTTGATCTAAAAGCGTTTCATACCTTCCTTCTCGATATAGGCCCGGCTCAGTTCAGTATTATACAGCCATATTTCCGGCTGTGGCTGGCGGAACAGATGGATTAGCAGGAGAATTTGCAGGAGAATTAACAGAAGAATCATCGTTGAAACCGTAAGACTCTTTACATACAATAAAGGTGCCGTTTAACCACCCGGAATCAGCGGTTAAACGGCACCTTTATTTATCTTCCATCTTACATCTTCTTATAATCCCTGTTGTATTCCAGATAATCATTATCTCCGTGTTCGATATGTCCGCTGGAATAATTCTTTCCGTTCACAAGCAGTTTCAGCTTGTCCAGTTCAAAATTCTCTGTAAATGTATTTCCAATGGCCGTCAGCATCAGCATCTCCCCTGATGTTCCGCTACTCGGTACTTTCGACAGATCGAGGGTACCAACACCGTCTTTTGTGTCAAAATTAAGGACCTCAGTCCCTTCTTCTAAAACACCATATTCAATCAGCTTATCGACAAGCGACTGAGCTGTCAGTTCATCTACCGCGTCCATTGCCTGATTTAAACCGGTCGCATCTTCATTGGAACTGTATACAGATATGATCTCCATCGGTTCTACGTTCGGGTCCGGTACTTTATCGCTGGCCCCGCCGGTCGATGCCTCAACCATAGGCTCTGTTGCTGATTCTGACTGTTTTACAGGAGTTGGTGTACATGCCGCCAAAGATAATACCAGCATCGCTCCTACAAAACACATGATGAATTTTTTCATGATTAATTATAGCCTCCTTCTAGTTCTCCTCAAGGCTCCGGAACCAGGTATTCAACTTGGTCAGAGCTTTAATCAAAGCTTCTACCTCATCTCCGCTCAGCTGACCGATGACGCCATCGATCATATCCTTATGGAATCTGGCATGATGCTCGTAAGCAGCCCTTCCTTTTTCTGAAAGGAATATATAGACAACGCGGCGGTCCTCTTTTCCTCTCTGACGAGTCACATAGCCCTTCTTTACCAGACTGTTCATCGCAATCGTCAGTGTCCCGACTGTCACAGAAAGCTCTTTTGCTATAGTTGACATATTCTTCGGTTCTTCGATCCCAATGGCTTCTATGACATGCATATCATTATTCGTCAAGTCATTAAACTCAGATGTAATAATGGCCTGTTGTTCTATGTCCATAATATCGCGAAACAATCTTACCAATACTTCGTTAAGAGTCCCGTAAGTATCCACGTCAATCCCTTTCCTACGTTCCTGCCAATAAAAGCTTCCTCATGATTATACATGATAATGAATCCTAAGGCAACCACCTGAATTCTTATGAAATTCTTAAAAAACTGTTTAAATACTGGTTTTTATGCCAAAAAACGGCTCAAAACAATGCTGGCCGCCACTCCCGCTGCGGTAGCCGCCAATGCGCCTCCCATTGTATACCTGGTTTTCTTGATTTTAACAGTACCGAAATAGATACTGAGGCAGTAAAACACAGTCTCCGTACAGCTCATTAAAATAGATGTCAGCATGCCGACATAAGAATCTGTACCGTATTCCTTAAAGATATCAAGCACAAGTCCGGTTGCCGCCGAGTTCGACACAAGGCGGACCAGGATCACAGGCACCACCGGTGCTGGAAGGCAAAGCCAGCTTGCCGGATTCTTCAAAAGTTCTCCCAGGAAATCCAGAAAACCTGAAGCGCGAAGCACCCCCACCGCAGTCATCAATCCGATCAACGTCGGCATAATTCCGGCAACCGTCTTCATCCCATCTTTGGCGCCATTTATAAAATCATCAAAGACCGGACGTTTAGAAAGAATTCCAAATCCTACAATATAAAAAATAATCAGCGGAACCATTGCCTCCGATAAGAATAAAATAAAGCTCATTGAAACTCCTCAAATCTATCTATTACTACATTCTATTCAAAAATCCCCTTTTCATTCAGGGCATTCCAGGATAAAATAGAGTCAAGGCCGGTTGTCCCGAGTACCAAAGGTTCCATCGTCCTAAAAGGCTTTCAATGCCTGTAGGAAATCACATTAAATATTCAGCAGTTAAATTGATTAAAAGAAAGGAATGTCTATTATGAGCATATTATTTTTACAGTATCCTCCCTGCAGCACCTGTAAGCGTGCCCGCAAGTGGCTCGACGACCACCAAATCCCGTACGAAGCCCGCCACATCAAAGAACAAAATCCGTCCGTATCAGAGTTGGAAACCTGGTACAAAAAAAGCGGACTTCCCCTGAAAAAGTTTTTTAACACAAGTGGAAATCTATACAAAGAACAGAATTTAAAAGATCGTCTTCCAGAAATGACTGAGACGGAACAGCTGGAATTGCTGGCTACAGATGGAATGCTGGTAAAACGCCCGATTGTTGTGGGGGAAGATTTTGTTTTGGTTGGGTTTAAGGCGGAGGAGTGGGAAAATAAGCTTTTATAATAAGCTTGTCATATTTTAACGCTAAAGGGAATGTTTCAAAAAGATGTTACCTTTGAAACATTCCCTTTTTAGATAAATTATGAAAACACTACTATAAACTATTTAAGATTCCATTATTTATATATTCAGCATGTCTACTATTCTTTTGTTAGCAAGACTCCATCTGTTTGTGTGGTTAACATTTCTCGCTCACCATTTAATATAACTAAATGTAACCCCCTCAAACGATAATAACAATCTACAGGTTGTCCGACAATTTTGAATGATAAAGATTTCATTGCCAAATCTTCATCTGGATACTCCTCTTTAGTAAATGAAAATGTATAATGTTCAATATTTGCCCATCTCTTTTCACTCTCAATCCACCGATCCAAATAAACTCCAAAAGATGTTTCATCCACATCAACGTGGGCTAAAGTCTGCATAAACACACCTATTGTTCCGTCCTGCCCATTCGATATTCTTAAAGTTCCTGTTGATATTATCGACCCTCTCGGTTGAGGTTTAACAATAACCTGCTCAGTTGTACCTTTCAGTAGCTTAACATTTTGGTCTAGACTAAGCGCCAAAACCGGCATTGTACATATTATACATAAAAACATGCTTAAACATAAACTCTTAATTATTTTTTTCATTTCTTCTCCTTTAAAAAGTTAGATATCTTAATATTTCTGCAAATTCATCTTCATCTATTATCGCAGATAGATAATAGTAAGCACCATTATAGTTTATAGTAGCACTATATTCAATTTCATTCGTCGTTAATTTATTCTTTTCCATTCTAATATTTTCATCTATCCATCTATTATATATTTCTTCATATACATTTCTATCGGAAGCTATACTATTAGAAGCAGTCACTGGATATTTAGCTTGAATAAAGTAAAAATTCTTTTCTTTATAACGAAATTCCATAGTAGCATTCCCCTCGCTTAATTCAATCTTTACAAATTCCATCTCAAAAGGGAGATATGCCATTTTTAGTGGTTTGATACCCAACAACTCCTCTATTTCATTATAGGCCTTATCTACGCCATCTTCTTCTGACAATATATACTGATCATTATTCCATACAAGATTACTCTTTCCTACCGACCTCTCTCTCATCCTATAATCATAAGCCTTCTTCGCCGATGTCCCCACAGAAGTCCCCCCAACGATCAAAACCACCAACAACGCAACAAACGCAGGTTTCCTCATATAATTACCAGCTTGGCTCAGGCGTGTCTTTACTTTTATCTGTCTTTTAACAGCAGGCTTAATTCCCCTTTTTTCCATTTCATCCAATATTTTCTGGAATTCATCTGGCGGCGCTTCGAGCGGATCAGAATCAGGTGCTATTTCCGGGTGCTCCTGCATAAAATCAAGCAACCGTGCATCCATCCTTACTTGTCGTGTAAAAAAATATTTTATTTGGTTGAAAACAGAACATTTTTTTCCATGATTCCTATCCTGGTCCACGCACACACCTCATAATTACAGGTTATCCTGAAGTTCCCACACGCTTTGGGGTTGACATTTTGTTGCTAACGTTTACTATAATAGTATATCGAAATTGGGAGGCAACGTCTTATGAAAAAAATCATTTTAACCGGCGGCGGAACCGCCGGACATGTTACCCCGAACCTTGCTCTGATTCCATCTCTGAAAGAACATGGCTACGAGATCCGTTACATTGGATCATATCAGGGAATCGAACGGAAACTGATCGAAGGGGCAGGAATTCCCTATGATGGTATCTCCTCCGGTAAACTCCGCAGGTATTTTGACATCAAAAATTTTTCTGACCCATTCCGCGTTGTAAAAGGATATGGCGAGGCCCGAAAGCTGATTAAGCTTCATCGGCCGGATGTCGTATTTTCCAAAGGCGGATTTGTTGCCGTTCCCGTAGTTCTTGCGGCAAAGCATTATAAAATTCCGGTTATTATCCATGAATCCGATATGACGCCCGGACTGGCTAATAAAATCTGTATTCCATCAGCGGCTAAAATCTGCTGTAATTTCCCGGAAACCCTGGGATACCTTCCAAAAGAAAAGGCATGCCTTACCGGTTCCCCCATACGTAAAGAACTCCTGCAGGGCGATCGGCTGACTGGACTTAAACACACCGGTTTGTCTGCTAACCGCCCCATTATTCTCATTATTGGAGGCAGTCTCGGTTCCGTTACCGTTAACCGCTCTGTACGCCATATCCTTCCAAGACTGCTTGAGAGCTTCCAGGTAATACATATCTGCGGAAAAGGCAATCTGGATGAGAGTCTGAAAGCCACCCGGGGATATGTACAGTATGAGTACGTTGATGCACCCTTAAAACATTTATTTGCTGCAGCGGATCTAATGATATCAAGGGCAGGAGCCAATTCTATCTGTGAAATTCTGGCACTCCACAAACCTAACATTCTGATTCCGCTTTCTGCTGCTGCCAGCCGCGGCGATCAGATCTTAAACGCAAAATCCTTTGAAAAGCAGGGCTTCAGCTGCGTTCTGGAAGAAGAGAATCTTTCTGACGATTCCCTGTTCCAGGCCATTACTCAAACCTACCATGACCGTCAAACCTATATCAGCCGCATGGAACAGAGTGAACTGCATAATGCCGTGGATACAATCGTGGATATGATCGAATCTCTGGCTTCAAACTAAGCATTCATAACTAAGTATTCATAATTTTTAAATATCGTATTTCGGTCCGAGAATCTTTTTCAGACACATTCTTGTCCTGTAAATCCGGGAGCGGCAAACCGTTCCCGGTATCTCCAGCATTTCACAAATCTCCGGAATGGTTCTCTGCTCGAGAAAATACAAAACAGCCATCTCTTTCCATTCCTGCCTCATATTGGCTATTTCCGTAGTAATCCTCTGTATCGATTCCTCACTGATAATAATATCAATGGGATCTGTTACCACATAGGTGGTCAGCATCTCAATACATCTTATTGAATTCTCCTCATCAAGACTGACCTTTTCATAATGTCCATTCTTTCTGAGACAGTCAATTGCTTTTCCCTTTAAGATTTTCACCAGCATCGCCTTCTTAAGCGTTGGCGACCATGTTAATGAATACTTCCTAAAATAAGCAATAAACGTTTCCTGAACTACATCTTCCAGTTCCATGTTGGGAACATTCAGCGCTCTCGCAATCCGGCGGAGCGTTCCCTGATACTCTTCATAAATCGACTGTAACAACATATCTTCATCTTGTTGCATGCTCATCTCCTATGCCCCCTTTGATTACAGGGTGCTCCTTATGGCAGCTCCTGTTTCTGTTAATTCTTCCGGGCTCACCTCTCCCGGTACCCACGAAACCATAACAGGCCCTTTCTCATAACGAGGAATAATGTGCACATGAAAATGAAATACAGTCTGTCCTGCTTCCACCCCGTTATTCTGGACTACGTTGAACCCGGCGCAATTCAAAGATTTCTTCATCGCCGTTCCTATCTTTGCTGCCAGTGGAAGGACCCTGGCCGCGACATCCTCATCCAATTCACAGATGTCACTGTAATGCTGCTTTGGAAGAATCAAAGCATGTCCTTTTGATGCCGGACCCAAATCCAGAATTACACGAAACGTCTCGTCTTCGTAAATGGTTTCTGACGGAATCTCGCCATTAGCAATTTTGCAAAAAATACAATTGTCATCCCTCACACTCTCACCTCCTTCCATTTTATCCCCATATCTCGGTATTGCGTTTTTTCCTGGGCTTGCGGTATAAAAGAATCCCCATTACAATGCCTATCAATAAACCTGCAATATGCGCGGCATTATCAACACCTGTGCTGGTAAAGCCAAAATACAGGGAACATACGATCATCACAACCAGCTGTCGGGTACTCAGGTCCTCCAACCGGCCGCGATTTATGATGACGGCGTATAAGAGTCCGCCTATCACACCAAAGATAGCTCCCGAGGCGCCGGCTGATACGACGTTTCGGTATTCCCCTAAATTCACGATCATGGAAACAATATTGGCACCAACACCGCAAATCAGGTAGAAAAACAGATATTTTATATGGCCCAGGGCTCTTTCCAGATTGTCACCCAGGATAAAAAGAATCAACATATTGTTCATGATATGGCTGATTCCAAAATGCATAAATACAGAGGTAATCAACCGGTAATATTCACCACGTTCTATTACCAGCGGCGCGTACATGGCACCATGCGCTACCATGAATGAAGTATTCTCTGAAGAACCTGTCGCCTCCAGAAAAAGGAAGTACAGCACGTTTAGCGCGATAAGCCCGATATTCACATATGCTTTTTTTCGTCCGTACAAATCTTCCATTGTGCTCTCCTTCTAATCTTACGACCATTCTAGCACAATTTGCCGCTTTATGTAAATATAAATCCTACATTTGCAATATAAACTTCTTCTCCGGGCAATAACGGCGCGGTTTCATTCGTCTCCAGCAGCCTGCCTCCCACCATGGTGCCATTTGTCGAATTTAAGTCCGTAATTCTATACTCTTCCCCTTCTCTGTCTATTTTTGCATGAAGACGGCTGACTGTATCCCGGGATAAAACGTAATCTGCCAGCCCCTCCTGTTTCCCAATAAGAAACGGGACATACGAAATGATAATATCCGGAACTCCCGGCTCCAGACTGCGGAAACATCTGGCATTCGCTGGCTGTTCCTGCTCCGTCAGCAGGACCGTATTGCACTCTTCATTTCTGATTTTTACCTCCTGATTACCTGATACCGGGATATCACAATTAGTCTCAGGCTCTTCCTGAAATACCATCTGCCACTCATGACGTTTTTCCGTATCCCCATACCGGTCTCTATTTTTATGCTCCCTTTCAAAGAAATGCCGTTCTTCCGGATTTTCCTCATGTAATCCGAAAGCAATGGTACGGACAGCCAGACAAAGTGCCGTCAGGACATCCACACCAGCCAGAATGGGCCAATAATGTTTCACTCCCCTTCCTCCGTATAAAAGCCAGCAGAGAACGGGACCTCCTGCTAAAATCGTGCATAATGTTAAAATATTCTG
The DNA here is from genome assembly GCF_024460495.1 of Hungatella sp. SL.1.14. Lineage (NCBI taxonomy): Bacteria > Bacillati > Bacillota > Clostridia > Lachnospirales > Lachnospiraceae > Hungatella > Hungatella sp. SL.1.14. The sequence continues at coordinate 122,813 of NZ_JANFYJ010000017.1, read as the reverse complement.
AAACAGAGTCTTCTTTTTCATCCGCCTTTCTTCTCTTTTTTCATTGCCAGCCTGCAAGATTTTTTTATTTTCAGACACTATTTTTCCGTGCTCTTTCCACTCTGGTTCACTCCGCGTCTCCATCTTCCTTCTGTTCACCGGCCGCAGAAACTCATCCCCTCCACTCTCTTCCATCTCCACGTCCTGCCAGTTATTTTCTTCCGTACTCCATTCTTCTCCCTGCCTGCTTCTCCTGTCAGCCGCCTGATCCAGCCCTGTCAGTCTTAAAAGATCCGCCATTCCATAATTTTCTTTTAAACTTTCCTGGTAAAGTCCGTATGCCATCACCACGCACTCCTTGTCCTGATGATTGACCTTTCCCAGAAGATATTGCAAAAGAGCCGTCATCTCTTCCGGAAATCCCCCCTGCCGCCCCGGAATGAGACAGAGATATACTGAAAAATATTCCGGCTCCACGTAAATATACTCCGGCTCTAACAAAATCTGCCCTTCCTGCAGTAAATACGTCTCCATCCGCTCCAGAGTCCTGACAATCCCTGTAATCAGGCACCGAAGGTGCTCCGCTCCCAGACTCTGATATTCCAGAATCCGTGTCAGCGGCTGCCTCGATGTAATTTCATAGTAATAAGATTTCCTGTTGTCCACCTGCTTTACGTGAAATTTTAAGAGGCCTTCAATGCAGTTGGAGGCCAGCATCCGTATCTCATAGCTGTCGTAAAAAGCTTCTTCCGGGGTTATAATCAGATAGTTATGCTTCAGCTCTCTTTTATATGTGATTTCCATTTCATTCCTCCCGGTCTGGAAGACTGCACATTCGCAGAAAATTTTCCGGATCGTATTCATCCTGGCTAATTTCAAGGGACCAGGTTCCCGCAGTTCCCAATGCATGGATTCGATGGCCCTTCAGTACCCTTTCCGTCTGTTCTATTCTGAATTGATAGCCGCTCCATGAAAATGGTCTCCCTGCCAGACGTTCTGCATAATTCTCAGCCTCTTCTGCTGTCTTCTCCTCCCCATGGCGCAGATACTCTGCGGCTCCATGCAGTGCCATGGCCCCCACAGTCTCATCCCGCAGCCGGTAGGCCGCCTGTACAGAAAACAACACAGCCCACAGGACAAGTGCCATTACGAAGGCCGCTTCTACGGTATAACTTCCCTTCAGGCGTCTCTTCATGAAATCACCATCCAGATCCAGCCGGGAATCAGAAACGGTAAGAACGGCACCGCCATCCTGTGTATATTTCTTCCGTATTTTTTTCCATACAGGAACAGAAACAGACAAAATACGCCGCCCCACAAAATTCCGTTTAAAAGCAGCCGTATATTCTCATTCAGGCTTAGGTACAGCCCGCTAACGATGAAAAACATGCCATCACCGCTTCCGATCGCACCTGATGTCAGTCTGCCTGCGGCCAAAAGCACCACTCCCACCAACGTTCCACTTAGTATCGTGAAAACAGGACCACCGCCGATCAGCCTCATAACACCAGCTGCTGCCCCATATCCCAGATACAGCCATATGCTCACACTTTTATTCCGTAAATCCTGCCATGACGCGGCCAGCAGAAATGTCATAAAGATTACATGGCTCCATTTCATTTTTTCCATCAGAATTCTCCCTTCCCTCTCCCGCATTTTCCGTCTATTCCGCACAGTAAGAACACGGACCTAAATACTCTGCTTCTGATAACGGCACTGCCCGCACATAGGCGATAATGGAGGAACAATTCCTGTCGCTATGATAACTCTCCCCGCTTGGCATGATATAAACAGAACTTCCCTGTCCCGCCTGGCTTCCGCATCTGGCACATGGTTTATACTTCCGTCCATCAGAATTTCTCACACTCTCCACATCAGCAAAGGAAATCACGCTGATATGATTGTAAAGATAATGACAATTCCTGTCTCTGTGGTACCGTGTGCTGCTTTTGCCGACGTAGACCAGTTCATCATTCTCAGCCTGCCCGGAATTCCCATTCCCCTTTCCTCCCGTTCTTCCGATCCACGCCCTTCTGCAGCTCCTGGCAGTCATTGGCACGCTCTTTATTCGAAATACCGGAAATGGAAGATACATCTCATAGCGGAGAATTAAGTCGATGGTTTCTCCATCTTCCAGAATCCTGGAGTCCGTCAACGAAAAATGGCCTGCCTTCTCCGTGCGGATTCTGCTTCTGATCTTTCCTTCCGCATATATGCGAAAGCCCGTCTTTGTCAGATCCTCCATGAGCTCCTCCGGAATTCCTCCTTTTTCATAGTCTCCACGTTCCAGCGCAGAATCGGGAAGTACGCCTGCATACTGGCTGATTTCCGCACAGACCAGTTCCAGCTCTGACTGTATCTTTCTGCTCTCATTCATTAGAACCATGGGCATCATTAAAATCATCATCGCAAACAGAAACAGGGGCAGTGCCAGGGCGGCTTCTACCGTTATACTGGCCCCCATACGCAGACAATCCAATGGCCGTACACACCAGAGACTCCGGATGGAGGCGGAAGATAATACCCTTTTTCCAGGAAGGCCGCGAAGCTCAAGGGGGATTCGTACCTGGAGAGTAACTGATCTTTTATTATTTAAATCCTTTGATAAAGGCCGCTGAAAAAAGGGCATTATCCTCCGCCTCCTGTTCTAATATGCTTTGTCTGTATGTACTTCCACGGTATAACACGGATCGCCTCCCAGCCAAAACAGATGTTTTCCGGTGCCGGTTCCCACAATCTCTGCCTGATAGGCACAGCGTTCCATGGTAAAACCCGGCTGTTTTACGGATAGATTGATCTGGACTACATCCATTACCCGATAATACAGACGCTCTGCCGGTTCCATAAACATCAGCATCTTTAAGTATTCTTCATAGTTCTTTCCCACCCCCTTCTCCTGTCCCGCTTCCACCTTTCCCTGTTCTCCCAAAGCCAGGAGTCCGTCTAAATCCAGGTTCCACGTCTCCTTTGTCTTTATAAGCGGGACCCGTTCTCCGCCCAGGAGAGCCTTTACATCTGCTGCCGATTCTCCCAGCGCCCATACTGTCATGACAAAGAATGCTACAATGCCGGTAAGCGGTGCGGTTCCGGTAACACCGGTGATTGCTGCAGCCAGCGCATGGGCTTCCTCTCTCTTCTGGCTGTCCGACAGAATGTGAATGAGATTAAGGCCTTCCCGCACCGCCAGAATCCTCGCCGCCGCAGATTTCAGATTTTCTTCATCTGTCGATTTGCCTCCCAGCACATATTCCTGCTCATAGCACACCTCCTTTTCGTCCTCCGACCGGAAACAGGTAAAAAATCTGCCTATATATTCATCGGTTAATACGCGCTCCAAAAAACTGTCTTTTAAAATATCTTCTGTATGGTGAACCGATGGGAGACTCTTTGTCTGAATGACACCTTTTGAGACCTCCTCCCCTTCAGGGAGAACCAGCATCAGCAGATTCAGTCCTGCCATTTGCTGAATCTGTTCCAGAAGATTCTGTTTATCCGCTTCCTTTAAGCCTGCCCGAAAGGAAAGCTCCGGTACCTTCACCCTGTCCCAGACGACTTCGACAGAGTCCCATAACGCCCCCTCATCCGGACCTCCGCCTTCATCCTCCTCATCCCATTCAGCGATTATCTCTTCAACCTCATAAGACCGTTCCACTGCACGGTCAATTATTGCTGTATTTCCCTCTGCTTCAGGGATTAATGCCCGGATCTCCAGCCGTTTGGCTCCATTCTCAGAGATATAGGATTCGTAGCCGGCCAGTTCCTCCTCCATAGCGCTCCGCACACCTTCACTTAAATCCTCCCACTTTTGTTTTGTCTCCTCTCTCGTTTTTTCTAAATGGGCAGCCAGGTCATCGGCCTTCTTCTCATAAGTCTTTATCAGCCCCGGAAGACGTCCGCCCTCTTTTTTCAGCTGCTTTGCCGCCGTCCGGAATCCGGCCCCATCCCGGTCTGCCAGCCTGACGGCCGCCTTTTGCCTGTATTCCTCCTGACTTTCCAGTGATTTCCATATGGCTTCCAGCGCCCGCTCCATGCGGGCCGCCTCCCTTGCATGACCGCTGTAAGCCTCTGAAACGTGCTGCAGGGATTCCGCCTCTTTAAGCTCCTTCCACAGATTTTCCGCTTCTGACTCTTCCGACACGGTATCCCAGATACCAAACCGCATATAGTCCTGTATCTCCTGTTTTAAATTAGCGCCGTGTTTATCTGTAATACCGGAAATCCCCTTAACTGCAGCGGACTTTATGACTGCCGGATACCAGCCGTGTTCTTCCATATACGGCTCCATATATTTCAGCCACGTACTGCCCGGTTCCTCCTCCTCTTCGTATTCCAGCAGGAAAAGCCGGTACTGTTCCCACGCCTCCCGGTGATAGCCGCTGAATACGGAATCCATGGCGGAATCTGCCGCCAGCTTCAAATACCAGCCTGCTCCAGCAGTCCTGGCGGACTCCACGAGCCCGCACACCAGACTGCAGACGCACAGCAGAACCAGACTTAGAAATACGGTTATCTGTCCGCTTTTCCGCATATTAATATACCTCTTTCGACTGACTGTTAATTTCCTTGAATACATTGTTCAACAGGGTTGTAATCTGCTTTTTGAAGATGATTACAAGGCCGATTAAAACCACCAGGATCAGCACAATCTCGATCACACCCACGCCATCCTCTTCCTTCAAAAATGCCATCAGTTCTTTCTTTACCATTTCCATACCATTCACCTCCCTTCTCAATAAATAGCCAGAAACGCAGGCACCACAATCATAATCATGACAACTCCAAGCATCAGGAACAATGGAAGCAGCAGCTTGGTTCCGGCCTCTTCTCCCAGTTTTTTGGCCAGATTCTTCCTCTGTTCGAACGCCGACACCATCTCCAGCTCCAGAGCAGATTTTAGATTTTTACTTCCGGTTTTCCGGTTTTGTTCCAGCAGCGCAGCCAGTTTTACGTAGGGCTGCAGACCGCATCTCCGCCCAAACTCGCCGTATGCCCTTCCTTCAGCCATTCCGCTCTTAAGCTGGGATATGGTATGGCACATTTCTTCATAGGCAGGCCTCGCTTTCCGGTTTCCTGTCTGAACCGTCTTCTCATATCCTGCAGCAATCCGTTCCCAGGCCGTCCGTATCGTCATCCCCGCACTGATAAATACCATGAATTTTGATACAATCTCAGAATAATCCAGAAGCAGGAGCTGCTCCCGCTGTTTTTTTACATTCTGTTCGTTCATCTTTACCCGTGCCGCCCACAGGAAAGCCAGCAGAAGCCCCAGAACAGGGATTACCGTATAGTCTGTCTCACGTTCCCGGTAATAGCTCACTTTCTTCCCAGCCACCTCCTCCGGAAGAAAAAGCTGGTTATCTGTCTTCTGTACGGAATCCAGTCGGCGGCAGGCCTCCATGATCTTTTCCTGAAACAGTTCATCCCCATTGAGAACCGGCGGCATCACAGTCACCCGAATCTCGTATTCCCGCGTATGAACCCCGTCTGTTAAGGCAGCTTTTAACCAGACCGGTTCTCCCTCCTCCGGGACTCCGCTGTTAACTACCGTTCCAAAGGTATCCACCCGCTCCACATTTTCAGACTCCCAGCGGACGGTTAAGCCGTAGGGTTCCAGTACCCGGACTAAATCCAGATCGCTGCGCACCGCTTCCAGCGATTCATTCCCGCCCAGAATCCGCTCTGTCATTTCTGGAAATACGGCATCATACAGAGCTTCCGCCTCCTCATCTGAATACTGCCGTTCTCCCACGGGTATTGTAACCGGTATTTCCCGCCCTTCCTCCCCCAACTCCCGAACGATTACCTCGTAGAGAAGTTCCCCGTCTCCGTGAGCAGGCCTCTGCAGGGAAGACACGGGCATCCATTTTCCCCCCTGCCAAATCATCAGTCCTGCATACAGCAGAATTCCTGCCGCAGCACAGATTACCGAACTCTTTGGAACCGGATATTTTATGGATTTTCTCATCTTTACACCTCGATTCTCAGAATTCTTCCCGCTAAAACATACGCTGCCGCGTAAATTGCCAGACAGCCTGTCATGATCCATCTTCCGGCACCGGTCTGATACATCATATCGAAGAATCCCGGGGAAGAGACGTCCACATACAATACCAGAAAAAACGGAATCAAATTCATTATCTTCTGTTCAAACTGTTTGGCAGCTGTCATCGTGGCAATCTCCTCCTGAATCTGTATTTTGTCGCGAATCACTCCCGATGTATGATTAATAATAGAGACAAGTTCGCCGCCGCTCCGTTTCGCAGCCGCAAATACCTCGGCAAAATTCCGGACGTCATCCAGCCCGCTTCTGTCTCCAAACTCCATCAATACCTGCTCGACCGGCCGGTTCATCCGGATCTGTCCTTCCATGTGACTGAATTCTAATACCATCATACCGGAGGCACCATACATAACTGCCAGCTCCCGAATACTGGCAGAAAATGCATTTTCCACTGAATATCCGGCGCTCAGGAAGGAGGACAGAATCAAAATCCCTTCTTTAAATTCCAGATTCAGCCGCTTTAACCGCTGGTCTTTTAAATCCGCTTTTTTAATCAGGGGATAACACAGCCCGAACGGGCTTAACATGATAAATATCGGCAGACTCCGGTAAAATACGTAAGACACTGCTGCCGCAATACCGGCTCCTGCTGCGGCATATCTAAACCACTCTCCGGCGGACAGACGATATCTGTCATAATACAATCCCTGCGGCCCGCAGCTTTTCCGTGTGCTTAATTGCTCCGGTCTTCTTAAGGCAGCCGGAGACGGCCGTATCCGGCCCCTTCCCTTCTTCAACGACTTCTTCAAACTCATACAGGGAATTGAGTTTGATTTCCCCTTCTTCATAACAATCCACCTCCACAATCGACAGTACCCGCCTGCTCCTGTCCCTCAGTCTCCCCAAGTGCACCAGAATATCCAGGGCTGATGCCAGCTGGCTGCGTATCGCCGGCAGAGGCAGTTCGGCGCCCATAAGCATCATCGTCTCCAGCCTGGACAGCATATCCTTCGGGCTGTTGCCGTGCCCTGTACTTAAACTGCCGTCATGGCCCGTATTCATGGCCATGACCATGTCCAGCGCCTCCCTTCCCCGTACCTCTCCCACAATGATTCTATCCGGATTCATACGAAGCGCCGCACGAATCAGATCCGCTATGGTGACGGCCCCCTCCCCCTCCGTGTTGGGCCCTCTTGCCTCCAGTCTGACCAGGTTCGGAACACTCCGGATCTGCAGCTCAGCGGAATCTTCAATCGTAATCAACCGTTCTTCTGCCGGAATAAAGGCAGACAGCGCATTTAAAAATGTACTCTTCCCGGAATTCGTTCCTCCGCTGATAAAAATGTTATACCCGGCAGTCACCAGGTTCTTCAAACATCCAGCTGCTTCCCCGCTGATTGAACCGAACCTGATTAATTTTTCCATAGTGATGGGCTCCGGAAATTTTCTGATCGTCACCGCAGGGCCATCCAGCGCGATGGGAGGCAGGACGATATGAACACGGGAACCATCCGGCAGCCTGGCGTCTGCTACAGGCCGTGAGACGTTCACAGTCCGGTTTACGCGGCTGACGATCTGCTGAATCATATCCTCCAGCTGTTCCGTGCTCTCGAAGCCTTTCTCCCAGGTCTCTATCCGCCCCTTCCTTTCAAGAAAGATATGATCCGGCCCATTTACCATAATCTCAGTCACCTCACGGTCATCTACCAGCTCCTGAAGCGCCCCAAGCCTGCGGAAAGAATCAAACAGGCTGCTGCGTAACTCCACCCTCTCCTTCAGAGGCAGGTACCTGGCTTGTCCATATTCCAGGATCCGTTCATCAATCAGTTCATACAGTTCTTCATCGCTGGTATGACTCTGGCCTTCCAGAACCTCCATCAGCTCCTGACGCAGCTCCCTTCATAACTCTTTATCCATCCTTTATCCCTCCTGTTCCCTGCTGCCGGCTGATTCCTACCTCCCGTTCAGCAGCTGTCTCGTATAATCTCCCAGTTCCCCCCACAGCAGCTGCTCCAGATAGTTTTCCTTTCTCCCAAAACTGCTGTGATACGGAAGCTTGATCTTCTGAATACGCTCCTTAAGCGCTTCATGTCCCGAACGGATCAGGTATTCCTCGAATTCCTCCACCTTTGCCACCGACATGCAGTCATCCTTCACCGGCATATAAACCGTACTGCATACCTCCAGAACGGGAGCTGCCTTTTTCCCAAACTGCCCTAAGTCCACCACCACAATATCATAGGCGCTCTCCCTGGCAATCCGCGTCAATAAGTCTGCCATCTCCTCGGCGGTTATCTGGCATAAATCCTCCGGGTAACGCACCGGCGGTATGTAATCCAAATCCCCCCAGGAATAGATAACGGAACTCAGCCTTACCCAGCTGTAGTTCCCCTGTCCGTAAAAATACAGCAGATCCGACAAATCCGCTTTGTGCTCTTCCCCGAACAGTTTTTCCAGCCCGGAGCAGTCCTCAAGATTGACATAAAGCACCCTTGATTTTCTGGACAGCAGCTGACCCGCAGTCAGTGCAAAAGAAGTTTTTAAGCAGCGGTTCACAGGGGAATACACGCCTATGATATCCCCGGCATTCCCAATTACAGTCAGTGCCGGCTGAATCGTTCCCGCACAGTAGCACGCCATCACCTCCCGCATGATATTATCAGTAGCCTGATACTTATAGACGCTTGGATACTGCCCGTCAACCGGAACGGTTTCTCCGTCCGCCAATGTCACGACCCGTACCGCCCCCAAACGGTCAATCTCCGCCTTTGGCACAGAGCTGTTGATCAGCAGCAGCTCGATCTCATGGTCTGCGGCATAATTCTTAAGCCGCTCCAGCGTCGTAAAGGCCATTACGGTGAAAGGCACTTTCTCCTTCTGGTTTACAAAATCTGCAAACCGGTCGGCATAAAAAGGGTCTACATCATAGACCGCCATAATTCTGTTTGTCACACCTTCACTCCTATCCCGGCATCATGATAAAAGCCATGGTCCCAAAGAACAGACAGACTCCCAGCGGGATCACCGCCTCCGTCCCGTCCCGGGCCTTATCATAATATGCTGTTATTGTTTTCGTATGGTAAATGCGCCTGATATAGGCTGCGAGATGGCAAAAACGCTCATGAAAGCTCCCTTTTACCATCATCTTCAGAAAGGACCAGAAGGCCCCGATCAGAAATCCCAGACCAATCGCCGAAGCTCCGCCGGCAAAGCCTGAGTAGCCGCAGATTAATGCAGCCAGCTTGATATCTCCCGCTCCAATCATGCGGCAGATAAACAGTGGAAAAAACAGTGCGGACACGGTCAGCATACGCGCCAGAAATAATCCGCATTCTTTTAAATACGCGGCTGGCCCCGGCGGCGCTCCTGACTCCACCATGGAAAGAAGTATTCCGCAGACCGCGGACACAGCCACCCACCAGTTGGGAATCCGGTGCTCCCGCACATCGTAATACGCTCCTGCAGCCAGCACCAACAGCAAAATCAAATTTTGGACGATAAAATCCCCTTCTTTCTGTCTTTTATTTTATCAAACCTGGGAATCATGCCGGAATATCGGCGCTATGGCCATAAAAAGAATTCTATGACCGCATGAATCATATCTGCCCACCGAACGGGGGTAAGAATGTTTCTTAATTATGCACAATCCGGGCCAAAAAGTCAACCGGTTTTCCACAAAAATACTGTATACATTCAACCGCTTTACATAACTGGTCAGGCCGGATACACCGGCCTTTTTTCTATTCCGGAACCCGGCTTTTTCCGCCGCATTTTGTTGACGTTCTCCTCCTGAAATGGTAAAATACAATTAGTTTATTTTTTTAAACCAAAGGAGGAATTACCATGTTGGAAGCCGGCGATTTGAATAAGCTTTTCCGCGACTGCATGCCGCTGTTTATTGCGCTCGGCGACGAGGTCCGACTGTCCATCATCGGGGTTCTTGCCGGCTCCGGTCTCTACGACGATCATGAGACGGATATCGCGGTTTCACTGAACGGATACCGGCCTTCCGGCGTCCCCGGCATGAATGTAAAGGAAATTACGGAACAGACAAATCTGTCGCGGCCCGCCATTTCCCATCATTTAAAAATTTTAAAAGATGCCGGACTGGTCAATGTACGCAGGGAAGGGACTTCCAACTACTATTATCTGACGATTGCGGACAGCACAAAAGAACTGCGAAGGCTTGGGAACTGTCTCCAGGAGCTTCTGGAGCTGTATTCACCAAAAACCTCATGAATACAGGCAATTTATGAATATTATGGTATTTTCCAGATATACTATTTTTTATAAAAGAACTATTGACTCATTCTAATCTGGAGATGAAAAACGATGAAAAACATAATATTCAGAAAACGGCTGGTCCGTTCCGAGGAAGAAAAAAACCTGCGCCGGGAGATCGAGCGTTCCAAAACGGCCATCGACTCGGCAAGAAACCATTTTGAACAGGTGATCGACCCCACGCTGATCGACTGCTATATCTACGAACTAAACGCGGCACAGCTGCGTTATCAGTTCCTCCTGCGGCGATTCAAAAGCCGGGAGGTATAAACATTTCACACTGGAGGATAAGTATATGAGCAAGTGGTATGAAAAAGGGGTATTTTATCATATGTATCCCTTAGGGTTAACGGGAGCGCTGAAAGAGAATTCCGGTGCCGACGTTACAGACCGTTTTGAGGAAATGGATCAATGGATTCCTCATATCCGGTCACTTGGCTGTAACGCCATTTACATCGGGCCACTGTTTGAGTCCTCCTCACACGGGTATGACACAAGGGACTACCGCACGGTGGACTGCCGTCTGGGTGACAATGAAAGCTTTAAGAACTTTGTCTCCCTGTGTCATGAATCGGACATCAAAGTGGTGGTTGACGGAGTTTTCAACCACACAGGCCGGGAGTTCTTTGCATTTTTGGACATTGCCGCCAATCGGGAGAGCTCTCCTTACCGTGACTGGTACAGGGGTGTAAACTTCGGCTGGAACAGTCCGCTGGGAGATTCTTTTGGTTATGAGGCCTGGCAGGGTCATTATGAACTTCCCTGTCTGAATCTGTGGAATCCCGATGTAAAACAGTACTTATTTGACACGATCCGGTTCTGGATCGATAACTTCGATATCGACGGAATCCGCCTCGACTGCGCCAACGTGCTTGACTTCGGCTTCATGAAAGAGTTGAGGAGCCAGACCGCTGCCATGAAAGAGGATTTCTGGCTGATGGGCGAAGTGATTCACGGTGATTACAGCAGATGGGTGAACGATGAGATGCTTCATTCCGTCACCAATTATGAGCTGCACAAAAGCATTTACTCCGGCCACAACGACCACAATTACTTCGAAATAGCCCATAACGTTAAGCGCCTCGAAGCCATCGGCGGCAGACTCTACACTTTTGTAGACAACCACGATGAAGACCGGATCGCCAGCAAACTAAACGATCCGGATCATTTATATCCCGTTTACACACTTTTGTTCACCCTTCCCGGGATTCCTTCCATCTATTACGGAGGCGAATGGGGCGTGGAAGGCCGGCGGACAAAGACGAGCGATGATGCGCTTCGGCCCTGCATCGCAATCACAGACAGGGAAACACTTCACTGCGGCCTGACAGATCTTATTGCCAGACTGGGAACCATTCATGATGAGAATCCGGAATTCCACGGGGGGCGGTATCAGGAACTCCTTCTCACCAACAGACAGTATGCATTTGCACGGTTCCACCAGGGACATGCCATCATTACCGCGGTAAATAACGATGGGGCGGAAACCTCCGTCACCATACCAAGCCCGGTAACCGGCACCACAGCGGTCAATCTTCTCGATGGAGAAGAGTATCCCGTTACAGATCAGAAAATCACGGTAACTCTGCCGGCAAACCGGGGGGTTATTCTAAAGATTACGGAGGGCTAAACATATGGCAGGAAGCAAAAAGGAAATTGGGACAGGATTTATCACGGAAGTGGACCGTTATCTCTTCAACAACGGCAGGCATTACGAAATCTTCGAGAAGATGGGCGCACATCCGAAAAAATACAAGGGGAAAAGCGGCATGTACTTTGCCGTCTGGGCGCCTCACGCGGAGCAGATCGGCGTCGTCGGTGATTTTAACAGCTGGAACCCGGAGGCAAATCCGATGCAGCCGCTGGCGGATTCAGGAATCTGGGAGGCATTTGTCCCCGGCATTGCCACCGGCGAATTATACAAATACGCCATTACAACGAAAAGCGGCAAAATCTTATTTAAGGCGGATCCCTATGCATTCAGCGCGGAATACCGGCCCGGAACCGCTTCTGTCACCACCGATATCTCCGGCTTCCAGTGGAGTGACGATTCCTGGATGGAAAAACGGGGGAGCGCCGATCCCCTGAACGCTCCAATGAGCATTTACGAGGTTCACCTTGGATCCTGGCGCAGGAAAAACAGACCGGAGAAAGACGGCTGCTATACATATGTGGAAGCTGCAAAGGAACTGGCGGATTACGTAACCGATATGGGATACACCCACGTCGAGTTGATGGGCATCGCGGAGCATCCTTACGACGGCTCCTGGGGATATCAGGTCACGGGCTATTTTGCCCCTACCTCCCGTTACGGGACGCCACAGGAATTCATGTATTTCATCAATTACCTGCATAAAAAAGGCATCGGCGTCATTCTTGACTGGGTGCCGGCCCATTTTCCCAGGGATGCCCACGGCCTCTCTGAATTCGACGGAGAAGCCCTCTATGAGTACGCTGATCCCAGAAAAGGGGAACACCCGGACTGGGGAACGAAAGTATTTGATTACAGTAAATATGAGGTAGACAATTTCCTCATCGCCAACGCCATTTACTGGGTGGAAAAATACCACGTGGACGGACTGCGGGTGGATGCCGTCGCCTCCATGCTCTATCTGGATTACGGCCGGGAAAATGGAAACTGGATTCCCAACAAATACGGCGGCAATGAAAATCTGGAAGCCATTGAATTTTTCAAGCACTTAAACAGCGTGATGGCGGACCGCGGAAACGGCGCCATTGTCATCGCCGAAGAGTCCACCGCATGGCCGAAGGTGACACAGAAGCCGGAAAACGACGGTCTCGGCTTTACCTTTAAGTGGAACATGGGATGGATGCACGATTTTCTGGAATATATGAAGCTGGATCCGTATTTCCGCAAATACAACCACCACAAGATGACGTTCGGACTCACCTATTTTACCAGCGAAAAATACATTTTAGTGCTGTCCCATGACGAGGTCGTCCATCTGAAATGCTCCATGATCAACAAGATGCCCGGACTTTTGGACGACAAGTTCGCCAACTTAAAAGCGGGCTACACCTTCATGCTGGGACATCCGGGCAAGAAACTGCTCTTTATGGGGCAGGATTTCGGCCAGTTCCACGAGTGGGATGAGAAGACGGCGCTGGACTGGTATCTGGCTGACGAACCGTTAAACGCAGATTTACAGAGCTATGTAAAAGATTTGCTGCAGCTCTACCGCAAATATCCGGCGCTTTACGAGCTGGATTACGACTGGGATGGATTCCAGTGGATCAATGCCAACGACGGGGACCGCAGCATCTTCAGTTTTGTCCGCAGCAGCCGCGACCACAAACGGAGTCTTTTATTTGTAATCAATTTCACTCCAGTAGAGCGGCCGGATTACCGTGTAGGCGTGCCGAAACGCGGCACCTATACCCTGGTGCTGGATAACAGCCACGGCCTCTATAAACGCGGCGACAAAGCGCCTGCATTCCGTTCGGTGAAAAAAGAGTGTGACGGCCAGGATTACTCCATCGCCTTCCCGCTTCCGGCATACGGAACCGCAGTTTTCCGTTTCTGATCATATTTTTAGTTTTATGTAAATTGTATGCAAAATATTCTGAACTTTTTACCGGAATATCTGTACTTTTTATGGAATTTGTAGTAAAATAAAAGAACCAAAACTACTACATAGTTTAGACTCAAGGATGGAAGGAGAGGTTATATATGGCAGCAGAATTGATTGCAACAACAGCAACAAAAAAAGTATATCGTGACGGAGACAAGGCGATTAAGGTTTTCAACGCAGATTTCCCGAAGGCGGAAGTGTTAAATGAAGCGCTGATTACCGCGCGTGTAGAAGAAACCGGCGGAATTGACGTACCAAAGGTATTGGAAGTCGGTGTATTTGAAGGTAAGTGGTCCATTACGTTTGACTTCATTGAAGGCAAAACCCTCCAGCAGCTGATGGATGAGAACCCTGACAAGCTTGCAGAATACATGGAACAGATGGTTGATCTTCATCTGAATATTCTTTCCAAACACTGTCCTCTGTTAAACAAGCTGAAGGATAAGATGTCCAGGCAGATTCTTGAGACCGAAGAATTAAGTGATATCACACGCTACGACATGCGTACCAAGCTGGACAGCATGCCAAAGCATACCAAATTATGCCACGGTGATTTTAACCCGACCAATATCGTCGTAAGAGAAGACGGCTCCATGTGTGTTCTCGACTGGGTACACGCAACTCAGGGTAACGCCAGTGCAGATGTTGCCAGAACCTACCTTCTGTTCTGTTTGCAGGATCAGAAAAAAGCTGATATGTATATGGATATCTTCTGTAAGAAGACCGGTACAGCCAAGAAGTATGTGCAGACATGGCTGCCGATCGTAGCTGCTGCTCAGCTGTCGAAAAAGCGTCCGGAAGAAGTTGAATTACTTCAGAAATGGGCGAATGTCTGCGATTATCAGTAGAATAAGAATTGGAACCCCTCCGGGAATGTCCCGGAGGGGTTTTTGACTTTCACGGCTGCTTCCAAACGGACGCACCAACGCGTCCGTCCTGCTCATTATCCACAAAAATAACAAACTGGAAACCATTCCGTTTATCTTCTTCCATCTCTGCCGTCTCTCACGTTCAGAATAAACAGCCTCGCAAGATAATCCCCCTGCGGCACCCCTGCCGACCTTACACCGCTGGCCTGGTCCGACAGAATCAAACCGGAATTCATGAGCTCATCCCCATAATACGTATATGGCAGTGTCCCCAGCCCCTGTTCCCGGATCTCATATTCCCCATCTTCCAGAAGTCCCGAAAGCCTCATCCTGCAAAACCCTGTATTGACTGGCTGCAGCACTCTGAAATAAGCTGCCAGCGCCTCCCGTTTATCCGGAGAAACCACCATCCAGCCAGCCTCATTGCGTTCGTTTTCAAAGGGACTGATCAAACGGTAAAATGTCCCTTCTGCAATCAGTCTGCGGTGTGCCTTCATAAATGCCGTCTGTTTTTTCATCTGTTCCAGTTCGTCCCCGCCAATCCCCGCAACATCCATCTCATAACCGAATGTACCAAAATACGCACAGACTGCACGGGCAGCCAACGGGACACTGCGGTGTGTCTGATGATTGGGAGCTGCGGAAACGTGGCTTCCCATGGAACTTAACGGGTACACGTAAGACGTTCCATACTGGATTTTTATACGCTCCACTCCATCCGTGTCGTCCGAGGTCCACGCCTGAGGCGCATAATAGAGCATGCCAGGATCAAATCTTGCTCCGCCGCTGGCACACGATTCAAACAGAACGTAAGGAAATTTTCGGATCAAACGTTCATACAGCCGATAGACCCCAAGAATCTGCCGGTGCAGGATGGTTCCCTGTTCGGCGGCCCCTCTTCCCGATGACCATACCTCGGTGATGCTGCGGTTCATATCCCACTTGATATAGCTTAAGTGCCCACGCTCGATGATATCCTCCATCAGTCCCCCAATATAATCGATCACCTCATCTTTCGAAAAGTCCAGAACCAGCTGATGGCGTCCCACAGAACGCGGCCTGTCCCCGTTTCCCAACACCCAGTCCGGATGCGCATCATACAGGCGGCTGTTCTGACTGATCATCTCCGGCTCAAACCAGAGACCGAAGGAGAGCCCCATATCCCGTATTTTCTGTGACAATCCTTCAATGCCATCCGGAAGTTTTTTCCGGTCCGCGTACCAGTCTCCAAGGGATGAAGTGTCGTCGTCCCGATTTCCAAACCACCCATCGTCCAGGACAAACAGCTCTACCCCCACCTCCTTTGCCTTTTCGGCCAGAGTCAGAATCTTTTCTTCGTTGAAGTTCATATAGGTAGCTTCCCAGTTATTGATTAAAATCGGGCGCTCCCGGTCTCTCCACCAGCCCCTGGCCAGCCTGGTCCGAAACAGCTGATGAAACACCTGGCTCATCCCGTTTAATCCCTTATCGGAATAAATCAGCAGTGCCTCAGGGGTCTGAAAATGCTCCCCCGCTGCAAGCGGCCAGGAAAATCCCTCCGGATGAATACCGATCATGACTCTCGTTGTCCCCATGGTATCCACCTCAGCGCTGGCAAGAAAATTACCGCTGTACACAAGGGCCGCTGCGATGACCTCCCCTGCCGTCTCCCCGGTTCCCGGCCTCGTCAGTGCCAGAAACGGGTTAAACTGATGGCTGCTGTGTCCTCTCATACTGTGAACCGACTGAATCCCCTGATGAAGCGGATGAAAGTCCGGATAGCGCTCCCTTCCCCAGGCGCCCGCTAAATCGAGCATCGTATAGCAGCTGTCCGGCAGATCAAGGCTCAGACTCATGGCCTGATCCAACCGGATCCCCTCACAGCCCTCCATGCATTCAAACCTTGCATGTCTGGCAATAACAGGAAAATCACGGTAGACAGTATACGTTAGCACCAGCCTTGTATGGATCAGACGGTCCTCTAAATACACCTCCAGGGAACATGCTTCCCTGTCGTTCTCCACATACACTGCGGGCAGTCCCTCAAGCGGCTTTTTCCCCTCGTAAATACGGTGTCCGGTATATGCAAAACCGGTAACTCTGCTTCCGTTATGACAGGTAATACGATAAGCCGGACAGCGCATGTCTCCCGTTCCATACACCGGATATTCCTGCCGGACATGTTCCCGGGAAAACGTATTGTCGTTCTCAAATGGACAGGGTGCCATATCTCTCACAGCATATTCCAGCATGTGACCGTAATCTTCCCTGTCACGAAGCCGTTTTCCGTAGTACAGCTGCCCGACAGACCCGTCAGGCAGAAGCTTCATAATATAACTGATTTCCCGGTTATAAAGATGGAACTCTCCCGTTCTTTCATGAAAAGCAATCGCCATATCCTGTAATCCCCCTGTATATACTTTGCCCCAGCCGGATGCGGCGGGTTCTTTTTCCCTCTGTCACACGCATGACAGCGCATTCTCTAAATCAGCCTTTAATACCTCTGCACCTTCCAGTCCGCAGTGAATACGCAGTACATTCTGGTCCGCTCCCAGGAAACGGCATGATTCCGCATCCTGTCTCGCATGAGGCATACAGACAAGGCTCTCAAAACCGCCCCAGGAAACGCCGATCTTAAAGATTTTAAGCCGCTGTGCCACTTCCTTTGCCTGTTCCACGCTTCCTTTAATCTCAAAACTCAAAAGCCCCGTATTTCCGCCCTGCTGCCGCTTCATCAGTTCATGCTGCGGATGAGACAAAAGCCCCGGATAATAGACCTTTCTCACCTTTGGATGACTCTCTAAAAACTCCGCGATTTCCATGGCTGTTGCCTGATGCCGTTCCACGCGCACCTCCATCGTCCGCAGGCCGCGAATGATTAACCATGCTTCCATCGGACCTATGATCCCGCCAAAAAGCTCTCTCTGCTGCCTCAGCCTCGCCATGAGTTCCTCGTCCTTCACAGCCAGGACTCCTCCGATAATATCGCTGTGACCCCCCATATATTTGGAGGCGGTATGCATCACGATATCCGCGCCCAGCAAGAGCGGCTTCTGGTAAATCGGTGTACAAAAGCTGTTGTCGATATAAACGTAAGCATGGTGTTTCTTTGCAATTTCAGATACCGCATGAATATCCTGAAGAGACAGCACAACCGAAGAAGGGCTTTCCAGAATAATTAAATCCGTTTGATCTGTGACAGCATGTTCAAACTCCTCCGTATCGTCCCCTTTGACATACGTGACACTCATATCCAGGTGCTCCCTGCAGTATTCATTGAGAAACGTCTTTAAGGGTCCATAAGCACTTCGAATACAGACCACATGGCTTTTGGCCTTACAGACCGTGAGAACCGCTGTCGTCGCCGCCGCCATGCCCGAAGCAAACGCCAGAGCACCGGTCCCCTGCTCCAGAGCCGCTGCTTTATCCTCCAGAATCCGTACCGTCGGGTTCTGTACCCGCCCATAGCAGTAAACATGCTTATCCGTTTTATCGCTGTCATAGTAATCATCAACCGTCTCAAAGACATTGAGTGAATTCATAAAAATCGGAGGAACAACGGCATTGTAATAATGCTCAAATTCCTCCCCATAATGAGATGTTATCAGCTTATCATTTTTTAAATACTCCGATTGATCTGTCATCTTATCCCCCTTTTCTTCACACCTATATGCTATGTGATAGGTTTAAATGAGGGCGCACGAACCGCTTCTGTTTATGCCCCCTGAATCCATATCTGTTACCTCTGTTTTCTGATATCTCTGTAAACTGCCTCTAACAGCTTGTCATTGATAGACTGCGCTTTCCTTACGTTCTTTTCACAGATCGCCTCGTAAAGCTCTTCATGGAGCGGAATACTCTCCAGAAACGGGTCCTCCATATTAAGAGGAAACTCCCAGAACTTCTCCATCACATTGTTTAAAGACAGAATCAGCTGATACATTACCTGATTATGGCAAAGCCGGTAGATGGTATAATGAAACTTTTTATCCTCCGCCGTCTGCTGCAGCCCCCGCCGGTATTTGCTCATCAGGATGTCCTTAATCTCTCCCAGTTCCTTTAACTCCTCATCGGTGATGGTATGGATCAGCATCCGTAAAATCTCCCGTTCCAGAATCTTGCGCACTTCCAGTGCTTCCAGAAGACGTTCCTTTTCCTGTGTAAAATCAATGACCTGCACACCGTCAGCATCCACCAAACCGCCCACATAGGCGCCTTTTCCATTCTGAATCTCCAGAATCCCCCTGGCTTCCAGCGTCTTCATGGCCTCCCTCAGAGAAGTCCTGCTGACCCCCATCATGGCCAGCAGGCTCTCCTGTGAAGGAAGTTTATCCCCCGGATTCAAATCATGTTCTCTGATATAATCCAGAATAAACCGTATGATCTCGGACTGGAGGGAAGTCCTCTTTATCTTATTAACCATCGTGCTCTCTCTCTTAAAAATAATATTTTTTTAACCAT
Source organism: Hungatella sp. SL.1.14 (assembly GCF_024460495.1). Taxonomy (NCBI): domain Bacteria; kingdom Bacillati; phylum Bacillota; class Clostridia; order Lachnospirales; family Lachnospiraceae; genus Hungatella; species Hungatella sp. SL.1.14. Next base: position 103,650 of record NZ_JANFYJ010000017.1, on the reverse strand, counting down.
ATCATAATAAACAGAGACTGTCAATCAATGGCCTTTTGCCTGGTTTAAAAGATGGCAGGAGACGTAATGTCCCGTCTCTATTTCCGTAAGCTGCGGAGTCACACTGCGGCATTTTTCCGTCGCGTATTTACACCGTTTTTCGAATCTGCATCCCTCACTGCAGTTGATCGGACTCCCCACCTCTCCTTCCAGCGGTATGAGCGTCTTCGATCGTTCAAACTCAGGATCCGGCACGGGAATTGCCGACAGCAGTGCCTTCGTATACGGATGCTGCGGGTTCCGGTACAGTTCCGCACTGGAAGCCAGCTCCACAATATGGCCCATATACATAACCCCCACCCGGTCCGAGATGTGTTTCACCATGGATAAATCGTGGGCAATAAAGAGGTATGTCAGTCCCAGTTCTTTCTGAAGACGCACCAGCAAATTGACCACCTGGGCCTGAATTGACACATCCAGCGCTGATATGGGTTCGTCACAGACGATAAACTTCGGGTCTACAGCAAGTGCTCTGGCAATGCCGATACGCTGTCGCTGGCCGCCGGAAAACTCGTGAGGGAACCGGTTGGCATGTTCCTTGTTAAGTCCAACCAGGTTAAGCAGCTCATGGACCCGTTCCATACGCTCCTTCCCCGGATATAAATCATGGTTCTTCATACCTTCCGCGACAATATCGCCCACTGTCATACGCGGGTCCAGGGAAGCATAAGGGTCCTGAAAGATGATCTGAGCGTTCTTTTTGAACCATTTTATCTCCTCATTTGTCTTTAACCGGCCCACATCTCTTCCATCGAACTCAATGGTTCCCGATGTAGCCGGGTACAGCTTTACAACCGTACGCCCGCAGGTTGTCTTGCCGCAGCCCGACTCCCCCACCAGTCCCAGAGTCTCTCCGGCACAGATATCGAAGGATACGTCGTCCACCGCTTTTAAAATCCCCTTTTTCCGTACCTGAAAATACTTTTTTAAATGTTCCACATGGACCATGGGTTTCTGATTATCTTTTTCTATCCCTGTCATGCTTCAAAAACCCTCCTTATATCATCGTAATCAAATGCCTCTCTGGCCATCGGATGATGGAGCCAGCAGGCTGCCTTGTGGGTATCTGATACCTCCGTATATTCCGGCGGCGCCTGACGGCATATTTCCATACAGTATTTGCATCTCGTTGCAAATCCGCAGCCCTTTGGCGGTGATATGAGATCCGGCGGCGTCCCTGGAATCACCTCCAGCTGCGCTTTATTCTCCACATTCAGTCTGGGAACCGCGTTTAAGAGGGCGTTGGTGTACGGGTGCTGCGGCGCGTTGAATATGTCGAAGACATTACCATATTCCACAATACAGCCCGCATACATAACCGCAATCGTATCCGCCATACCGGCCACGACTCCCAGATCGTGAGTAATCATGATAACCGATGTATTGTTTGCTTTCTGTATCTCCTTTAAAAGGCCGATGATCTGTGCCTGAATCGTAACATCCAGCGCCGTAGTCGGTTCATCCGCGATCATCAGCTTCGGATTGCAGGCCAGCGCGATGGCGATAACCACTCTCTGGCGCATTCCGCCTGAAAATTCATAAGGATACTGATGAACTCTCTCATCCGGATTGGGAATATCCACCTTTTTAAGCAGTTCTATGGCCCTCTGCATGGCTTCCCGTTTTCCCACCTTCTGATGTTCCACAATACTTTCCATGATCTGCCGCCCGATCTTCATAGTCGGATCGAGAGATGTCATGGGATCCTGAAAAATCATGGCCGCATCCTTGCCTCTGTAATCCTGCCACTGTTTTTCCGTATACTTTAAAATATCCGTACCTTCAAACAGGATACTGCTCTCTTTCTTTACCTCACCCGGCGGTGAAGCAATTAACCCCATAACCGCCTTGGAAGTCACCGTTTTTCCGCTTCCGGACTCCCCCACGATCGCCATGGTTTTTCCGGCCTCCAGCGTAAAATCCACGCCCCGGACCGCCTGTACCTCCCCGGCATATGTATGAAATGATACCTTTAAATTTTTAACCTCAAGTAATGGTTGACTCATAGGTGATGCCTGCCTTTCCTCTATTATTCACAAACCATATTACTGGCGCAGCTTCGGATCAAACGCATCCCGGAGTCCATCGCCCAGCAGGTTAAATGCCAGCATGGTCAAGGAGATTGCCAGCGCCGGGAAAATCAGCTCATGGGGATAATAAGACATTTGCTGCTGCCCCAGAGCGGCCATAGCTCCCCAGCTTGTAAGCGGCGGCTGAATTCCCATCCCTACGAAGCTTAAAAATGCCTCGGCAAAGATAAATGATGGTATGGAAAAAGTCGTATTGATGATAATCAGGCTCAGTGTATTGGGAAGAAGGTGCGTCACAATGGTCTGAAGAGGAGGCGTTCCCAGCGCCCGGGCTGCCAGAACGTATTCGCTCTCCTTCAGTTCCAGCACCTGTCCTCTCACAATTCGCGCCAGATTCGTCCAGCTTGTGATACACAGCGCAATCAGCAGGGAAGTCATACCTTTTCCCAACACCACAGACATGATAATGACCACCACCATATACGGCACTCCTACCAGGATTTCCACGATTCTCATCATAATATCATCCACAAGACCGCCGCAGTATCCGCTGATTCCGCCATACAGCACTCCAATTACAAGCGACACGATCGCCCCCACAATTCCAATGGTTAAGGAGATTCTTCCCCCCATCCAGATTCTCGCGAAGATATCTCGCCCCAGATCATCCAGCCCGAACCAGTGCTGCAGGGAAGGCGCCTGATTCGTAAACTCAATATTCTGCTCATCAAACGGGTGGGGATAAATATATGGCCCTATGGCGCACATCACCAGAATTAACAGGAGCACAACCAGGCTTACCATAGCCACCTTATTCTGTTTTAACCTCCGGACCGCGTCCTGCCAGTAGGAAATACTGGGGCGCACCACGGATTCTGATTTCTGTTCATCCACTCCGACACGCCGGAATAGATCTTTTGTAACTGTCATTTCATTTCCCTGTTCCATGGCTCTCCTCCTTACTTTCCTTCAATAATGCCCTTACGGACTCTCGGGTCGACAATTGCATATAAAATATCCATCACGACAATCGAAAGAATGAAGATGAAGGAAAAGAAGATGGTCGTGGCCAGAACCATCGGGTAATCACGGCCATTGACGCTGTCCACGTAGTAACGGCCCAGGCCCGGTATGGAGAAAATTCTCTCAATAACAAAGGATCCGGTCACAATTCCCGCCACCTGCGGCGCCACAATGGAAATAATGGGAGTGATGCTGTTGCGCAGTACATGGCGCGTTATGATTTTCCAATTCGACAGCCCCTTTGCCTTGGCCAGCAGGATATAGTCGGAGCTCAGCACATCCAGCACCGAAGACCGCATAAACCGTGAATACGTAGCCAGGCCGCCGATGGAAGCTGCCAGTGTCGGCAGCGCCGTATATCGGAAAATGTCAGGTATTTTCATTCCGGGTGATACCCAGCCGACAATCGGGAAATAGTCACCGCCGCCGTATTTCTGGAGCAGGGCGGCAAATACAAAGCTTGGGATAGAAACCCCCACGATCGCAATGAATATTGTAATAAAATCAATCCAGGTTCCCCGGTGAAAGGCCGCCAGAATTCCCAGAAGCAGTCCGAGAACCAGCCCTAACACCACAGCCTGAATTCCGAGCCTTGCGGAAGCCGGGAACCTGTCCTTAATAATCTGATTTGCCGTAAGCCCCGGGGTCTTATAAGACTCTCCCAGTTCTCCATGGAGAAGATTTTTCAAATAAATGACATACCGTTCTCCTATGGGTTTATCCAGTCCCCACCGGGCCTTTAAGTTCTCCACAACCGCCTCTGGAAGCACCTTGGTGTCCGCCTGCATTGGATCGCCCGGAATGACGCTGACCAGGAAGAAGGTTATCGTCAGAATTACCCAGAGTGTAACTATCATATAACCGATCTTCTTCAAAATATATTTTACCATCTTGAACCTCCCATCCTGTTTCTGACTTATGCGTTTCCCCATAACCGATCTGGTTTCACGCACAATGCGGGGCAGTAAATACCTGCCCCGCATTGTCAAAGTCCATGTTCTGATCTCTTAATTCTATTCTACATATGCACTTTTCAGTTCGATTGCCGGGCCGCCGGCTCCATTGATATAGAAGCCCTTCACGCTGCTCTTTGCCACATTCTTGTCGTATGTAAAGGTAATCGGTGCCAGACCACAGTGTTCCACTGTTATAATCTTCTCTGCTTCCGCAAATTTTTCACCGCGCACCTTCATGTCAGATTCTGTCTTGCACGCTTCCACCAGTTCATCATACCTGGCATCGGAGAAGAATGCCGGATTGTTGCCGTCTCCTGTCATATAGCACTGCATAAATGTCATCGGATCATTATAGTCCGCGCCCCAGCCGGTCTGACATACCTGATACAGTCCCTTGGATACCTGGTTGTTAAAGGAAGAGTTGTCAGACGCCGTGTCGATCTTCACAATAACGCCCAGCTTTGTCTGCCACTGATTCTGGTAATACTCTGCCTGAACCTTCGTATCATTATCCGAGTTCTTCTGAAGGAATGTAACCGTAATCTGCTCTCCTTCTTTTCCAATCTCTTTTAAGCCCTCTTCCAGGAGTGCTTTCGGGTCCTGAGCCAGGAAGTCCTTCATCGGTTCCGGATAAACATCCCGGAACAGCTCCTCGCCAATACTCAAACCGTAAGGAATCATACCGTATGCAGCCTGATCCTTCTTCATAACGTTCTTAACCAGCGATTCTCTGTCCAGAGCGATAGAGAATGCCATACGGATTTTTTCGTTGGTAAAGATCCCATCCGGATCCTCGTTATTAAAGCAGATATAACTGTATCTCGGCTGCGGTCCCTCTAAAAGCTGTACCTCGCCTCCGTCAATTTTGGCCTTTAATGTATCCGCGTACTCACTGCGGACCTTTCTCAAGATATCGAGCTGGCCCTGATTAAACATCTGCTCTCTTGTATTCTCGTCCTGTGCCAGCACCATGTTGACTGTTTCCAGTTTTACATTTGCCGCATCCCAGTAATTCGGATTCTTCTTCAACACAATTTTGGAACCGCGGGTCCACTCTGCCGCGTAGAATGGTCCTGAACTGCTGAGTTCCTCTGCCGTCGCACCGTAGGAAGAGTTCTTCTCGCCCTGGGTCTTGGATTCCGGAACCGGAGTCACATTGGCAAATGTCATCAGCTGTAAGAAATATGGAAGCGGTTCTGTCAGAGTGATTTCCAGAGTTTTGTCATCAATTGCTTTCGCCGCTACATCTTCCTTGCTTCCCTTTCCCGTATTAAAATCCTCTCCTCCTTTGATGCAGTAGAAGATTCCTGCATTGTGGCAGTTAACCTCCGGATCAAAGATTCTGCGAATTGAATTCACATAATCCTGTGCTGTTACAGCCGTACCGTCAGAATACTGATTGTCTCTCAGCTTAAAGGTCCATACCAGTCCGTCGTCGGAGGTCTCCCAGCTCTCGGCGCCTCCCGGTGTTACCTTGCCGTCCATCAGACGGATTAACGTTTCCTGAATCTCCAGTACGATAGCATTCTTCTGCTCGTCATCGGAGCGTCCCGGATCCAGCGTATCCGGATCACTGAACATCGGAATGGTCACCACCTGTTCCACCGCACCTGCCGGTGCCTCTTCTGCCTTCGTTTCGCCTCCGGCCTTCGTCTCACTGCCTGCCGCAGCCGTCTCTGTTCCCGTTGTATCCGGCGCAGACGTCTTGGAACTGCCGCATGCAGTTAAGGATGCCGCCATCACTGTTGCCAGACATAAAGCTAACCATCTTTTTTTCATAGAATTCCTCTCCTTCTCTAACGCTTTATAAATAATGGATTCCCTTAAAGCTCTTTATATTTTTCACTCTGAATAAACTCCTCCAGCTCCACATTTTCACCTTTATGGACTCTGGAATACTCTGCCGCCAGAGCAATGATATGGCTTTGTATGGAAACATCAACGCCGGTCCTTAACTGCCCCTTTGTCTCTCCCTCCACTACCGCTTCCAGAAAATCATGAATCAGGCGGTTATCGCCGCCTGCATGACCGGATAAATCACCTGCAGTCGCATTGATATCATAAATCTCCGTCTCTTTTCCAAAGTTTGTGACCTTCACAATTCCTGTATGTAAATCACCGATGATATCTCCCATAGTTCCCATAACCTTAATATCGCGGCCCCCGCTGCTGGTAAAGGCACTCATGGTGAAATTAACCGTCACACCGCCTTCAAATTCCATATTGACCACCTGATGGTCCACCACATTATTATCGCAGTGATACACACAACGGCCGTATGGGCCCGTCTTTATCTGCTCATAGATCGCCTCCTCAGTCAGCGTCTGAGAGAGTACGCAGCACGGCCACGCGTCATCACCGGTCAGCTTCTCGTCAACCACATGACGGATTCCGGTTCCCTTATCCGTAATATAAATCTTTTCCGCATCATATGGACAGTTCTCTTTCGCCGCACACCCGTCGAGGCAGCGCATGGCACATCCTTCCGGCGCCATTGATTCTTTAAACAGATACGTAGATCCATAGGACGAAACCCGTCTGCACTTCTTTCCCAGAAGCCAAACGAAAATATCCATGTCATGACAACACTTTGCAAGGATCATAGGGCTTGTCTCCACCGAATCCCGCCAGTTACCTCTCACAAAGCTGTGAGCCTGATGCCAGTATTTTACATTCTCGAGTCCCTGGACACTGACCACATCCCCGATCTGTCCGGACTCAATCACTTCTTTTATCTTTGAGTAAAACGGAGTGTAACGGAGCACATGTCCCACCGCTACCATACGGCCATATTCATGGGCTGTTTTCTGCAATAGAAGACATTCCTCCAGACTTGGGGAAATAGGCTTTTCACAGAGAATATGATATCCCTTTTTAATTCCCTCCACTGCCTGGGCCACGTGCTGCTTGTCCTGAGTCGCAATTACCAGGACATCGGCAAGTTTCGGTTGTTTTAATAAGTCCTCCACGGTTTCAAAACAGTTTTCAGGTCCTACACCGTACTCTGCTCTGGCAGCCTCCCTCTTCTTTGCCACAGGGTCCGCGACGGCCACCACCTTCATCTCCTCCGGCGCTACAAGCTGATAATGGGCATAGATATCATTTCCCCTGTTGCCCAGACCTGCAATTGCCGCTGTTACTGGTCTTTTCATATTGATGTCCTCCTTGATATGAGCACCTGACGAATTTTACTGATCCCCGGGTGCAATACATGCCATCTCCGCTCATTCCGTCTCTTCCACTGGCAGAAAAGGGTGCGAGGGGATGGCTGATTGACATATTCTATGCACTTCTTTCCCATATCCCGTACGATGATCTCATACGATAATGAATTGAATGCATGAGTGACATTTAGCCGCAACCTATATGCTATATGCTGTATGATAGGTTGAGTTTAAAAAATAAAAACGAGTGAATCGTCTCCTGTCTGTTTATATTAAAAATAGCATATTACTCAATATTTGTCAATGTTTAGATGGTTTTTTAGGAATTTTGAACAATCAGCGGGCTGCAGGGCACCGGACAGGGTGTGAACTGTAACATCCGCAGTGCACAGCTCCGCTGCGCTGCGCACTGCTCTCATTCACTCCCCCTGAGCCGTATACATCTGATAATACTCCCCCTCTGCCCTCATTAATTCCTCATGATTTCCTTTCTCCACCACTTCTCCCTGCTTAATAACCAGGATCAGATCGGCGTTTCGTATAGTCGATAACCGGTGCGCAATCACGAAGCACGTCTTTCCTTCCATCAGCTTCCTCATAGCTTCCTGGATCTGAATCTCCGTCCTCGTATCCACATTGGAGGTGGCCTCGTCCAGGATCAGCATTCTTGCATCCAGAAGCATCGCACGCGCTATGGTCAGCAGCTGCTTCTGTCCCTTTGATATATTTGTCCCGTCGTCTGTCAGAATTGTTTCATAGCCATCCGGCAGACGCTTGATAAACGAGTGAATTCTGGCTGCTTTCGCCGCTGCCATGACCTCGTCCATCGTCGCCCCTTCTTTACCGTATGCCAGATTCTCATAGATACTCCCATGGAACAGCCAGGTATCCTGCAGAACCATGGCGTAAGACTTCCGAAGGCTTTTTCTTGTCACACCGCGGATCTCATGGCCATCCACCCGGATTTCTCCTGAGTTCGGATCGTAAAACCGCATCAGAAGATTGATCAGCGTCGTTTTTCCCGCGCCTGTAGGACCCACCACCGCAATCAGCTTACCCGGATCCGCTTTCAGAGACAGATCATGCAGAATAATCCGGTCCCGGTCATACCCAAAATCCACGTGGGACAGCTCGACCTCTCCCCTGACTTCTTCCTCTCCGCGCCCCAGTTCTATAGCGCCCGGCATATCTGCAGCCTCAGGAATCTCATCCATCAGAGCAAACACCCGCTCCGCCGCGGCCAGCGCAGACTGTAAATCACTCATGATATTGGCAGCCTCATTGATCGGGCCGGAAAACTTTCTCGAATACAACACGAAGGAAGAGATCCTGCCCACCGTCATGTACCCGGCCAGATAAAGAAGGGCTCCAAAAACACTGATTAAAGACAGTGAAAGATTGTTGATGAAATTAACCATGGGACCTACCATGCTGCCATAGTACTCCGCCCGGTAATACGTCTCCACAGCCTCCTTATTCTTCACCGCAAATTTTTGAATCACATGTTCCTCCTGGCAATAAGCCCTCAACGTCTTCTGGCCGGTTACCATCTCCTCCACAAACCCGTTTAAATTCCCCAGACTTGCCGATCTTGCCCGGAAAAGAGGACGAGTCCTGCCTGTAACGAACTTTGTAATACAGGCGGAGAGCGGCACCGTAAAGGCAAATACCAGCACCAGCCTCGGTGATATCACCACCATCATGTAAAGAGCGCCTGCTACTGTGATCACTGTGGTCAAAATCTGTATCAGGTCGCTGGACAGCGACTCATTAACCGTATCAATGTCATAGGATATGCGGCTGATGATGTCTCCCGTCTGGTGTAAGTCGTAATATCCCGCAGGAAGGGCCAGCATCTTATCGAATACATCCTTCCTCATCCGGTAGACCACCTTTCGGCTGATGGTGATCATCAGAACAGAAAGCGCGTAAGACAACACCGAAGAAATCACATAAAACGCCGCCATCCACCCGGCGTAATGAAAAACCCTCGAAAAATCCACCTTTCCGATCCCCGGTTCAATGGCGTCAATCGCATATCCCGACAGCATGGGCCCCACCAAAGCCAGCAGGTTGCTCCCCACCGTCATAACAAACGCCAGAAGCAGCAGCCATTTATACTGTATCATGTAGCGGCCCAGGCGGAGTATGGTGTGCTTTCTCTGAATCAGAGAACGTCCCTGCGGCTCATTATATGCGGCATCCAGCCGCTTTTCACTTCTGCTGCGTGCAGCCATGATCCCGCCCCCTTATATTCCCATCTGGGATTTTCCGATTTCCCGATAAATTTCACATGTCTCCATGAGTTCCCGATGTGTCCCGTATCCGATCATCTGCCCATCCTCCAGAACCATAATGTGATCGGAGTTCATAATAGAGCTGATCCTCTGGGCGATAATCACACAGGTGGTTTCCGCGAAATGTTCTCTCAATTCCTTTCGAAGCGCCGCATCCGTCTTATAGTCCAGCGCACTGGAGGAATCATCCAGAATCAGAATATCCGGTCTGGCCGCCAGCGCCCTGGCAATCAGAATTCTCTGCTTCTGGCCGCCGCTTAAATTGGCCCCTTTAATATCCAGCTGTTCCGAAATTCCGCCTTTTTCCGCCACAAACTCGCTGGCTCGTCCGTAAAGAACGGCTTCCATAACCGCCTCTTCACTTAAATCTCTTCCCATATTAATATTTTCCATAATGGTATCTTCAAATATCGTATCATTCTGAAATACGGCTCCGAAACGCTTCCTCAGCTCATGAAGCCCCATGGTGCGCACATCCTTCCCATCAATGCGTACCGTTCCCTGATCGGCATCGTAAAAACGCATCAGCAGGTTCACAATCGTCGTCTTCCCTGCTCCCGTGGCCCCTATAATCCCCAGCGTCTCTCCCCGCTTCAGCCGGAAACTGATATTCTCCAGATTATTTTCAACTTTATTATAGGAAAAGGACACGTGATCAAATTCTACATGAACCGAATCAGCCTCCGCTTCCGCCATCGCGGCTTCCTCATCCGTCTCCAGCTCCTGAAGAACCATCTCCTGATCCGCCTCCAGCACCGTTACGATACGTGCTGCAGATGCCGCTGCCTTCGAAATCATGATAAACAGCCTGGAAATAGACATCAGCGCATTCAGAATAATCGTAAAATACGTCATGAAGGCAAGAATCTTTCCGACCTCTGACGTCCCCTGGTTCACACGGAAAGCCCCGGTAAGAATCACCGCCACAAGGCCCAGATTTAAGAGTACATTCATGACAGGATTGGTGATGCTGGTGGTCACGGTCGCCTTCCGTTCCCAGTCCACCACCTCGCGGTTCGCCTGATCAAACCTCTCCCTCTCATACGATTCCTTTGACAATGCCTTAATCACACGGATACCCGCGATATCTTCTCTAATCAGCCGGACGAACCGGTCCACCCGGTCCTGAAGAACGGAAAACATGGGAATCGTCTTCTTTGATACCACGACCACCACCAAAGTCAGCAGCGGAAGAACCGCCAGCAGAATACACGCCAGAACCGGGTCCAGCGCCATGGTCATGGTAATACCGCCGATCAACAGGATGGGCGCACGAACTCCCAGCCTCTGGACTCTTCCAAGCATCTGGTGAACATTATACGTGTCACTTGTCAGCCTGGATATCAAAGACGGCCTGGTGAAGCGGTCAATCTCCGTATTGGATAAACGGCTCACCTTCTCAAACAAATCTCCCCGGATCGTTTCAATCGCGCTGCTCGCCACCCGGGAGGCCATCCGGTTCGCCGCAACACTGAACACCACTGCCAGAACCGAGCAGAAAATCATGAAAAATCCCCACAAAAATATTTCCGGCCTCTGGTTTGCCGGAATCACCGTATCGATCATATAAGCCAGTGTCCACGGAAGGAATAAATCCATCAGCGTTCCTGTAAATTTAATAAGAAAACCGACTGCCATACGCAGATAATACGGCTTTAAATAATACGAAAATATCTTCTTCATCGTTTACCTCACCCACTGACTCCATTATACAGGATTCCACCAAAACGCGCAAGAATACCAGCTGCGTCTACAGGAATCAGGCTTCTGTCCGCATTCCGTTCTGCCAGTTTCATCAGGCATTCTCTGTCCGTTCAAACGGTCAAGCCTCCCCAGCCTTGACACCGCAACCATGACACGAGAACCAGCCCCCCAAAAATAATCACAAAAACAGCGGCAGAAAGAGCTGCAAACTCTCTCTGCCGCCACCTGCGCATCTTCCTACTGCCTGTTTTCCTGTTTCGGCGGGCGGTTCACTGCCAGCGGAAGATTAATTCCCATGGGGTTTAAGATAACACCGATGGCATCCCCTGCCAGTACCTGGGAGACCTTTTCCGCCGGAACGATTACCGGCCGCAGCTGGTCTTCCCGGTTAAACTTCTGAAATTCCAGAATATCTGTAAATGCCGCCTGATAGACATCCCCATTTTTCATCTTTACAAGAGGGATTCCATTGCCTTCCTTCTGTATGGCCAGTATGAAATTGCCCTTGCGGAAATGCATCTCAATCTCTTCCTGCAGCTCCATAAGTTTGGAATTCATCTCCGGCCCCGGCTGTCTTCTCGCCTCCTGCATATAATACAGGGCAGTCAAGTGCAGCGCCGGATTCTCCACCCAGACTTTTCCTTCCTCGCCGGGCTCGTCTCCTCTCCGTCTGACAAAGTCCTCCAGCTGGATGAGTTCTTCCTTCCCGGAATCTTCAAGGGAAATCGCGTTGACTCCCATTGTGTATAAATTTGTATAGAACAAAAGCAGCTGTTTATTTTCCATTTTTACGACGCTCACCGGAATCTTTTCCGCCGCCAGGCTCTTTGCCCTGGCTTCTGCTTCCTCCGGTTTAAAAAACACCAGCACCTCGTCGTCAAATGTCTCCGGGGCACATACAACATACGGCAGCTTTGTACACGCTGAAACAATCACATACAGTTCCCTGGTGTCTCTCAGACGCCCCAGTAACGCCTGCCGGTCTGTCTGTGCCGCCTTCTTTCCTTCGTTATCCATCGGTACTTCTCCTTCTTTCAGTTAAATAATATCATTTCGCCCTGATCCCGATTAGTCTTCCTCTTTCTTCGTCATGGCTTCCCGTTCCTTCTTAAGCTCTTCGTACAGAGTATAAAAGGACCATCCGCAGTTCGTCTCTGTGACGACCGCCTTTAATTCAATCTTCGGCACACCGGCCCGCCGCAGTCCCACGAGCAGTTCATCAATACGCCGGTTCGTAAAATTCTTCATAACCAGCATCTCTTCATCGATTTCCGGAGCCACACTTCCCTCTTGCGGTTCCATCTCATCGAATCCGTCAAAACCGGCCAGATAGCCAATCGTCTGCCCGGTCTGCTCCGGTGTAATATTTTTAATTCTGACTCCCATACGAATCAGAACACCCTTTAACTTTGCCGCTTTTGATGCATTGCCGGCCTCTTTTTCTTTCGCCGGCTGATAATACAGAACCATCTCTTTCGCCGCCATGCCTCTTCCTCCTGTTCCTACAGCAGATGTTTTCTTAATTCTTCCCCGCTCATAGAACTTAAATACGCAGGCGCAATATCAAATACCGTTTTACAGCCCGTTACGCCTTCTTTCCCCAGACGGTATGCCGCTCTCGCGTATGCTGCAATGACAGAAGCCGTAAATTCCGGGTTCGAATCCAGTTTCAGGCTGTACTCGATCACATGGCTGTGCTCATTCTCCCATCCGGTCTTTCCGGTGCGTATCACAAAACCGCCGTGCGGAATCCCCTTATGATCTCTCATAAGCTCTTCTTCACTGATAAAATGGACCGTCGTATCGTAATCGGCAAAGTAGTTGGGCATCGTCACGATTTCTTCCTCAATCCGCTTTAAATCAGCCCCTTCTTCCGCCACCACAAAGCACTCTCTCGTGTGCTTCTGCCTTGTAGTCAGCTCCGGGTTTTCTCCATTTCTCACAGCCTGCAGTGCAGCCTCTACCGGCACCGTATACTGTCTGGCATCCTTCACTCCTTCCACGCGGCGAATCGCATCGGAATGGCCCTGACTGACTCCCCTGCCCCAGAAAGTATAATCCTTTCCCTCCGGCAGAACAGCACTGCCGTACAGACGGCTCAGGGAAAACATTCCCGGGTCCCATCCCACTGAGATAATCCCCACATGACCGCTCTCTTTCGCCGCTGCATCCACTGCTTCAAAATGCTCCGGTATCCTGGCATGTGTATCAAAACTGTCAACGACATGAAAGTTCTTCGCAAGCTCCGGCGTCTGAACCGGAAGGTCCGTAGCGCTGCCGCCGCATAAAATCATCACATCGATCTCATCCTTCATCGACTCCGCCTCCTGGACGGAACAAACCTTCACTCCGGGCGTCAGTACTTTTAACGACGCTTTGTCTCTCCTGGTAAAGACAGCCGCCAACTCCATATCCGGATTATGCTTCACTGCACACTCCACGCCCTTACCGAGATTCCCATATCCTAATATACCAATTTTGATTGTCATATTCGTACTTCCTCTCCTTGTCATAAACTATCTAAACGCTACCCCCATTATAACCCGCCTGTCCCCCATATGTAAATTGCTTTTTTAAGCCAGCAAAGCCGCATGGCGGCCAATCGGCCCTCCATGCGGCTTCTATTCATTCAAACTTCACTTCTCTGCTGCCTGTCCCAACTCTAACGTCAGGCCATTGCTGCCTCTTCCTCCGGCAGTTCCAATGCGGTTGTCTCATATTTGTCCAGGATTACTCTCTGAATCATGTCACGGGTATTCGAATTAATCGGATGTGCGATGTCTCGGTATTCTCCGTCTGCTGCCTTCCGGCTCGGCATGGCGATAAACAATCCCTTCTCCCCTTCAATTACCTTGATATCATGGATTACAAACTCATTATCCAGTGTAATTGATACGATAGCCTTCATCTTTCCTTCTTTTTCAATACGTCTTACCCTAACATCTGTAATCTGCATGTCAAAACCCCTTCCCGTCACATTACCTATAATGTGTATCTTTCGTTTTTCTCTACGACAATTTTAATATTGTCCGGTGTACCTATGTAAGTCGTATTCGCGCGGATTGTATCCCGGCTTTCTACAATACAGTTCTCAATAACCGTGTTGTCCCCAATATAAACATCATTTAAAATGATGGAATTCTTAATCACACAGTTATTTCCAATATAGGCTTTTTTAAACAGAACGGAATTCTCAACTACACCGTTAATGATGCTTCCGCTGGATACCAGGCTGTTCTTCACGACTGCGCCGGGATTATACTTTGCCGGCGGCAGATCATCAATCTTGGAATATACATCCGGATACTGGCGGAAGAAGTAATCTCTGACTTCCGGCTTTAAGAAATCCATGTTCGTTCTGTAATAGGATTCTACGGAGGCGATATTTCTCCAGTAAGAATCCATCTTATATGCATAGATCCTCTTTAAATTCTTATATCTCACCAGAATATCATTGACAAAGTCGTAGCGGTCTTCCATGGCGCAGCGCTCAATCAGCTCAATTAACTGACGTCTTCTGATAACATAGATTCCGCAGGATACGGTATTGGAGGAAGCCACCATGGGTTTCTCCTCAAAATCGGTAATTCTGCCGTCCTCGTTGGTTCCCACCAGACCGAAACGGGTTACGTCCTCTCCCTCAGGAAGATCCGTGCAGACTACGGTGATATCGGCCTTTTTCTCAATATGATACTCCAGCACCTTGCCGTAATCCAGTTTATAGATACCATCACCGGCCGAGATAACTACGTACGGTTCATGGCTGTTCTTTAAGAAAGTAAGATTCTGATATAATGCGTCGGCAGTTCCACGGTACCAGTCGCTGCTTTCCGCGGTAATGGTTGGCGTGAATACAAATAAACCGCCCTGTTTTCTTCCGAAATCCCACCATTTGGAAGAACTTAAATGGAGATGAAGAGACCTGGAATTATACTGGGTCAACACTGCCACGTTCTGAATATGGGAATTCGTCATATTACTCAGTGCAAAATCAATGCTGCGGTAGCTGCCTGCGATCGGCATGGCTGCAATCGCCCTCTTGTTGGACAATTCCCGCATTCTCTTACTGTTACCGCCTGCTAATACAATTCCTATTGCTCTCATCGCATACCACCTGCCTTTATGATGTAATCTCCGCTTGCCAGTAATCCGTCGGGATAGTCCTCTACGATCGTCTCCCCTACAATGGCGGTATTCTTTCCAACTTTGACATTGTCCGGGATAATAGAGTTTTCACCCACGGTAACCAGGTCAAACTGGTATACCTTCGGATCATACTTGCTCGGTGCGTATTCCCCCACGCCGAGTGCGACGTTTGATCCAATCTTAACATTCTCAGCGATGACAGCCTTATCAATTGAGGAACCGGCACCAATCACACTCTCGCGCATGATGATGGAATCACGGATCACGGCGCCTTTCGCTACAGTAACACCTGCACCGATCACAGAGTTATGGACTTCACCGTATATCTCGGAGCCCTCTCCGATGATGCTCCTCTCAATCACTGCATCTTCAGACACATACTGAGGCGGAATAATATCACTCTTGGTATAAATCTTCCAGTACTCCTCATATAAATTAAATTCAGGAATAATGTCGATCAACTCCATGTTGGCTTCCCAGTAAGAACCTAACGTACCTACGTCCTTCCAGTAACCATTGTACTCATAAGCAAATATTCTCTGTCCCGCTGCGTGGCAGTACGGAATAATATGCTTGCCAAAGTCACAGCCCGGTTCCTCAGACATCTTGATTAAGGCTTCTTTTAAAACCTTCCAGCTGAATATGTAAATACCCATCGACGCCAGATTACTTCTCGGGTTCGCCGGCTTCTCCTCAAACTCCGTGATACGGTTGTTCTCATCAGTAATTACAATTCCGAAACGGCTGGCTTCCTCAATCGGAACCGGCATGGCAGCAATGGTGATATCTGCATTATTCGCTTTGTGATACTCAAGCATAACCTCATAATCCATCTTGTAGATATGGTCTCCTGAGAGGATTAACACATAATCCGGGTTATACGTCTCCATAAACTCCAGATTCTGGTAGATCGCATTGGCTGTACCGGTATACCAGTCGCTGCCTTTGCTCTTCTCATAAGGTGGGAGAACGGTTACTCCACCCACATTACGGTCCAAATCCCACGGAATACCGATTCCGATATGGGTGTTCAAACGTAATGGCTGATACTGTGTCAAAACTCCGACCGTATCAACTCCTGAATTGATGCAGTTGCTGAGCGGGAAATCGATAATGCGGTATTTCCCGCCAAACGATACTGCTGGTTTGGCTACCTTCTGTGTCAGTACACCTAAACGGCTTCCCTGGCCGCCTGCCAAAAGCATGGCAATCATTTCTTTTTTAATCACGTTATCACCTCTTGCTGTTAGAATTTTATTGTACTAGCATTATACCACACATTTAAAAAATAGTGAACAAATATTTGAAATATTGTTATACTTTTTTGTGCATTTTCCGACATTTTTCCTTAAATATGGTTTTCTTTTACATTTCATGCCGGATATAGCGTTTTTACACAGTCTCCCCCTTGAATCGCAGCCCAAAATACAGTATAATCTTAATAAGTATGCGATCATATCAAAAGGAGAAATCATTATGGATTTAGTGACAGTAAGGCAAATATATAAGGACAGGGAACAGTATTTAAACAAAGAGATTTCCGTCGGCGGCTGGGTCAGAAGCCTTCGGGATTCCAAAGCTTTCGGCTTTATCGTCTTAAGTGACGGTACTTATTTTGAGACACTTCAGGTCGTCTACCATGACACCATGGATAACTTTTCTGAAATCTCCCGGCTGAGCGTCGGAACGGCTCTGATTATCAAAGGCACGCTGGTCGCCACACCGGAAGCCAAGCAGCCATTCGAGATTCAGGCGACAGAAATCGTCATCGAAGGCGCTTCTTCGCCAGACTACCCACTGCAGAAAAAACGACACAGTTTTGAATATTTGAGGACAATCTCCCATTTACGTCCCCGTACCAATACCTTCCAGGCGGTATTTCGTGTCCGCTCCTTAATCGCCTATGCAATTCACCAGTTCTTCCAGGAGCGCGATTTTGTGTATGTACACACCCCGCTGATCACGGGAAGCGACTGCGAAGGCGCCGGCGAAATGTTCCAGGTGACGACGCTTGACCTAAACGATATTCCGAAGACCGACGAGGGAAAAGTGGATTTCAGCCAGGACTTCTTCTGCAAACCGACCAACTTAACTGTAAGCGGTCAGTTAAACGCAGAGACCTATGCCATGGCCTTCCGCAATGTCTACACCTTCGGGCCAACCTTCCGTGCGGAGAATTCCAACACGACCCGCCACGCCGCCGAGTTCTGGATGATCGAGCCGGAGATGGCGTTTGCCGATTTAAACGACGATATGGAACTGGCAGAGTCCATGTTAAAATACGTGATTGGCTATGTACTGGATCACGCTCCGGAGGAGATGAATTTCTTTAACCAGTTCGTGGATAAAGGCCTTTTAGACCGTCTCCACCATGTATTAAATTCCGAATTCGCCCATGTCACCTACACCGAGGCCGTAGAGCTTTTAGAGAAGCATAACGACGAATTCGATTACAAGGTATTCTGGGGCTGCGATTTACAGACCGAGCATGAGCGCTATTTAACAGAGCAGCTTTTCAAGAAACCGGTCTTCGTAACCGACTATCCGAAGGAGATCAAGGCCTTCTACATGAAGATGAATCCGGATAACAAAACCGTGGCTGCAGTTGACTGCCTCGTTCCGGGTATCGGCGAGATCATCGGCGGAAGCCAGAGAGAGGACGATTACGACAAGCTCACAGCCCGCATGGACGAGCTGGGGTTAAAGAAAGAGGATTACCAGTTCTATCTCGATTTAAGAAAGTACGGTTCCACCCGCCACGCAGGCTTTGGTCTGGGATTTGAACGCTGTGTTATGTATTTAACCGGTATGTCCAATATCCGCGACGTTGTCCCGTTCCCAAGAACCGTAAACAACTGTGAACTCTAGAATTCTACCACAAATTCCCTACCTTTCCGGCAGGGAATTTGTGGTATCTTTACTGGGAAAGCCGGATAAAAAAAACGGCGCCGGAAACAACTGAGGGACTATGAGGTGATGACTATGAAATTCGTACATATAGCAGACGTTCACTGGGGCATGAGCCCGGACAGCGATAAGCCCTGGAGCAAGGAACGCTCCCAGGATATCAAAGATACCTTCGCGAAAGCCGTCGCACAGGCGGGACAGCTGGAAGCCGACTGCCTGTTTATTTCCGGCGATTTATTTCACCGCCAGCCGCTGGCAAGGGATTTAAAAGAAGTCAATTATCTGTTTTCTACGATACCCGGTGTTCACGTCGTCATCATCGCAGGCAATCACGACCGCATCCGGAATAATTCCGCACTCTTAAGCTTTACCTGGGCGCCCAATGTGACTTATCTGATGGACGAGGAGCTGCAGTGCGTCTATTTTGAGGAGATCAACACGGAGGTCTATGGCTTCTCCTACCATACCACGGATATTCCCGAGAACCGCCTGGACCATCTGAAGGTGCCAAACAACGGCAGAATCCACGTTCTTTTGGGGCACGGCGGCGACGCCAACCACATTCCCTTTGACAAGGGGGCCATGGGCGCACTGGATTTCTCCTACATTGCCATGGGACATATTCATAAGCCGGAGGTGCTGATCGAAAACCGTATGGCATTTTCCGGGTCACCGGAACCGCTCGACAAGACGGAGGCCGGCCAGCACGGCATGTTTGTAGGTGAGATCAACGAGGTAACCCGCATGGTAACCTCTTTAAAATTTGTTCCCCTTGCAAGGCTTCAGTACATCTCCTTAGCAGTCAACGTGACCACAGCCACCACCAACACGGAGCTGGCCATGAAAATTACCCAGGAGATTCAGAACCGGGGACCGGAGAATATTTTCCGGTTCCGCATCCGCGGCATGCGTGATCCCGACATCTCCTTTGATTTAGACATGCTGTCCACGCGTTTTAAAATAATGGAAATCATTGATGAATCCGAACCGCAGTACGATTTCTCAGCGCTGTTCGCGGAGCATCCCAGCGATATGATCGGCTTCTATATTCAGGCCCTTCAAAAGCCGGAGATGAGCCAGGTAGAAAAGAAGGCGCTGTATTACGGAATCAACGCGCTGCTGCGCACTACGGATGAAAGGAGCTGACCGAATGAAAATTCTGGATATCTATATTAACGGTTTTGGAAAATTTCACGGGCGGAACCTTTCCTTCGAGGACGGCTTGAATATCGTCTACGGCAAGAATGAGGCCGGCAAATCCACCATCCATACCTTTATCAGAGGCATGCTGTTCGGCATCGAAAAACAGCGCGGACGGGCCTCCAGAAACGATCTGTACTCCAAGTTCGAGCCGTGGGAGAACAGCGGCACCTACGAGGGCCAGCTGCGGCTGGAGCATAAGGACCACATCTACCGCATTGAACGGACGTTTCAGAAGAACAAGAAAGAATTTAAGGTGGTGGACGAGACCGCGGGACGTGAGATCGAACCGACGAAGGCATTTCTCGACGACCTTTTAAGCGGTTTAAGTGAGACGGCTTACAACAACACGGTCAGCATCGGCCAGTTAAAAAGCGCTACCGATGAGGGCATGGTGTCTGAGCTTAAGAATTACATCGCCAATTTAAATACGACCGGCAATATCGCGCTTAATATCACAAAGGCTACTTCCTTTTTAAAGAGCCAGCACAAGGAACTGGAATCCCAGATGGTTCCGGAGGCCGCCCGCACCTATACCTCTCTGCTCAGCGAGATCCGCAATACGGAAAAAGAGATTGCCTCACCTGAATATGAGAATCAGATTCAGGCTTACCAGCGCATGCGCGTGGAGGTAAAGGATACACTGGAAGTGAAGCAGAAGGAAAAGGAAGAGCTGATCCAGAAAGTGGCCAGAGGCAAACAGGTCCTGGCTAATAATCAGTTTACCGACCAGGATTCCATTACCGCCTATTCCATCAAGACACAGGGGACCTTTGACGAGTATACGGAGGCGAAGGAGGTCTGCGGCAGGAAATCGAAAAAGATCCTTTCGGTGCTCTCGCTCGTTATCGCCACCCTGCTGCTGTGCGGTGCCGGCGCAGTCTACTATCTGGGTGACAGCAATTACCTGACAGCCGCTTATGGGATGGATTCCCTGGTCTGCATCGCCGCGGCGGTGGGGGCCGCCATTATCTTCTATCTGATCGGCCTTATCCTGTACCTTCGTCTGCGCCATCGCCAGAAGGACATGGAATTAAGCGCCAAGGTCCTGCAGGAGATATTTTCCAGGCATTTGGGCGACACTGCCATCTCCATGGACGCCATGCGGGCATTTCAGGCCAGAATGGCCGAATTTACACGGCTGAGTTCCGCCATTGCCAAGTCGGAAACCGCGATTGAGCAGAAGGCTGCCGAGATCACGGAACTTCAGGGGAGGCAGGAGACCTGCGGGGAAGTCATTGAGAAACAGCAGAAGACACAGTGGGAGCTGGAGAAGAAGCTGGAGCACCTCTCCGCCTGCAAGACCCAGGCAGAAGGCCTGAAGCATATCCTGGCAGAAAACGACAGAATCCGCGAGGAACTGGCCGCCATTGATCTGGCGTTAGAGACTATGACGACGCTCTCCTCTTCCATCCGGGATTCCTTCGGTCTCTATCTAAATAAGACCGCATCGGACCTGATCGCAGGGATCACAGGGGGGATTTATACCAGTTTAAGTGTGGATGAGAACCTGAATGTGTTTCTCAATACGAAGACCAAGCTGGTTCCGTTAGAGCAGGTCAGCAGCGGAACCATGGACCAGGTATACTTGGCGCTGAGACTGGCTGCCGCCAGGCTGATCATCGGGGACCACGGGGAGATGCCGCTGATCTTTGATGACAGCTTTGTCCTCTATGACGATGACCGGCTGAGGACGGCCCTGAGATGGCTCGTGAAGGCCTGTGAAGGGCAGATAATTATCTTTACATGCCATCAGAGGGAGGCGCAGATGCTGACCGCGAATCTGATCCCTTATCATCTGGTGGAGATTTGATGTGCAGACAGGATTATACCGCCCATTCCAGAAGGTCCATCATGGCCCGCAGCGCTTCCCCGCAGCTGGCAGCCTCCCTTGAGGTCCCGGAAGGTACAGCGCTACTGGTGATCGAAAATATTGTCTATGACCAGTATGACGTCCCCATAGAACTAAGTATTGAATCAATATCCGGAGAAGCGCACCAGTTTAGTTTTGATGTATTTAGTAATTCGTAATAGAACTGCCGGGCAAAACAAAAAACTGCTTTTTGAGAATAACCACTGGGATCCAGCCCCATGGTTTTAATCAAAAAGCAGTTTTCTTTTGTTCGCTCTGAAATGAACCAATACTCCAATTACAATCCCCACCGCCGCAGGACTGATCCATTCCAGATTCAGACTGTGCAGGGGAAGCAGGAGCAGCACGCGTCCCAGAGGCGTTATGCCGATTTCATACAGAGCCATTGCTACGCTCGTAATTCCGGTCAGAACGATGGAACAGACGTAAACCGGCCGCCACCGCTTCCCGTCAGGGAAAAGAAACGAGAGGAGAATCAGTACGATAGCCGCAGGGTAGATTGCATTTAGCACTGGTACGGATATCTCCAAAATCCGGTTCAGTCCGGCATTGGCTATGATCAGGCTGACAACAGCAAAGATAAACGCCCACATCCGGTATCCGATCCGGGGCAGAAGCGTACAGAAATACCGGCTGCAGCAGCTGATCAGACCTATACAGGTATTGAGACAGGCGATAAAGAAAATAGCCGCCAGCATAATCAGCCCTGCCTTGCCAAACAGGAAACGCACCATCTGATTCAGGGTCTGCGCACCGTTTTCAAAAGAACCAAAGGCGCCTCCCGCGACCGCACCGATATGAGCCAGAGCGGCGTATACCAGAACCAGGATACCGCCGGCAATCACTCCGGCCTTTATCGTTTCTTTTATGATGGAGGCTTCCGCCTTCACTCCCAGAGCGCTGATATTGAGAGAAATAATAATTCCAAAATTCAGAGCCGCTATGGTATCCATCGTTAAGTATCCTTCCAGAAATCCCTTCACAAGCGGATTCTTCTGATACATCTCAGACGGCCCCCCATAACCAGACACCGAAGCCGGCTTTAAGATGCAGCCGAAAAACAGAATCGCTATCAGAGTCAGCAGACACGGAGTCAGCACTTTCCCAAGCCGGTCTGTCAGCTTATCCGGCTTTAAAGCCACCAGAAACGCAATGGCAAAGAACAGGCACGAATACAGAAGCTGAGCCATCCCCACAGAAACGCGGCCATGCAGAAACGGGATTACAGCCATTTCAAACGAGGTACTGGCGGTTCTGGGAATTGCCAGACACGGTCCGATGGACAAATAGATCAGGAGCGTAAAAACAGACGCAAACCCGGGATGGACCCGGCCCGCCAGACTGGTAAGTCCGCCGGCCTTCGCCACTGCAATCACGCCCAGAATCGGAAATCCAATGGCCGTCACCGCAAAGCCTGCCATGGCTGTCCAGGTATTCGTCCCTGCCATAGCGCCTAAAAAGGGCGGAAAAATAAGATTTCCCGCCCCAAAAAACATGGAGAATAATGTCAGTCCTACCAGACAGACGTTCCGTTTCGACAATCGTTCCATCGATCTCCTACCTGTCACCCGCACGGTAACGGTCAAGGAGCCTGTTAATTCTCGACGTAGGATTGAGCAGCTCGCTCAAGGAAGCGTCATGATTCAGATTATCGATGATCAGTGCGATATACTTGCTCATATCCACATTGATATAATACGGTCTGGACAGCAGATCCGGTGTCTGATATACCAGATTCGTCGTCAGAATCCTGTCGATGGTTCCATTCTCATAGTATTCGTCAAATTTGGCCAGGCCGTTGGTGAATAAACCGAAGGTGGAGCAGATAAAGACTTTTCTCGCTTTACGCCGTTTCAGCTCCTTCGCCACATCCTGCATGCTCTCGCCGGAAGAGATCATGTCGTCCACGATAATTACATCTTTCCCTTCCACGCTGCTGCCCAGGAATTCATGCGCTACGATCGGATTGCGTCCATTGACAATCTGTGTATAGTCGCGGCGCTTATAGAACATACCCATGTCGAGACCAAGCACATTGGCAAAGTATACAGCACGTCCCATGCCGCCTTCATCCGGGCTGATCACCATCATATGGTCGCTGTCAATCTGCAGTTCCTTCTCTTCTCTCAGAAGATATTTGATAAACTGATAAATCGGCTGAACCGTCTCAAATCCCTTTAACGGAATCGCATTCTGTACTCTCGGGTCGTGAGCGTCAAAGGTAATGATGTTCTCAACACCCATATTGGTCAGCTCCTGAAGTGCCAGTGCGCAGTCCAGGGATTCTCTGCTGGATCTCTTGTGCTGTCTGCTCTCATATAAGAACGGCATAATCACATTGATACGGCGAGCTTTGCCGGCCGCTGCCGCGATGATTCGTTTTAAATCCTGAAAATGGTCATCGGGAGACATGTGGTTTGTCATCCCGCAAAGGGAATAGGTCAGACTGTAGTTACACACGTCGACCATAATGTACAAATCGTCTCCGCGGACTGACTCGGAAAGCGTTCCCTTCGCCTCTCCCGTACCGAAACGCGGTGTGCTGGCCCCGATGATATAGGACTCTCTCTGATATCCGGAAAATGCAATCGTAGACTTGTGCTCGCTTTCACGCTCCCGTCTCCAGTCCACCAGATAATCGTTTACTTTGGCTCCCAGCTCCGTACAGCTCTTAAGCGGAATTAATCCCAGCGGGCCCACCGGAATCGTCTCAATCGTCTTCTCTTCGTATAACATTTCTTCTCCTCCAACGTATCCATTTGTCTTACAACGGTTCTTTTATATCATTATGCGCCGAAATAGTCAAGTTAATCAGCGCGTTTTGCTTTCTTTCGCAGGCGAATATCGTCGCCATAGAGCGGAATAATCGTATATTTGCTGATCAGGCGGGAAGTCACGCGCTCGGTGTAACGGTCCCTCAGTTCATTCAGCGGATGATTCGTGGAAATAATCGTGGACTTCGATGAATTCAGCCGCTCATTGATGCAGTAAAACAGCTGGGACGAGGTAAAGCTGTTGTTGAGCTCCGTCCCCAGGTCATCGATGATCAGTAAATCACAGTCCAGAATGTACTGGTACATGCCTTTTATCTCTTCCTCCGCCTGATACTCAAAGCGGTTTTTTGAAAATACCTCGAACAGATCATTGGCTGATAAATAGATCACGGAATAATAGCGGTCGATCAGCTCTCTGGCAATGCAGTTGGTCAGAAAGGTCTTTCCAACCCCTGTAGGCCCCGTAAACAGCAGATTGCCGTGTTCCGTGGAAAAGTCGTCCACAAACCGGTGGCACGTTTCCACTACCTGTTTCATATACTGCCTCACCGTTCTTCCCAGGACGGGCAGTACCGACGAGTCATCAAAATATTCAAAAGAAAAAGTAGAAAAATTTTCAAGTGTTACAATCTCTTCAATGTTGGACTGGGCATAAAGGTATTTCATCTCGGCCTGCCGGAAGCAGTGGCACTTCCTGCCTTCCGAGTAGCCGGTGTCCTGACAGTCCGGGCACTTATAATGCATCTCCATATAGTCAGGCGAAAATCCGTATGCACGGAGCAGAACGCTCTTCTGTTCCCTCAAATCCGCAATCTCCGCCCTCAGTTCCTTTAACGCCCCCTGATCACCGTCCAGCAGCCTTCTGGCGCTCTTTACCGCACAGGAGCTTATGGAGTCGTCCAGTTCTTTTATGGCAGGTATCTTTTTATAAACTTCCGCTATTCTGTTTTCCTGCTCATGGCGGTTTTGCAGCTGCTGCTGCTGATAAGTACGCATGATGGCATCATACTGAGAATTGCTGAGCGACATGGCTCCCTCCTTAATTTTCTGTTAACTGCTGCAGCACCAGAGCATCATAATCGATCTCTCTCTGAGGAAAGTTCTGAAACTGGTTGGTACTTCGTCCGCGGCCGTTCCCGCCTCCCCTGTACTCCTGGGTGCCGGCTCCATTGCCGCCTCCCTTGCCCTTTGTCCGCCCCGCATGCTGCTCATCCAGCCGTTTCACGTCCTCTAAGGAGCACACACCGGCCTTTTTCCAGCCCGAAAGGATCTTGTCCGCATATTTGAAGCTGGGCGCGTGTGTGGCCGTCAGAGTGCGGTTACAGGCCTCCAGGACAAGCTCCCTGGTAAACCCGTAGGTCTTAAACCAGCGGTCAATCATCTCACGCTCTGCATCGCCCGGCTTTCTGTCATTTAAACCGAAGGCCTTCATCACCGCAAAGGAATCCCGGGTAAAGGAAGAAGCATATGCCTTGGCATCCTCCACCGTCTTAAGCCCGGACTCGTGCCAGTTGATTGCCACAGTCTCGATATAGCGGATACTGGTGTGGCCTCCCTGCACGCAGTACTCCACCACGTATTCCAGAAGCTCCGCCGTCATGTGCAGACCGTCATAGAGATAGGCAAACACCTCACACTCCCGCTGCGTAAAGACTTTATTCATGTATTTCTGGGCAATATAAAGGAGCTGGGAAAAGTCTTCATCCCCCGCCAGACCGCTGATCTGCTCCGGGGAATAAACAGGCCTTGGCTCTGTCTTTTTAACCGGGGCCTGCGCCGAGGCAGGTTCCGGGGCAGTAAGGACGGCCTCCCTCTTCTCCGGGACAGCCGCTTCTCCGTACGCAGCAGTACCGGTGCCGCTTCCCTTTACCGGTCTCTCCACGTAGTCATAAGAGGACTGTACAGCCACACAGGCCTCTGGAAACGCTCCATTCAGCGGAGATTCCATACTTTCCGTAATCATGCCGCCGGCGCAGGCCGTCTGAGCCGCCGCAGGCCATTTATCCACATCAGGGCCATCGACGGGGACTTTATCCACAGACGTCTCCAGAACCCCCAGCTTTTTCCAGTAAGACAACGCACGTGTTACATCTGATTCCGTGTGGTTAACGGCATCCGCGATCATGGAGACCGTCACCGCTTCCCCCTCATGGCGAAGCACAAAAAGATACTCCTTGATATACTCCCCATTGGCCGATGCCATATATGTATCAATAAACTCGTTGGCTACCAACGTCGCACTCACTTTAAAACTGCTTTTAAAATCCACCGCCATAACCTCACTTTTCATCCTGTACCCTGTACGTGAACTGCCTCACCAAGTGCTCATAGTATACCATAAGTCCCCTTAAAAAGAAATAGGGGGAGTTATCCACCAAAGTAATTGTGGATAATGTGGATAATGTGGAAACCAGGTATACATAATCTTAAAAATTATGGGGATTTGTGTCGAATGCCGCATAAATCCGTTATTTCTAAAATTGTAAGTCAATAATTTATGTTAATTAAAAAATCCACATAGCTTCTTTACATAAAATGTTGAAAACTATGTGGATAATGTGGATAACTAATTACCTAACAGCTTTTCTCCCACTTTTACAATGTCTCCGGCCCCCATAGTTATCAACAAATCACCGTGTATACAGTTTTCCAAAATAAATGTTTCTATTTCATCAAAGGACGGAATATAATGGGCTTTTACCCCCTTTGCCTCGATTCTGTCGACAATATCTTTGGAACTGATGCCTAAATTGTCGGTTTCGCGGGCGGCGTAGATATCTGCTAAGATTACTTCGTCAGCCATGGACAGGGCCTCTGCAAATTCGTCAAGAAAGGCCTTTGTCCGCGTATACGTATGAGGCTGGAATACGACCCACAGCTTCCGGTGCGGATAATTCAGCGCTGTCGCCAGAGAGGCGCTGATTTCCTGCGGATGATGGGCATAATCGTCGATAATGGTGATGCCTCCCAGTTCTCCCTTCTTCTCAAAGCGGCGGTTTGTACCCGTGAATTTCCACAGTCCCTTCTTTATCATCTCCAGAGATATCCCCAGTTCCATACACACAGCAATGGCCGCCAGGGAGTTATACACATTATGCTCACCGGGAACCCCCAAAGCTACGGTATCCACGGTTTCTCCATCCACACTCAGGTCGAAGACCGGTCTTGCCAGTTCATCGAATCGGATGTGCTCCGCACGGTATTTGCTGCTCTCCTCTTTGCCGAATGTGATGACACGGCAGGGCAGCCCCTCTGTAATCTTTTCATACTCCGTTATATCGCTGTTAATGACCAGAATGCCGTCCTTCGGCAGCTTCTCTGCAAACAGGCGGAAGGAGCGGCGGATATCGTCTAAATCCTTGAAGAAATCGAGATGATCGGCCTCCACATTTAAAATCACCTCAATGGTCGGAAAAAATGACAGGAAGCTGTTGGTATATTCGCAGGCCTCCGTCACAAAAAGCTCCGGTCCTCCCACCCGGATATTGCCTCCGATGGAGTTTAAGATACCGCCTACGGAAATTGTCGGGTCTGCATCAGCAGCCAGAAGGATCTCGGTGATCATGGAGGTTGTAGTGGTCTTTCCATGGGTTCCGGATACTGCGACCGCGTTCTCATAGTTTTTCATCATCTGCCCCAGTAGTTCCGCACGGCTCAGCATCGGCAGCCCTTTTTCCATGGCCGCTGCAAATTCCGGATTGTCCGGATGGACTGCCGCAGTGTAAACAACTACATCAATCCCATCAACAATATTTTCCGCCCTCTGACCATACGCAATCCTGGCTCCCTTTGCGGCTAAATGATCCGTAAGCTCTGATTCATGAGAATCGGAGCCGGAAACAGAAAATCCCTCATCGATCAGTATTTCGGCCAGCCCGCTCATGCTGATGCCGCCGATCCCTATAAAATGTATATTCTCCGGTTTATGAAAATCAATCTGATACATCGTTTTTTCCATCCTTATTATGTTTTTAATTTTATTCCACTTACTTTTACTGCTTTTCTGCGGTAAAGTCAACTCTTTCTTATTATTATATCGAAAAAGCGGCAGAAAAGCTACGTTTTCGGGAGGAATAAACGAAAAACACCCGCAGCGGCGATTCTCTGCGGGTATCTTTGAGTATAGAATTCAATGATATATTGTCTTATTTTTTCGTTTCTTCCCCGTAATTTCCATAATACTTTCCATAGTATTTACCATAGTAATTTCCATAGTAGGAATCACGTTCTAAGTCCACCTTATTTAATACAACACCCAGGATACGGCATTCACCCTTATCCAGCTGCTCTTTTACGTGCTGAACCATCTTATAGCTGATTACTCCGCTCTCAACGACGATAATTGTCCCATCTACGTGTCTGGCGATCAGCGCTGCATCAATTACGCTTCCCAAAGGCGGAGCATCAATAATCACGTAATCGTAATTCTCCCGGGCACTCTCGATCAGATCTGCAAATAACTCGCCGCTTAACAGCTCGGTTGGATTTGGTGAAACGGGACCGGCAAAAATCATATCCAGGTTGTTAATATCGGTGCTGCAGATTACATCATCCGTCGATTTCTGTCCGGATAAGTAATGTGTCAGTCCAAACTTGTTTCCCTCCGCCTTATAGCGGCCCACAAGCACTGATTTACGGATATCCGCATCAATAAACAGCACACGGTTGTCCGCTTCTGCAAAAGAGGCAGCCAGCTGGAAAGAAATGGAGGTCTTTCCTTCGTTCGGTGTCGAACTTGTCAACGTAATAACTCTTGTATCGTGTCCGGAAAACAGGATATTGGTACGCAGCGTTTTAAACGCCTCATTTGCCCTGAAATCCAGCTTATCGTGTTTACGCAATAAAACCTTCTGCATCCTCTTTACCTCCTGCTCTTCTTCCGTTTGGATTTCTTCTTTTTTGCGCCTGTTTCATCCTCAAAAACCGGTATAGTAGCAAGCGTATTGAGACCTAAGTATTTCTCCACATCCTCCGGCGTCTTAATCGCGTCATTCATCACAAACAGGACAAGAATGACTGCTCCTGCAAGGAATATTCCTGCGATACCGCCGATCATGGTATTCTTCGTTATGCTCGGTTTTGTCTTCTGAGTCGGCAGATATGCCTCCTCCACAATGTTGGGCGGAACGGAATCCATAATCTCAGCCATACGGGCTGATGCAACAGACGCAAACTCATCAGCAATCGATTTTGCCATATAGGGGTCTGTGTCCTCCACTGAGATAGTGAGGATGCGGGTATCGGTAGGGTTGTCCACCTTAATTTTTTTCACCAGCTGTTCATGGCTCAAATTTAAGTCCAGATTGGTAATAACCTGCGCCGTAACAGGGCGGCTGGTTACCAGGACCTTATAATCCTTCGTCAGCTGGGTACCAAGCTGCAAATCCGTCAGAGAGGTCAGCGTAGTCGTCTTATTTACGATGTAGAGCATCGTAGAGGACGTGTAGACAGGTTTCATCACCATGGCAGTATAAAGTCCGATGCTGACGGCACCCACAATACCTGTCAGAAGGATAATCCACAGTTTCTGTTTGATTACGTAAAATAGTTCCTTTAAATCAATTTCAATCTCGTCATCCTGATTGGTTCCCATAATTTTCTCCTAAATCAAAATAATTTATCCTCCAGTATCGCCATTGGGTTCCCGCATAAAATCCCTTTTGCAACCGGCTCAGGACAATTGTCTTTCATCCATGCCGCTGCTTTTTTTATCTGTGGTTTGCGATAATGGGTACCGTGGGTATCTGTCGCCAGAAAATGAATTCGCCCCGATTTGCAGAGTTTCCGAACCACCGCGCTGGCAGTGTCAAACACTCCGCCAAATAAGCTGGAGCTGTTTACCTGAAGACAAATCCCCAGGTCCCTCAATTCATCCAGTCGATCCATCTCCTTATACAGACACTTGTATCGTTCCATATGAGCCAGTATCGGTATATAGCCGCCGGATTCCAGCTTTCGTAAGCCCTTATACAATTCCTCATAACGGACAGAGGGTAAAAACTCTACTAAGATGTAATGGCTGCCCGCCATCGTTCTCGCACGCCCCTCGTCAAGGCACTCCAGAAGGCTTTCGGAATACATCAGTTCGTTTCCAAGATACAGCCTCATTTCACCTCCATACGGAGTTTCCTTCAGGCGCGCTTTCAACTGCTCAAATGCCTCCTGCAGCTTAGCGCCATAGCCGGGCCCGCAATCCGCTGAAAAATGGGAAGTACAGATAATATGGCGCACGCCTTCCTCGTATTCCAGTTTCATTGCCTCCAGGCTCTCTTCTATCGTTTGTGAACCATCATCCACTCCGGGAATCAAATGGCAGTGAATGTCGAATAAATCCATCCTTCTTACCGTTCCCTTTCTTTTTGTGTAATCATTAACTGTTACTTACTGTCCTTCCAGGTATGCACAGCCACCAGGACAATAATTCCAAGAAGAACTCCGATCGCTCCTGTAAGCATTCCGGTTTTGCATAACCCGCTGCTGTATATTTTGAAAAACCGCTCCATATAATCCGGAGTCATCTTCGGCAGGTTCTGACTGGTCATCGCCATGCCCACACCAAATACCGCTGCGGTAATCACCCCACCGCCTACCAGGCTTTTCCCTCCCAGTATAACGCCACGGTGCTTATAGTGGTTCAGGCCAATCATAAGAGCCTGAGAACAAATGGCCAAAAGCAGTGAAAGCGGCAATGCCGTCTTTGCAAAAGCAAAAAATTCTGTTCTCATTTTTATCCACCATTCAGCGAATGGCCATTTAAGCAGTGATGTATACTTTTGATCCAGGCGATTCATCAGTTCATTCAGACCAATCTCAGCCTGCTCCGTCATGGTAACTGATCTGCCTTCCAGGTATGATCTGATATCTGCCTCCAATTGCCCCGTCAGAACGGACGTATCCGCCTGATAGGCGCCCTGGCTTAGATCACTCTCCACCTGCTGTCTTGCCGCCATTACAACGCGTTCATATGTAATTGCGCCGTCCATCACATTGTCCGGGATATCTAAAAGTGCAAACGAGATAGAAGTATCACGCCGCAGCTCCTCAAAGATCGTTCGGTAATATCCCGTATCCGCAAGTTTATTTAAAACAGCGCTGTCCTGAAACGCCCCGATCCAGACGCCTGCTGCCGTAAAACAAATGGCGGACAGCACACCAATTTCCGCTGCCAGTATATATTTTAAACATTTTCGCAGCTTTCTGCGACGATGATTCACAAGAAGCTTTTTTATAAATGAAATGGCTGCAATGACCACAATCACAGCGGCCATTAAAATAATCAAATATATAACCGTCAGATAGGGAATGTGAATGCGCGCCATAAGCGCATCGGTATCCCTGGATAAATATTCGTATGACTGCGGAGGAGCCTTGTCTACCAACTCCAGAATCGAAATAACTTCAGGAGGTTCCGGTATCTCCGCCTCTGTAACCTGTTCAGAATTCTCCTCCGGCTCGATCTCAGCCGGACTGTCCGACTCAGGGGGATCCGTTAATTGTTCATCCGGATTTGTTTCAGAAACATCTTGATTCTCTGTTCCGCTTCCTTCTTTATCTGTGTCCTTGACTCCAGTCTCGCCGGCCGCTCCGCCGGACTGTTCCTCTGCCGCGGTCGTCTCCTCAGGCACTGCCTGCCCGATCGGCTCTAAATAGCCGCTTTCGACACCAGTCTGCACATTGGAATAGATTTCAGATATAACAGCCTGAGCCTGTTCTGCAGTCAAGTCTACATCATCCTGCTGCAAATAACTCACTGCAGAATTGATGTACTCCTGTCGAACTTTATACACGACGCCATCCTGCTCAAACTGACCGTGGATGACAGATACAATAGATTGCTCATTACCATTAATACTGCCGGCATAAGCAGTGATACAGAAAATTGTGCTCGCCAGAATGGTCGAGAACAGCAGTGATAACAGGCTGCAGATTCCTGCAGTCCTTGTTCGTTTTTTCATAATTTGCCCCACACTGGATTACTGCTTTTATTTGATAAAATTCTTATACAGCTATACTTAAAAATAGGGCGGTTCCTTTGGGAGCCACCCTATTTTAATAATTTTTAAGAAAATAAAATATACACTTATTTAATATTTACAGTATAGGTCAGCGGTGTCTTACCGTCTTTATATGATACTTCTACTGTATAGGATGATCCCTTTACCGCTTCGAACTTTGTACTTCCGCTGTAAAGCTTTCTGGCAAAGTTTAACATATCCTCGTCGTTATTGACCGGATCACCGTCCACCGTAATATCTTTAACACCATCTACAGATTTAAACATGCTTAAAATTGTTCTAGCCGTAGGAAGAGCGTCTATTAACGTGGCGTTTGACTGCTTAATCGTTACATTAATAGTTTTATCTTCAATACTAGCGCCAATATAGGAAGATTTATTAGCAGAAGCAACTGCTGCTTTAATTCCTTCTTCTACAAGCTTGTCTGTAGTATTAGTTGGTTCAGGCTCAACTGGTTTTTTCTCTGCAGTTGTATCATCTGAATTTTTAATTTCAACCTCTACTGTTGCAGAAGACTCATTCTTTATTTCTGTTTTAGATACCGCCTCATCTGCATCGTTGTTCGCAGATTTAACCGTAGTCCCTGATGCAGCTGCACTGTGGGTAACTACTAATGTAATCTCCTGTGATGCTGTAATAGTGGCAGGAATCGCTGTTTTAATTTCAGCTTTTGCAGTCGTGGTAATATCCAATTTCCCTGAATCAGTTGGATTTGATGATTTCACCTCAACTGTAACCGGCTCGGTAACCGCTACAGAAGAGCCACTAGTCTCA
Source organism: Hungatella sp. SL.1.14 (assembly GCF_024460495.1). Lineage (NCBI taxonomy): Bacteria > Bacillati > Bacillota > Clostridia > Lachnospirales > Lachnospiraceae > Hungatella > Hungatella sp. SL.1.14. The sequence continues at coordinate 70,748 of NZ_JANFYJ010000017.1, read as the reverse complement.
TTAACTACAAGAGTAACAGGCTTACTAACAGTCGCAACGATCGGAACATCTGCAATAATGGTTGTGCCAGATACAGTGACATTCAATCCTGTTGCTGTGTCACCCTCCAGTTTTACCTGAATATTTGCTTTAGCAACATTAACCACAGTACCCTCGCTATTATTTACGATACGTGCATCGCTGTTTAACACGATTTTGTTTCCTGCATTTTCATTCCAGGTGTTAGGCTTAACGGCTTCAATCGTTACCTGTTTGAATGTAATTTCATTAGTAATACTCTGATTAGGAGCATCTACAGTTAAAGTAACTTTTGAATAATCTACATCATCTACTTCTGATAAGGTAACTGCTCCGCCATCGTTTGTAGCATACTTAAGGTTTGTATAGCCCTCTTTTGCCAGTGCGTTTAAATCAGCTACAGTAGCAACGGTCTTTAACTTTGACTTAGAACTGGAGCTGGAACTCGGTGACGAAGAACCGCCGCCACCTGACAGTGACTGATTACCATTGCCGCCAAAAGTAGCAGTTAACGGCACATTAGGCTGTCCATTTGTTGTTCCATTAACACCAAAATTATAAACTTTACCATTCACTTCCTTATCGCCGATAAATAAATCGCCGCTCGGATTCATAAAGTAGACACTACTGTCAACTTTGATCAGGCCGACCTGCATAACGCCGTTGTAAGCCATGAAATACCATTTACCGTCAGCATCCTGGAACCAGCCCTTCTGCATAATTCCGTTGTTATCGAAATGATACCATCTTCCGTCTACATCTCTAAACCATGTTCCTGTTTGGAATGTACCATCATCATTCTGGTATTTCCAGTTGCTTCCCTCCTGTAACCATGCAGCCGATGCTGTCATGACAGAACCTACGGAGAGCGCTGTTGCTAATGCCATAACAGCCAGCTTCTTCATTCTCATAATTGCATTCTCCTTTCAAAAATCCTTTTCCTAAAATTGTTTTTCCGGAATATGTAACCCGTTGAGACTATATTAACTCACCTTTCCATATTTTGCAAGCATTTTAGGTCTAAAACATCTGCTTATAATATGTTTTAAGTGTATAATATATGCAATTATTCAATCATACTTGTAAAAACAGAATCGTTATAATATTTAACGATTCTGCTATTTTACCCGAATATTCGCTTCTATGATGCTACAGTTGATTACTCTATCTATAAATGATTACGGATTTTATATTATTTTTTATGTTTTATTTCCATATCTAGTATAATCTAATAAAATAAAACCTATATTATATTAGGTAATCATGCAACTTACGAGGTAAGAATGAAAGGAGCTAAATATATGCTGCTTACATCTATTTTATATGGTTCTATTTGTTTCTCTGTCTGTTGTATTCTAACCCTGATCATAATCCTCTATTGCTCAGTCCACGTTTCGACAACCTACGACAAATTATCCGATGATGATCAACAGATTAAATTTTTGCAGACTCACAATACTTTGTAATAATCCATTTACAGACGCGATAACTTCCAGCTGTTATCAAAAAAACAGCACAGCCAATCACTGTTCCAATACTGTTCATGAGAATATCGTCTACTTGAAAGTATCCTCTTTGGGTAAGTAATTGAACTGTTTCAATTGTCAAGCTGCTCATTGCGCCTACCGCAAGACATAACACGAAATTACGCATTGGACGAAAAAGAATCGCAAGTAAAAAACCATATGGGATAAACAAAAGTACATTTTCGACAACATATGCATTATTTCTGGAACCTCCTAGTGTTTCAAATAAGGTAAGGCTAATTGCTGTCCGTGAACCCGGTTCACGTTCAAACAATGTAATATGTACCAGCGCAAATAAATAAACTAAAAATATTACTTTATAAAAATTATAGAGCGATTTACTATTTTTACGCAAAATAATTTTAAACACAAAATACACAATTATACTCAAAAACAGGGCGTATGGGAGATATTCTAATTCTTTTCCTATATCCTTTATTATGTAGCCCCACATAGCTTTATCAAGTAAATCAAACATATTAACTGCCTTTCAATAAAAATTTCTAAACCATTTGTAATTAGTATCATATGTATTCACTATTTTATATCTGAATAAATATATGATTTATCGCTACCGAAAAAATTTATATTCTATTAGACCATTATTTTTTTGTTCTATAAATTGATTCCAGTATTTTTTTGCAAAATACATTTTGTCCTCTACTATAACATAATTTTTTATTGATTGCAGTATTATATCATATTCTTATTTTTAATAACTATTTTAGCCACTCTTCTATCATACTATCTTCTGGTAAATTAATAAAATTTCTCCCATTATAATTTAACAGCACTTCTTTTTTTCTTTTTAATGATACCTCTGTATAAATCTGAGTTGTAACAATACTGCTATGCCCCAAAATATCTTGAACCGCTCTGATATCTGCTCCATTATTTAGTAACTGGGTTGCGAAGCTATGCCGCAAGTAATGAGGAGTTGCTTCAGAATTTATATGTGCCAATTCTCTATATTTATAAAAAAGATTTTCTATACTGTAAATACTTAATCGTTTTCCGTATTTGTTAACAAATAATGCATCGTCCTGAAGATTAAACTCTTGCCTCGTTCTAATCCATTTTTGGAGCTTTTGATTTACGGTTATTGATGATATAAAAAGCATCCGTTCTTTATTCCCTTTACCATGAATCAAAAAGGAAGCCTCACCAGAATCATAATCTTCTATATTTAATGCTGCCACTTCTCCAATCCTCAACCCCAGGCAAAACAGTATTTCAATTATACACATATCTCTCAAGCAAAGTCTCCGGTAAAAATCAGTTGGAGCTGATTTGTATTCTTTTGAAACAGTAGTAATCAGCTGATTTACTTCCATCTTTGATAAGGTACGCGGCAGTGATTTTGGTAACTGAAACTTTCTTGACGAAAATTTCATAAAAATTTCATTCACACCTTTTTCAACATTTATGTAGTGAAAGAATTGTTTAATCGAAACATACTTTCTGCGAATGGATCGCGGAGATAATTTCTTATTATTTTGCAAATAAAGAAAATAGTCCGAGATTGACTGCGGATTTATTAATTCATACTTATTTTCATTTAACCATGAAAACATACATGATAAATCACTTTTATATGCATATATGGTTTTTCCTGACAGGTTTCTTTCGAGAGATAAAGAGTTTAGAAAGTCAGTCAGGTATATTTTTTGTTGTTCGTAATTGTAGTTCATTGTTCGGTTCCCCCTCATTGTAAGTGTATGGTGTGTTTCGAGTTCTATTTCAGTCTGAATAGTGAACAGGAGTTAGCATTTCTGTAATTTGTCCTGGACCTCTGCAATTTATTGACATATTTTTTCCCTCCCAAAGTTTAGCATTGATAAATTCATCTTTGATGCTTTGATTATTGCATAAATTGATAGGGCGATAAAGTGTCTAGTCCAAATAATAACAATTATTTTTGGGTTATAGAAAAGAATGTACTATATGTGTACTCAGTAGGTGATGGAATAATAACATGAACTTAAAACGTACTGATAAGATAGAAAAAAATCTCGTAACGGGGGGTAAGATAAAAGGAATAGAAGAATAAGTGATAAATTGGAGACAATATGGAAAAGAAACTTGCAATTGCTATGTTCGGTCAAAAACGTCTTTCCCGAGAAGGCGGAATTGAAATAGTTGTAAAAGAGCTTTGTACCAGAATGGCACGAAACGGTTATCAGGTGACCTGTTATAACAGATCTGGCCATCATTTAAGTGATGCAGAGTATGAAGGAGTTCATCAAAAGTCTGTTCCGACAATAAAAAGAAAAGGTCTTGCGGCTGTAAGTTCATCTTTTTTTGCAGCTCTTTATAGTGCTTTGGGGAAATATGATGTAGTACATATTCATGCTGAAGGGCCAGCCTTTTTCTCATTGTTGCCGAAATTGTGCGGAAAAAGAGTTGTAGTTACCATTCATGGAATAGATTGGCAACGTGAAAAATGGAAATCTGGCTTTGGCTCTAAATTTATCCGAATGGGTGAACAAAATGCAGTCAAATATGCAGATGAAATTATAGTTTTAAGCAAAGGTGTACAGGACTATTTCCAAGATACGTACGGAAGAAGAACTTGGTTTATTCCAAACGGTGTAAATCGGCCAAATATTCGGAAAGCGGAACAAATTATTGAAAAACACGGACTAATTAAAGATTCTTATATTTTGTTTTTGGGGCGACTTGTACCTGAGAAGGGGATTCACTATTTAATAGAAGCATTTAAAAAGGTCAAGACAGATAAAAAATTAGTAATCGCAGGTGGAACCAGTGATACGGATTCTTATATACAAGAACTGAAAGAATTGGCGATGGATGATGCCAGAATCCTATTCACTGGTTTCGTACAGGGGCAAATGCTTGACGAGTTGTATAGCAATGCCTATATCTACACGTTGCCCTCTGACTTGGAAGGCATGCCATTAAGTCTTCTGGAAGCGATGGGTTACGGAAATTGTTGCTTAGTGTCTGACATTTCAGAGTGTGTGGAAGTTGTCGAAAATAAAGCACTAATATTCAAAAAGTCAGATGTGAATGATTTAAGGAGGAAACTGCAAGAAGCATGTGACCATTCGGAGAATGTGATGGATTTAAAGAAAAAGGCTTCCGATTTTATATATAAGAAATACAACTGGGAGGATGTTGTGAAGAAAACGGTGGAATTATATAGAAAAGAGGTTTGAAATAAAAAAGTAGAGATGAACGATAATACTTTGATTGATAATGGGAGAGCAAATTATGTCTAAAGAAAAAAAGTTAAATGGTACGGTCATCGTCACTTATCGTTGCAATGCCCGTTGCTCTATGTGCAATCGTTATAAGGCGCCTTCTAAGCCGGAAGAAGAAATTAGCATCGAAACAATTAAAAAACTACCTAAGATGTATTTCACCAATATCACTGGCGGCGAACCTTTCATTCGTACAGACCTAAAAGATATTGTGCGTGAGTTGTATAGGAAGTCAGATCGCATCGTTATTTCAACTAATGGATTTTTTACCGACCGTATCGTAGATCTCTGTAAAGAGTTCCCGCAGATTGGTATTCGCATTTCCATTGAGGGTCTGGAGCATACGAACAATGAGATTCGTGGTCTGGAAAACGGTTACCAACGTGGTTACGGCACACTGAAGAAACTGCGTGAGATGGGTATGAAGGACGTTGGTTTCGGAATGACCGTGCAGGACAAGAATGCTCCTGACCTTGTGCCGCTGTATAAGATTTCTGATGAAATGGGAATGGAGTTTGCAACCGCCTCCCTGCACAACAGCTTCTACTTCGTGGAGGCAAAGAATATCATCCTTGATCGTTCGATGGTTGCAAAGAACTTAGAAAACCTAGTCAACGAACTGCTCCACAGCAACAGCCCGAAGAAGTGGTTCCGCGCTTACTTCAACCACGGTCTGATCAACTATATTTATGGCCAAAAACGCCTGTTGCCTTGCGACATGAGTTTTGATACCTTTTTCATCGACCCTTATGGTGATGTTATGCCCTGTAACGGGACCAAGGACAAAGAGGTCATGGGAAACCTGAACAACCAGACTTGGGACGAGCTATGGAACAGTCCGGAGGCCGAAACAGTCCGTGTAAAGGTTCACTGCTGTGACCGTGCCTGCTGGATGATCGGCTCAGTATCTCCGGCTATGCACAAGTACATCTGGAAAACGGCGATTTGGGTTCTAGTACATAAATTTAAAGCATTGTTTACCAATTATCCTTACAGCATGTACGAACTGAAGATTTGTCGTGATTACCGTGACGGTAAGGTCACCAAAGAGGAGCTGGACAAGTGCAGTACATGTGATACAGATTGCGTGATCAATAATGGTCTAAGTGAAGCTTCTAAAGAGCAACTGAAGCATAAGACCGGTGAGGAAATTGTGGAGGCGGATATTGCAAATCAGATGAGAGGTTAACTGGTAATGAAATTAACTATGGTTGCTGCAATCGTTGTTTATAACAAAAAGGTAAAAGACTCGATTACTTGCAAAAACATTTTAAATATTAATGATAAACAAATTGAAATTCTGATTATTGATAATAGCACACAAGATTATAAAAATAAAACTTTTTGTGAGAAAAAAAATATTAAGTATATTTCGATGAATGGGAATAAGGGGCTGTCCAAAGCTTATAATGTTGCGGTTGATGCGAGTAAAACTAAAGATATTATAATTCTTTTTGATGATGATACTGAAGTTACAAAAGAATACTTTGATAAATTGAGTGATGCAATAAATACTTACCAGGACGTTGATATTTTTGCTCCGATTATTTATGGGCAAGACGGTGTAATCTATTCTCCGAATGAATATGATTTTATGCGCAGCCATTTTATCAAATTCTCAGATCAGAAAATATCACAAGAAAAATTCAATGCGATTGCCAGTTGTTTGGCAATCCGTATGAAGGTTTTTAATAATTATAGATTTAATGAAAAGCTGTTCGTAGATCAAGTAGATCAAAATTTCTTTTATGATCAAAGGAGAAAGAATGTGAAGTTCAAAAAAATTGATGTTAAAATTCTTCAGAACTTTTATCAAAGGGGAACAAAACTGACACCTGAAGCGGGGTGGAAAAGGTTAAAACTGAGAGTCATTGATATCATGCGTCAGACCAGACTGATAGGTGGTGTGAAAATCCGGCTTTTAGGATTTATAAAATGTTGTGGATTAGGTCTCCAAATAGGGAAAAAGAGCAAGTCATTGTCGATTCCATTTAAGGCTTGGGCACTGAGTGCAAAGCTAATATTTATTGACGAGTGATAAAAACAGGAACGAAAAGATATAAAAAGTGGGACGAGCTTTTGGGGGATGTTTTTCTATAAGAACAGAGAAGTAACTGCAAGTATTAAAATCAGTTACTAGTACATGAGGATATGGAAGGAAGCTTATGAAAGTCTTGTACTTTATGAATCATGTAGATCAAGGAGGCGCTGCACTTGCACTGTATGATTTGATTTTTGAAATAAAAAAAGAGGCGGATATTACGCCTATTGTTATTACGGGAAAGAAAAATTCTTTAAATAAAATGCTAACAGACATAGGAGTGGAAAATTATTCGGCTCCGTTTAAAAATTTTATGAGCTCGTATAAAGAACCGACACAAATATATAAAGTGCTTTTAAAAATTCGTTACATATTAGGGCTACATTTGGCAATTCATAAAATTGAGAAAAGTATAGATTTTTCAACAGTAGATATTATACATTCAAATCTTAATAGAATTGACATTGGAACAATTTTAGCGAAAAAATATAATATTCCTCACATTTGGCATATTCGTGAACATGCAGATGGAAGAGACTTTAAGTTGATATCGGTAAAAAAAGACTCGATTTCATATATGAATTCATTTGATTCTTATTTTATCACCATTTCCCAGTCTGTAAAAAATGCATGGAATAAAAAAGGCCTTTTTATTAAAAATGAATCACTTATATATGATGGTATTAGAACTGAGTTATATAATTCTGAACAAGATAAATCTGGCAAGAAAGTCAAAATGATTTTTTTGGGTGGATATACAAAGAATAAAGGTCAAGAGGATTTGATTGATGCCTTAAACGACATTTCAGAAAGTCTGAAGAATAAATTTGTCATCGATTTCTACGGAAATGGAAAGACAGAGTACGTAGAATACTTGAACAAAAAAATTTGTAAAAGCGATCTTTCAGAGTGTATGAAAATCCATTCCTATCAGCCGGACATTTGGAAGAAAGTACCTGAGTATGATGTTGGATTAACATGCTCACGTGTAGAAGGCTTTGGTAGAGTTACCGTTGAATATATGATGTCAGGTCTTTGCCCGATTGTGAGTGATAGTGGGGCTAATTTAGAAATTGTACAGGATAGAAAAAATGGGATTATATATAAGGCATTAAATGGTGATGCACTGAAAGCTGCAATAATTTGGGCGGTAAATAACAGGAAAACAGTAAATAAAATTGGACTAGCCGCAGAAGCGTACGCAAAAAAAAATTTTTCTATGGAAATACATGCAAAAAGGGTGAAAAAGTTATATTTGAAAGCGTTAGAGGATAATAAAAATGAATAATCCTATCTTTTCGATTGTTGTGCCTATCTATAATGTTGAAAAATACTTGCCTCAATGTTTGGAAAGTATTACACGACAAGCATTCAAAGATTACGAAGTAATTTTGGTAGATGACGGATCAACAGACAAATGTCCGGATATTTGCGATGAATTTAAAGTAAAAGAATCTCGATGTAAAGTTATACATCAAACCAACAAAGGACTCTCAGGGGCCAGAAATACAGGTATGGGAGCTGCAACTGGAAGATATATATATTTCATGGATAGTGATGATACTATTTCGAGCAATTTGCTTGATGAGTTACAAAAGATACTTCACAAGTATGAGGTTGACATTATTGGATTTAATGCAACGGTAATTGAGGCAAATAGGCGGAGTGTACTTTCAACAGGTAAGTGTATAAATAAGATTGAATATGGTATAGAAATAGCACAAAAAAGAGTACCCTTGTCAACCGTTCCACTTTATTGCTACCGCAGAAGTTTTTTATTGAAAGAAAAGTTACTGTTTGAAGAAGGAATTTATTATGAAGATATTTTTTTTACAGCGCTAGCATTTTTTAAAAATCCAACGATTTATTATATGGATAAGGCACTTTATTTTTATAATAAGAGAGGAGAGTCAATTACAACCTCGAAAGTAAAAATCAAGAATTATTGTGATCTGGTTAAAATCTGTAACTGCCTGATTGATAACACTAATATAGAACAGGGCAGTTGTTTAAGAAATGCATATCAAAATATTTTAAAGACATATCTCATGTTAAGTGAAGAAATATATAGAATGATGGAACTGAAAGATAGGAAAGAAGGGGTAATAAGCCGCATCAACCTAATGAAAAAAGTGAGAAGCCAGAGAAAACAAGTGGGATTGAAAAGCTATGCTATTGCATGTTTTCCGAGTCTCTTTTATTTTATAAGAGGCACCAGGAGGATGATTAGATGGCAGGAGTAAAAGTAAGATTTAAAATGAATAATAACGAAATTAGAACAGATTATATAAATTTAACACTCATTTTATCTTTTGCCACACTTTGTATAGCACAAACATTTCACGTTTCGTCTGTAATATATTTTTTGATAGATATACCAATCATATTGATGGTTACCTTCAAAATCAAGAAATTTATAAAAACATTGTTGTGTAAATCTGTTTATTCAATAACGGCGATATTGCTATTTATAGTTATGGCAATGACTGTTGGAGGCGTGATAAATGGCGTGTCACTAGGCAATGCAATATATGGTGCATATAAGTACTTTAGAGGATTTGTTTTTTTCTATTGCGTTTTGGCTTTTGGTGATTCCAAAAGCGTTAAACAAACACTTAAAATATTTAATTGTATTTTTTGGATTAACATTGTTTTGACATTGATAGAATTTTTTTTGTTGGGAATAAATCAAGACTTATTAGGTGGCATTTTTGGTTTAGTTATGGGTGTTAATCAATATACAAATCTCTATTTTGTAATTATAAGTGTATATTGTATTGAAAAAATTGTGTGTCACGATGCAGAAGGAAGTGAATATAAAAGAGTACTGATTATATCAGTGCTGATGTTAGCTGTTGCAGCATTAGCAGAGATTAAATTCTTTTTTGCAGAATTTGTATTACTTTTTATGGTAGCATACCTTTGCCTTCCCCAAAAGCCACAAACTTTTTTTGGGGTTGCACTAATTCTAATTTGTGTTATCGTTTTCTATAATTTATTGATTCGAATGTTTCCAGAGTTTTCAACGTTGATAGGTGAATTGAGAAGGGGCGGTTTGGCAAGACTTATAGACCTTCAAAAACATTACAGTACCGATTATGATATTGGAAGAGCTGCTGTGTTTAGCTATTCAAATAAATATCTGTTGCCTAATAGATGGAATAGATTGTTTGGTATGGGTATTGGAAACGTAACATCGTCAAATTTTGTTGACAATAGTTTTTGGCTTAAAAATCAAGGGACGCATTATGACCAGTTTTATACATCATATTTGTATAACGAACAGGGTATGATAGGTTTTTTACTGTATTGTTTAATATATGTTGAGTTACTTAAAATAGGAATTAAATCACTTTTTTTTACAAGAACACGAAAATATGGAACGATGCTAATAATGATGGTTACAGGGAGTATTATGATATTTATTTATAATATGGCGATGTATTCACAGCTTTCATTCATTATCTTTTGGGCATTGGCTGTACTTGTAAGAAAGTGCACAAATTCATTTTCATAAAAGATTTATAACGATACCATATAAATGATTAAAGTTTTTATAAAAAATATGAATAAGATTTATATAAATCTGGGTAGGAGTAGTATGATTATAGATTTACAAGAAATCTTATCATACATAATTGACAATGCAAAACATTCTTTTTGATGAGCAAAAACAGTTAGAACTTGATATGTTAGTTTATATTAAAGAAATTTGTGAACAACATAACATATCATACTCTCTCTGTGGTGGCAGTTTAATAGGCGCAATAAGGCACAAAGGTTTTATCCCTTGGGATGACGATATTGATATATTTTTGACCAGAGATAATTATAATCACCTGATTAATGTATTAAAGTCCGAAACAAGATATAAATTATATACGCCAGGAGTTACTCCTCATTATATCTATGGTTTCTCAAAGTTAATTAATCCGCAAACCATAATGTATAATGATCAGGAAATAAAACTTGATATGCCGGAAATGGGCGTTTTTATTGATATATTTCCGATTGACTCCATTCCGGAAGGAAAGGAAACTTTAATGTTTAAAAAGGCCAGGCAATATACCCGCCGTGCCATAGCTTCATCAAAGGTAGGGTATTATTATTCCAGTACTCCATGGAAAATGTATATAAAACGAATTCTATATTACCCGGAGCATTTAATATGCCGAAGAAAACAGGCTGAATACTGGATGAAGCAGTTAGAGCAAATGGTGCAGCAATATAATAATCAGGAAACAAAATATTGTGGGAGTATTTATTCTAAATATGGAGAAAAAGAAATTTTTCCACAGGGATTTTTTGATAAAACCACAACTGCAGTTTTTGAAAACATTATATTTTCTGTTATTAAAAATTATGATGTATATTTAAAAACAATGTATGGAGACTATATGGAATTACCTCCAGAAAAGGAGCGTACTCTGCCCCATGATTACAAAGCATATTGGAGAAAATAAATGCAGGATTTAATTCGATTCGTAAGAACAACAGGAATTTATTTAGTCGGAAATGTGCTGATAAAAATAATTTCATTCTTGCTTTTACCCATATATACAAAATACTTACCACCGGCATCATATGGCACATATGACTTGAATACGGCATATATAACATTTTTAAGTTCAATATTATTCTTAGACATATGGGGCGGGATACTACGTTTTATGTTTGATTATAAAAAGGAAGCAGAAAAAGCAAATGTTGTTAAAGCCGGGTGCGTTATTTTTACTATTTCAACGTTAGTTTATTCGATTGCAGTTATTTTGTTAGGCAGTATTATGGGGATTGAATATAAATGCTGGCTACTTTTATTTGGTCTTTTAACAAATATACAGCAAGTTATGGGGTTTGTTTCACGCGGATACGGTAAAAATAAAATGTTTGCTCTGGCAGGGGTATTGTCGTCCTGCATTACTATTATATGCAATATATGGTTTATTGTCGTAATGAAGGGAAGTTATCAATTCTTGTACATATCCAGTTGTATTGGTGCTATGACCGGTATCATAATTATGGGACGTGCCGTTAAATTAACTCATATTTTGAAATATAAAAGACTTGATGTTTCATTATTAAAAGCGATGGTTGTATATTCGTTACCATTATCAATAAATTCTGCAGCGTATTGGTTTTTGTCGAGTTTTAATAAAGTGCTTATTAGATATAAATTATCTGTTGCGGAAAATGGTTTGTACGCTATTGCAAATAAGTTCACAGGTATAATCAGTTTATTTACACAGTGCTTTCAAATGGCCTGGCAGGAATTGACTTTTTCTAAAGCAAATAAAAGCAAAGCGGAAATGGCGGCATTTTATACAACTGCATTTCAGGAATATATAGAATTTATGACTTTGGGATGTACAGGAATAATTCCCTGTGTTAAAATTTTTTTCCCGCTCTTAGTAGATGCTTCCTATTTAAATGCAGAACCTTTAATTCCCGTGGCTATACTTGCTGCACTTTTTTCGTGTGTATCTTCTTTCTTAGGAAGCATACTGAGCACATTAAAAAAAAATAGATCTATTTTTACTACAACACTTGCAGGTAGTATAGTGAATGTTTTCATTGCTGTCATCGCTATGAATTTTATGGGCGTACAGGCTGCTAATATAGCTCTGGCATTAGGTTATCTCGTCATAGATATCAGGCGGTTTTTGTTAATTAAAAAGTATGTTTATATCAAAGTTAATTGGAAATTATTAGTCGCTCTGTTTTTTCAGGTATTATTCTCATGTAAAATTTATTTTTCATTTAACTTGTTTTATAATGGCATATTTATTGTGTTACTTTGCTGTGAAGCAATAATTATATATAAAGATAAAATTAAGATGTTCTACACAGGGAGGGGAAATTTATGAAAATAGGGCTTCTGGGTGAATACTATAGTAAGAATTTAGGTGATCCCCTATTGTTTTCGTGTACAGAGTATTTATGCCGTAAAGAAGGAGCTTCTGATCTGCAAATTAAGAATATTGACATTTTTGGAAGAACCTTTTCTGGTGATGATTCTGTTTGGTACTATTTTGATAAGAATCCTATTGTGCTTGGACTAAAAGTGATTCGAAAATTAGCTAAGATTTTTGGTGTGATAAATACCCTGTGGCTGGATGAATATATCTGGCAAATGGGTACTGCACGAAAAAATTTAATAAAAAGCTTTAGAGACCAAATGCAGGGGCTTGATGGAATTATTGTTATGGGTGCCGGTTCAATAAAGTATGATGTGAGGCTTAATTTTGCACCATACTATATGGCATTTATGACAACTGCTTCAGAGCTTGGTATACCGGTATTTATTAATTGTGCAGGAATTGAGAGCAAATATAATCAAAAAGATCGAAGATGCCGGCAATTTTGTAAAGTACTTAGTATGGATATATTAAAGATTGCAACAACAAGAGATGATCTTAATACACTTAAACAGATGATTCATAACCCCCATACTGAAGTTGCACGAATAGCTGATATAGGCGTTTGGAGCGCAGAAACATTTAATATTTCAAAAAAAGAAACAAATATTATTGGTCTGGGGATAATTACGCCAATACGTTTTGCTGAATTCAAAAGGAGGATAACTCCTCAGCAATATGAAGAAGAAATGTTAAAAATCATTAACACTTTGGAAAAGCAGAATAAAAAATGGAAGCTTTTTAATAATGGAGACGTCTGCGATAGTGAGTATGCCAAGGAATTGTGTGAGAAAGCAGGAATTAATCCGTCTGATAAATTGCTAACCCCTAAAACCCCCAAAGAATTAGTTGAGATTATCAGTGGTTTCCAGGGAATCATAACCTCCCGGCTACATTCTTGCATAGTATCTTATTCGCTAGGAATTCCTTTTGTAGCGATTAGCTGGAATAACAAACTGAAATATTTTGCTGATAATATTGGAGTATCTGAAAGAGTTATGGATAGTGACGAATTAAATTTCAGCAGGGTTTTAGAAAAATTTGAGCTGGCCGTTAGTCAAGGATATTGTGATATCAACAAAGAAAAATACAGACAAACATCCATTGTATATATTAAAAAATACCTGACAGCGATTGAAGAAGAAATGAATGGTAGGAGGCAATAGAAATGAATATAGCACTTATTATTGCAGGCGGAATAGGCGCAAGAATGAATCAGGATATTCCTAAACAGTTTATCAGCGTATATGATAAACCGGTAATTGTTTATACCATGGAGGCGTTTCAAAAGCATCCAAACATTGATAAGATTGAAGTTGTCTGTCTGGATGGCTGGCATGATATATTATATGCATATGCGAAACAGTTTGGAATTACTAAATTAGAAAATGTGGTAAGCGGCGGGGAAAATGGTCAGGATTCCATACGTAATGGTCTCTATGATATTGCAGCTCGTCATACAAATATAGATGATATCGTATTAATTCACGATGCAATCCGGCCAATGCTAAGTGCAGATGTTATATCCGATAATATTCGTGTATGTAAGGAATGTGGTAATGCCATTACTGTAATTCCCTGTACAGCGGCTATGTTAAAATCGTATAATTCAAAGTCTTCTGAGGAGCAAGTTCCACGTAATAACCTGAAAATAACTCAAACCCCACAAACATTTTTTTTGAAAGATATTATAGCTGCTCATAAAGAGGCTTTGGAAAAAGGAATTACTAATTCCGTTGCCTCCTGTACAATGTATATTGAGTTAGGAAAGAAGTTGTATATATCTATGGGATCAGAAAAAAATTTGAAGCTGACAACAACAGAAGATATAGAAATTTTTAAAGCGTTATTAAATGCAAAAAAAGATTCCTGGTTACATTAAAATTAGAGGTGAGATATGAAAATTTCCGAAAACCCGATATATCTGAGTGAATTATCTGGTATATGCGATAAATTACTGGGTAAAAATGGCGTTTTTCTCGTTACAGGTGCTAGCGGCTTAATTGGTTCGTGCGTTGTCGATTTACTAATGTATGCAAATCAACATTGTAAGTCTAATTTTAAAGTTTATGCTCTTAGCCGGAATTTAAAAAAAATGGAATCCAGATTTTCTTATATTAAAAATAAAGATTGGATTAGTTACATTGCACAGGATATATGCGATCCGCTTGCAAAGCGGTACCATTATGATTACATAATTCATGCTGCCAGTAATGCAGACCCCAAAATGTATTCTCTTTTTCCAGCAGAAACATTGCTTACTAATATATACGGAACCAAAAATGTATTGGATTATTGTGTCAGCCATAAAAAAACAAAAGTGTTATTGACCTCATCTTTTGAAGTATATGGGCATATTGATAATGCTGACTATTATAGTGAAGAAAACAGCGGTATTACTAATATTAATCAAATAAGGTCTTCTTATCCTGAAAGTAAACGTTGTGCGGAATTGTTGTTGAGATGCTATTATCAGGAATATGGTGTCAATGGAGTTATTGCTCGTCTTAGTAGTGTTTACGGGCCTGCCATGACAGTAAATGACAGTAAAGCTCATGCACAATTTATCCGTAATGCAATAAATAATAAAAATATTGTTCTTAAGAGTGCCGGTACACAAAAAAGGACATATACCTATATAATAGATACAATAGATGCTTTGCTTACTGTTCTGTTTTACGGTGTCCCAGGTGAGGCATATAATATTTCCAACGAAAACTCTATTGCTACTATTGCCGAAGTTGCCCAAACGATTGCTGAAATTAGCGAGACTAAAGTTGTCTTTGATTCTCCTGAAGAAATTGAAAAAAGGGGGTACTCCAATCCTCAAGATTGTGTACTGTCTAATGATAAACTGCGCCAGTTAGGTTGGCGAGGACAGTATACGTTAAAAGATGGGCTTGAGCATACGATTAAAATTCTAATGGAGATGTGATAAAATTGCAAATCTATCGGTGTTCTTTTTGTATAATCGCAAGCGCCAAATAATAACGCGGTAAAAGTCGTTGCCCCCGTCTAACGGGTGGCTCGCACTTCGGCTATAAGCCTTTGTTACTAGGCCAGCGTCTCAAGGCGCTGGCTTTCACTTCGTTTAAGCCACTTTGTGCTTTTACCTCGTAAGCGCCAAGTATTAGGGAGGCTGGCGCTTACATTATAAAGTGCCGTGGTTAGCGGCTTGCTTGATGGGATTTCCACCCATCGGATTATTCGCCCTTAGCCTAACGCACTGCCTGACACCTTTTATTCTTATGTACCTCTGTTGCATGCACAACTACCTTTAATCTCCTATCCGAAGAAAATAAGATGGTTGGGATTTTTCCCTAGTGTTGCACTTCCATTAAATGTAACTTTGTCAAAACCTTCTTTATATTTCTTTTAATTATTCTTTTCTTGAAGATGCAGAACGTAGCATAGGAAATGCTTTTTCCATTCTTCACTAGAGATAAGAATTTATCTCTTTCAGGAGTTCTAATAGAAGGATGCCTTAGTTGATGATTCTGCTCAACTGCATTATCTATATCAACATCAAAAAAATTAAAATCAATTCCCTCAATTACTTCTTTTCCTTTTTCACTTTGAACCAGTAGCAAAGAAACGCCGTTTTTTTCTTCATCACTAAATTCAGTTCCCCAAGAATCACCAAGAGTAATGTCAGAAACTCTATCCTTGGTAGCAAATTGACATTCGTAGCAGTTTTCTGTGTAATTATTTGCGGAGAGGAATGCCATTAAATAATCATCTTGACCCTCATTGCATACCTTGGAACCATCTATTATTAACCCAAAATCATTGCTGCTTCTAAATTTTATATCTTGTAATTGGTTGATATCATTATCGTTTTCAGCTAAATACTTAGCCAAAATCATAGAAGATGGCGTTCCATGGCAAATTAAATCTACTGTATAGAGGTTGTCTTGCTTTTTGATGAAATTCTTCAGTGCCGCAACCTGGCAGGGTAAACCGATAAATAGTACTTTATCAGTTTTTAATCTCTCCTCCACCTTTTTATAAATACCGGTAGGATTGCTCTTTACATATTTAGATCCAACAAATTTCTTTGCTACTTCTGTATCTTTAGTAATATCAAAAACAAAATCTCCATCTTTGAAAAGACAAGAAGCAACATATCCACCATTTTTAATAAAGCCCTTGATGATAGAAGATGCAGCTCCACCAGAAGAAGCTTTGTATCTTATAGCTTCTGCTGCCCATCCTTGTTTCCATTCGATTGGATTTGTTTTTTCTACTTTGGTAACATTTGGGCATGTCTTTTCACATAACTTGCAATTAATGCAAAGAGACTCAGCTATAATCGCATTAAAGTATGATACATCATCCTTTACAGATATACATTGTTTTGGGCAACGATCAACACACGCCATACAACCATTGCATTTGTTTAATTCACATACTGTTTTCATATAAAATCCTTATATTTAAATACCTAGTTTCTTTTCTTTAATCTTTTGATTATTTCAATAACGGTTTTTCTTTTTACAATAGCTATTACAATAATTAGTGCGATAATGGAATATCTGATAATTGTATAATTATAAGTAAACAATATAGCTATCATAGCAATCAGAACAAAGATAGATATTAGAACAATGTTTTTTATATCATAGATTGTCTCTATCTCTTTTTCCTTAATAATTTTTCGATAAACAGCATAATGCGCAATAGCAAACATAATATAACATGCTAAAGTTGTGTATCCTGCTGCGTGATAACCGAAAATCCTTATGAAAACATAATTTAGTACTATGTTTGCAACTGCACCCACGCAAGAAGCCATCATAGTAAATTTTGTTTTTTCATAATAAAACTCTATGTTCCCAAAAAGAGGATACAAAAACATAAAGAAAACAGATGCTGCAACAGGAGGAATAATCCATATTGCATCATAATATTGTTTTGGCGCCAATATAGAAATAACTTCTGGGCCAAAGGCCATTACCAAAATACAACCTACTGCTACAATTATTAAAATCAAGTTAGTGATAGATTTTATGGAAATATAGTTTTTTTTCTTAATAGATTGATATGTAAAAGGCGTAAAAGAATTATTCATTGCAGAAGTTACAAGTATCATCAAAGTTGACACTGTGTATGCAACCCCATAAATTGCCGCCTCTGAAGTCCCTACCATGTTATTTATCATTATTCTGTCAACTTGCTGAAGAACCGTCATTGATAAATAATGTGGTATTAATGGTGCATTGAACAGGAATGCATATTTCCAGTATTTTTTGTCATAAAACCTTCTGCCTTTGTACATTATCAAAATATAAAAGAATAGCCCAAAAATGACTTGTACAAAAACCATGGACAAGATTCTTGCTTCCGCTTTATAGATTGTGGATAGGACTGTCACAATACCAAGTAAAGGATTAGCTAATGACATTTCTAACGTAACAAGTACTAGGGCCTTATATTTATACTCATTTCTTTGTATGTTAGACCAAAATCCAAAGGCGGGTACAAACAGTAATTCTAAAAACATTGCAAGAATAAGAAATGAAGGGAGTTCAAATACCGAATTCCAAAAATTCAGTCCAATTAGATAAACTAAGAAACAGGCAAAAGTTATCGTTGTAGACAGCCCTAGCAACGATGAAGCAAAACGTTTAGAATCATCTTCATACTTGACAAGTCCTTTTATAAAAATGCCATATGAAAGATTGAATGTTGCAAATATCGATATGATACCGTACCAAGAATTATAGATTGTAAATAAACCATATTGTTCTGTTGTTAATAATCTGGTAAATATTGGCGCACTAATTAGGGATATTCCCTTCTGTAAAACATTACAAATAGTAAAGAATGAGGCAGCTTTTACTGGAGCTGACATGTTTTCCAATTTTTGTTTTAATTTAAACATAGCTCCTCCTAATCTATTTCTTGATTCTTAAAACCGTTTTTAAACCGTTTTTAATTTTTGTAATTCCACCCGTAAAAGCTCTTTTTAACAAGGTAGTGTAATAAATACATGCCTTCTTTATTTTCGAATACTCATTATTTGAAAGACTTAATTTTGAACTTAATATCTCATTCATGTCTTCAGTATACCAATTATGTTCCGGTCTGTTTCGTAATCCCGCATAAGTTACTTCAGTGTATAAATCAGGTATAACTCCTAGTGACAAGAAATGGCTTGAGTTCATGCAAAATAAACTACCACAGCATCCAATTGCTTCAAAATTTATTGGAGCAGATATATCATCAAAAATTAATTGTCCCCCATTATCGCTATAGCATTTTCTTAATAAGCCTGTTTCCAAATTTAAGACTCCAGACCAATCACCTGCGTAGCAAAACTCTTTTCTTTTTTCATTAAAATTTTTAACTGTAAAATCAAACAAAGGTGAATTAAAAGAACTTCCTTGCTCAATGTATTCCTGTTCGCTATGCTCTGTCAAAAATTCGATTTTATTATTAAGATTTATTTCTTTTCTAGTTGCAACCAACTGTGGTAAAGCTCCAAGTTCCTTGTTACAGATATCTTTTATTTCGTTTAAATAAGGTTCGTAAGTATCTGTTAGATTTAATTGTACTAGGAAAGAACATCCATGTATTTTAACCTTTTTGACATTACTAAAAAATTCCGCTAATTTATTTAGCTTTTTTAACTCAGTATAATGAAATGAAAAGGCAAAATGCATTCTAGATAAATACCCTTCTGGAAAAGAACAAATTCTATCAAACGCCTTTGTTATAGTTCCATTAGTAGTGATATTAACATAATGGCCTTCCTTCAATAACTCATATGCTAACTCAACTATTTGATCACCAAGAAGTGTTTCCCCTGCACCACATATTGAAAAATAACAAGCCCCTCCTAGTCTCTCTTTTGAAAGAGCTTTTCCTATATGTTCAGCTGAGTACTTTAATTTGGGTATTTTGTTGTACCTATGATCTCTTTGAATAATATAACAGTAACTGCATTTAAAATTGCATGCTGTCACTGGTAATAAACACTCAAAAAATCTCTTTATTGGTTCCATTAATTGTTTCTCCATTTTTCCAATAAGTCTTCTATGTCATTATAATTAAAAGGTTTATAACTTTTATCATTGATATTGAGTACTTGATTAATAGCCTCATCTATTTTAGAAAAATCTTCTAAATACTCAACGTTGCCGTATTTTGATAGCATTGTGCTTGTAGATTTTACTTTATGGTTAAAATTTGCTAAAGCTACACAAGGAGTATTGGTAATATAAGAAAAAATTACGCCGTGCAGTCTATCTGTAATAACTAACTTTGAGTTACTGAATTTATTCCAAACGTTAAGTAGTGCTGGCATTCTTTCCTTTGCGTTTACTCTTATCCCGGTGCAAGTATCAATTGCGATAACCCTAGTAAATAATTTTTCAGCTTCAGTTAAAATATGCGTCTTGTCTTTACCACTAATTTTTCCTTCTTTATCGTTTCTAAGACACACTAAGCAACAATCTTCTCTATTATTTTTTTCACTAATATCAAGTGACAATACAATATCTGGACAATACTTTATTTTGCACGAATCTGATAAGTATTCTTTACTTGCAAATTCAAAAGATTCTCTATCTCGTGTGAAAAATGTAACATCTTTGCATTTACTTAATAAAACTTTTGATCTATTTAATGACTTAATACCAGTTTCATCTTTCGTGAAATAAATAGTTTGCGGCATGATAATAATTTTGTTTTCTTTAAAATATTTCAAACAAAAATCATGCACATTATTTATATAACGATATGCATTTCCCCAGTTTCCACCACCTTGAATCAAAATCAAATCATCTTTGTTAATGATTTTACGGTATTCTTTAATGCCATTCAAAAATTGCTCTTCTTCAATTTCAATGCAATTGATAGCTTGTTTTTTACATATTACAAACGTCGCATAAGTAATAGCATGGTCTCCTAGATTATCGTGTGCAGGAGTACCTATTAACCATACATTTTTTGTATTGCTAGATGTTACCTCTGGAATAGATTTAACACACTTTAACGCAGATATTTTCTGCTTAAGATACGAGGGAATCATTTTTTTAGTTTGACAATATAATTTTTCTGAACATTTGTATAAACTCGTTGTATTAAGTAGTTTAACCTTTAATTTAAGACCTCTGCCTAAATCTAAATTTGGAGTAAGTGCGTATATTTCTTTTATTCCCTTTGTGGTTTCTAATTCCCAATCTGTATGGTTCTTTTGCCTATAGTCTCCATAGTAAAAATTCAAAAAGGAAAAAGCACGTTCGATATATTTTTTACAACACAGTTCAAAAGCACGAGAATTTTTATCACGAAAGTAAAATACTCTCTCATAATATGATATAAGCGCATCATATTTATTTTTTAGTAACTTATCAAAATTACTGATATTGGCAATACTATTCTCTCTAAAGTAATAATAATAAAGGCAATCTGGTATAACGTATACGCTGTTGGCTTTATCAAAAAGCTTATATGTTGTGGCCATATCTTCATAGTTTCTACCAACAGGAAACCTTACCCCATCAAACAAAGCACTGTTATATATTTTGTTCCATGCGTAATCTCTAATCTTCCAATTAATCAATTCTAAAATTGCTTCTTCTTTGGTTAGCTTTCTTTCGTTGCTGCTGAAATCACTG
This sequence comes from Hungatella sp. SL.1.14, assembly GCF_024460495.1. Classification (NCBI taxonomy): domain Bacteria; kingdom Bacillati; phylum Bacillota; class Clostridia; order Lachnospirales; family Lachnospiraceae; genus Hungatella; species Hungatella sp. SL.1.14. The sequence goes on along the minus strand of NZ_JANFYJ010000017.1, from coordinate 49,400 downwards.
ACCGCCAATGTACTGTCGCTAACATTATAAAATTCACAGCAAACTATATCGCTATTGTTTTTCTGCAAAGCTTTAGTTAAGGTCTCTACCATTCTGATAGATACCCAGTCATCGCTATCAACAAATACAAAATACTCTCCGGTAGCAATATTAACTCCCGCATTTCTTGCAGATGAAAGGCCTCCATTTTCTTTATGTATGCAAACTATTCTTTCATCTAACTCTTTATATTTATCACAAATTTTCCCAGAGCTGTCCGTTGATCCATCATCGACTAGGATTATTTCTAAACCTTTATAGCTTTGATTTACAACTGTCTCTAAGCATCGTTCTAGATACTGTTCGACGTTGTAAACTGGAATTATTATGCTTACTTTTTTCATCTTATCCACCTTAATATCCAAGGACAATATCGCAATATCGTTATTTTCATTTTCGTCTTAAAAGAACTATGATCTTTTAAAAATTCATAGTTTTCTAAAAACACTTTATAGTATACTTCATAATTTGGATCAGAAATTTTGCTTTGACTTTTATAGTCAATCATCATCCCAAATAATCCGAATACAGAATAATATCTAGCCTCTGTCTGCAATAACGAAAAATTATCATTAATTTCATTAACTATCGATTGACTGTGTTTCCAAAAATTAAAGGTGTTAGCAATACTGTACTTTTTAGTGATACTATTATTTCTTACTATATAATGGTAAGTGCAAATACCAGTATGCACGACAACACGTCCAGATATGCATTCCAGCACTATGGCAGCGTCTTCGTTATTTTCTCCAACAGGAAATCTAAGTGTACTAAATATTTCTCTTTTATATAGTTTACTCCACACACTGATTCCTATTTCTCTAGATAGCAATATTTCTCTAATGGCATCGATGTCCAAGTATACTTTTTCTGTGTTTGGTGTTCTTATATTTATTTTATGTTGTGTATTTGTATCCTCACGAATAATTCCACAAGTTGCTATATCAGCATTGTTATTATTAAGAGCCTCAATTAAACTCTCATACATATTCCGTTCAATGTAGTCATCGCTATCTACAAATCCTATAAAATCTCCAGTTGCAATATCTAAACCATTGTTCCTTGCTGAAGATAATCCTCCATTTTTTTTATGAATCACTTTAATTCTGGAATCGATTAATTTATATTCCTCGCATATTTTTCCGCATTTATCTGGAGAACCATCATCCACCAAAATAACTTCAAGATTTTTATATGTTTGTCCTAAAATACTATCAATACAGCGTTTGAGATAGTCTTCAACATTATATATTGGAACAATAATTGATATCAGTTGATGTTGAGAATATGACATTAACTTTCCCTCTTTCAAGAATATTACTCAAGAGTAGTATTCTGAGTTTTTTTTATTTAAAGTACATCAAGGCTATTAATAACATCCAGAATTCTTAAGATAAGTATATGTGTTTGTTTCTTGTTCCTTTATTATTTTTTTCAAATAAACCGAATCTTTTTGCTTCGAGTAAACACTTGAAATGTCATTTATACTATTTAGCAAATGTTCATTTATTGATAGCCTGTCAATCAAATCCATTAATTTATTTCGATTACTATCTCTAACAATTACAGCAAATCTATTGGCATATTTAGCAGAAAAAATAGTTCCGTGGAAAGTATCTGTTATAACAAAACTAGAATTCTTTATTATCTTTAGGCATTCAAACGGATCACAAACCACATAATCCTTAATCCAAAATTGTGGTGCACCAATAGCAACAAGTTTTAGATTATTTTCATGACAAAACCTTTTGATTGCATTAATTTCATTTTTTGAATTAATTCTGTTTTTGTATGAATATACAACACAATAGTTATTTTTATTATATTTCTTTTTTGCTTTATTTATTTCAGCATCGAAATTACTTATTAGAACGGGGTCTAAATTAATTTGAATGTCTTTCGATGACATCTTTCGTACAAATTCAAATGTATTTTGATCTCTAACCGAAAAATTCGATATCTTGTTTAATGAGTCTGTTATTCTATTTTTTACCTTTCTTGGCAACGTTTCGTAGGTTGTTGCCCCACAACAGGCAGCATAAGTAATCACATTTTTAGCATTAGCTACGTTACCAAATAATTGAGAGGAAAACCCCCAAAATCCAGCATTCTGACAATTAAATACTTCATCGCTTCCTATTACACAAAGATCATATATTTTATCTTCATCTGCTCTATAGAAATAATTATTTCTAAATTTTTCAAATATCTTATTCTGCTGTTTTACTTTCATTTTTTGATAGATCATAGATATTGGATATCTAAAATAGCGATAATACTTCTTATCATTTTCATACTCCTTATTAAAATTGATTTGATAATTTTCAAGAAGTGCATAGTCATCATCGTATTTTTTTATATCAAGAAAGTGTACAGAATTATGTCCTCCTTTTAATCTTTTCATCAAACCATAAGCTTGCAACAATGATCCCATATTATTAATTTGTTGCATTGAAAGTATTTCTATTTTCATATCATCCATTTCCTTTTTATATAGATGCCAAAACATTCTTATATAAAATTATTTTCTTTAGAATTCAGTTTTGGCGATTTATTTTTTTAAAGCAATACAAAAGAAAATCTTCATAATTTTCAAAAGGCCTTTTAGTATCTAAATACTTATTAAATGTCTTAGTATAGTTGCCATTAATCTTCATCATTTTATTAAAGGTTTCACAATCAAAACGACTATCTGAATTCAATTCCTCGAATAGCCAAAAATCTAGCAACCTCTGCTGCTTCTGATATTTGCGAGTCTAATCTTTTTGTGTAATATGTTTCTAAATCACATATTATTTGAGCTGGTCCCCCTCCTGCTACACAATTTGATGGGATATCTTTGTTCACTAAAGAATTAGCCCCAATGATGCAGTTCTCGCCAATTTGAACACCTTTTAGAATAGTTGTCTTCATACCAATAAAACAATTATTTCCTATTTTTACTTTACCAGCCGAAACCAAGAATATCACCATAGACACCGTTTTATACTGACCAATCATATCCATGTGTTAATATGGTAACACCTTCTGTTATTTTTACATTATTACCAATTTCAATTAGAAATGGTCTTGTATCATCTATAAAGCCTTTTCTAGGAGAATATATTGTTGTATTTTCTCCAATAATACATCCTATCTTTCTTAAATATTCAATATATGTATCAGAGGATGCTTTTTCTCTAAAAATAAATTTCTTAATAATATTTTTTAAGAAACTCATGCCTTTCCTCCAACTTTCTTAAAAATCAATCTATATATCTGAGGGCTTATTAAAAATGCAATACATTGAAATCGTTTTAATGATGCAATATATTGACAAGAAATAATTGATTTAAAATATAATTTACATTCTTTTGAATATAACTTTTTTTCTGGCCAATCTAAATTTCTTTTTATAAATTCATTAAAAACACTTATTACTGAAACAACATAATTTACTTCGCTCTCAACTTTTACTGTAGGATAATTGTTTGATATATAAACCATTTGTTCTAGAGATGCCTCTATTACTGCTTTATTAACTTTTGAGCTACGAGTGATGCTATTTTCTCTATAAAAATAATTGTAGTATGGTTTATTAATATAGCTTATCCTTTTAGCATTACTAAAAAATTTATATGTAGTAAATGAATCCTCGCAAGTTTTTTCAAAAGGAAATCTTATATTATTAATAATTTCTTTTTTTAAAACTTTATCACAAACAGACATATCATAACCTGTATAAGTCATTAGACATGACAGGCCTTCTTCCTTTGTAAGTATACTTTTTGATGGATATCGCCTACAAGCTTCGAGTCTGGATTGGTTATTTTCATTTACACGATTTCTTCTACATATTGATATATCACTATCATCAGACAGCATTTGGCTAATCATATGATGATACATGCCATATTCTATCCAATCATCACTATCTATAAATGATATATATTGACCCCTACAATTATCTAATCCAAAGTTTCTAGCATCTGAAAGTCCCCCGTTTTTTTTATGAATTACTTTCACATTCTTATAATTAGATGCATATTGATCGCAGATTACACCACTGGAGTCTGTTGAACCATCATCTACAAGAATAATCTCCATATTGTCATAATCTTGTTTAAGAATACTGTCCACACAGCGCTTCAAATACATCTCGACATTATACACTGGTACAATAATTGATAATAATTCATTCATTCTATCACCTCTCAAAAATCGACCTATACGGCAAGACTAGGTTACTATTATTTAACCCAACCGTATAATAAAAATATATAAAATATAAAACATAGATAGCCAAAGAAATAATCATCCTTGTTTTATTTTTCGTAGTAATTCTCGATACAATGTTAGGAATAAGTATTATTGATGGAAATCCGAAATACCAGGCAATTCTAACTGCTAGCGGTAAAACTCCAATAAAAGCATTTAGGCAAGTAAAAACTAAATGTAAATTTATATAAACGTTGGTGTCCTTCTTTTTGTCATCATAAATGCAAGCAAAAACCAGTATTGCAACTGCCATAACGGTCCCAACGAATCCTTGTCTTGCTGATGAATAAGAACCTGTAATATACCAACTATATTTTGTTAACAATACCAATTTAGTGAAAAGGCTTGATATTGGTTTGGCCAACAAAAATGAAGTGACGACTATTATTGTTTTTTGAATATTAGTAAACCTAAAATTAATAAAGAAATAAACCGGAATAAAAATTAATGCGGTCATGTGAAACAGAGAAGCCAAAGCAATTAGTATAAAATATATTTTAGGATCTTTAGTAACTAAATACTTTATGCTATACAAAATAATAGCAACTGCAATCATTTGTCTTACGCCATTTAAAAAACAAAAATAATATCCTGAGCAAACAAATAAATACCCACTCATTGTTATATTTTGTGAGTTGTCATAAATAGCAAAAAATACAAAAAAGCAAAATATTATAGATGTAATAATGAAAATACTCGCATAATCATTCGAAAACAAAATTGCAAACTTATTCAATAATGTATATCCGAAATCCCCCCACGCCTCATCCGCATTACCATACAAAACTTTTTTAAAAATTTGAACATAGGTAGACCAATAATCAGCACCTACCATATATCGTACACCAGCAATGAGAGTTAATGGAATCATAGGAATGAGTTTTCTCAAATCCAGATAAGGTATATTAAATCGAATCGAGGCAATTCTAATTTTTTTTGAGTTTTTCTGTTTGTATTTTTTCTTTTTAACCAGTTTCAAAAGAATAACTGTTAAAATTAAACCTATTGTATAAACTAACATATTTTTATCATCCCTGTTTTACTTCATCTATTATGCGCTTGTATAACTCCAATAACCTATTTGATTCAGCCTTAATTTCATACCCCGAATTTATTAATTCTTGAATTCTTTCTCCATTTTGGCTTTTCAAAGCTTGTTGTTTTATCTTTTTAATTTCATCAATCCAACAAATTACCCCGTTTGTAATAGGCACATAACTAACTAGCGAAGTAACTCCAACTTCTTTTGTAATTTTATCCGAAAAAATAACGGGAATGCCTGCTGCTTGTGCTTCTATACCCACAACCGGAAGTCCTTCGAAAAGAGATGGCAACAAAAAAACATCTAATAATTTAAAGATGCTTGGAATATCATCTCTTACGCCAAGAACAGATATTTTTTCTTCCAACCCTTTATTTTTAATTATTTGAATGATTTCATCAAACAATTCACCCTCTCCGACAAGCAAAAGGTGAGCAGAATCGTCTTCCTTAGAATACGCTTCAAATAAATCTATTAGGAAACGATGATTTTTCTGAGTATTAAATCTTCCAATATGTCCCAAAACAAATTTATTTTTTAGTGTCTTTAATAACTCCGTATCTTTTATCGTAGCTGCATCTGTAAACCTTCTTATATCTACCGCATTGTGAATTATAAAAAACTTTTTTTCACCAAACAAAAATTTTCCAGCTTCTTCGCCGCACGCAAAAAAATAATTAGCATAATGTAAACTATTCTTAAGTAAAATATTTTTTATAAATCCTTTAAAAGTTTTTTCTGTACTTGTGTTATGGCTATGAACAATTCTCACTTTTACACCATTCTTCTTCGCTTCACAAAGTGTAAACAATGAAGTACTAGCCATATGACTATGAACAATATTATAATCATTATGCTGTTCAAAAAAAGACTTAAGGTCTTTTAGATATTTTTTAAAATCCCCGTCCTCTCTAAAAGTCAGCCTGTATATATTGCCACCTAATGAAACAATTTCTTTGTCATAGAAAAATTCTTCACTATAATGCACCAAAAAATCAAATTGTATTTGGGAGCGGTCTATGTTGCGGTACAAGTTCATTATCAATGTTTCAAGTCCCGCAACATGCATATTGGGAACAATATGTAATACCTTTATCATTTAATCACCCTCTAAGAACTTTCATGTAAAATATTTTTCTAACCTTATTTGGCAAACATGAGACAACAAATTGACCTATTCCGCTGATAAAGAAATCTGCAAAAGACATATGTCCTTTTCTGAACTGTGTCCACTTAAATTTTAGTGCAGTCTTTGCATAACTATATCCACCTCTTCTTTCAAAGAAATCCTCGCTCGTTCTTATATAATATAGACTATCTTGTATGTTGTAGCACTTAACGTCGTGCTCAAAAATCATTCTTGCAAACAAATCGTAATCTTCATATAAACGAACATCATGATAATTACCACTTGCTAGAACATCAGATTTTTTAAAAATTACAGTTGGATGAAGAACCGCACATCTTCTTCTCATAAATTTTTTTATTTCATCGTCTTTCTCTGGTACACGATGAACACTTACGACATTATCAATATTGTCAATAAATTCCGATTCAAAAGAACCCACCACACCTAGACTGCTATCACTTTCAAAGATTTTTAATTGCTGTTCAACTCTGTTTTCCACAACGAAATCATCCGAGTCCATTCTTGCAATTAATTCATTAGACGATGCTATGACCCCTTTTGCTAGTGCAGGTCCTAATCCTATGTTATTTTCGTTCACAATAATGTTAAATAATCCCGGATTTGCACTAACAAATCTTTCAATAACCAAATCTAATTCTTTTGTAAGTGGCCCATCCTTGATAAGAATAAACTCATTAGGAGAAATGGTTTGATCTAACATAGACTGAATAGCATATTCCAAGTACTGAGCTTTTTCTTTACAATATACGGACATCAACACACTATAATTCGGATATCCCATACTTTACGCTCCTTTATACCCCTTAGAATTTTTGCGCTGCCAATTCCATGTATCTCTACACATATCTTCTAATGACTGTTCCGCTTTCCACCCTAATTTCTCATATACCTTATCAGCGTTTGCATAAGACTCCGGCAAATCTTCTGGTCTATTTTCACCATATTTATAATTAATCTCTACACCGGTACTTGTTAATAATTTTTTTGCCATTACTCTTTCCTCTCATCTTTCCATTGCATTCATTTCAGTTTCCTCATTCAACAGTTACTGATTTTTCAAGTTTTCTAGGCTTATTAACATCAAGTCCCTTCGCTACAGATACATAATAACCAAGTAGTTAAAGAGGAATTACTGATAAGCTTGCTGCAAAATGTTCATCAACCTTTGGAACATAAACTGTGAAATCACACTGTTCCTCAGTTGAGTATTTTCCGTAATTAGTAAGTCCCAAAAGTAAGCACCTCTGGATTTGCATACCACCATATTACTGATTGACTTCTCAAAGAGTGCATACTGTGTAAGTACTCCTATTACAAGAGTGCCCTTATCAATCAGTGAAATCATACTGTGCTTCAATTCCCCAGCTGCATAGGCTTCTGAATGTATATAGCTAATCTCTTTCAATTTCAGAGAGCCTTCAAGAGACACTGCATAGTCAATTCCATGACCAATAAAGAAAATGTCCTTTTTATTTGCTATCTTTGAAGCAAACCACTGAATACGTTCTTTTTCTTTGAGGATGCTTTCAATCTTGGCAGGAATTGTTTCAAGCTCTTCTATGTAGTATTTATTCGTTTCATCAACTAAACCTTTAACTCTTCCAAATTCAGTAGCCAGACAATAACCAGCAATAAGTTGAGCAGAGAATGCCTTAGTAGTTGCAACCGCAATCTCAAGTCCTGTCACTGTATAGAAAACATAATCAGCTTTTCTCGCAATAGAAGAAACAACCACATTAATAATGGCCAGTGTCTTTACTCCTTTTTCCTTAGTCAGTCTCAATGCTGCTAAAGTATCAGCTGTATCACCACTTTGAGAAATGACAAACACTAATGTAGACTTCGAAAGCTTTGGATTTCTATATTTAAACTCACTAGCTAGTTCAACTCTTACAGGAATATCTGACAAATCCTCAATGACATATTGAGAAGCAACACCAGCGTGCCATGCAGATCCACAGGCAACGATCGAGATGTTATCTATTCCGCTAATAGTCTCTTTATCTATGACAAGTTGAATCTTTCCATCCCTTACAATGCTATTCAAAGTATCTTGTACTGCTTTAGTTGCTCGTGGATTTCCTTCATCATGAAGTGATCATATCCACCCTTCTCAGCAGCCCTTGTAATTTCAACTTTTTCTTTCTGAATTTCATCACCATTCAAGTTGTAGAAAGTTGCCTCTCCAGCCTTTAATCTTGCAAATTCAAGATTGCCGATATAGACAACATTTCTTGTATATTTAAAAATTGCGGGTACATCCGAAGCTGCAAATGTTTCATTATCCTTAATTCCGATAATCATTGGTGAATCTTTTCTCGCTACCTAAATCTCATCCGGATAGTCTTTAAACATCAATTCCAGAGCATATGCTCCACAGATACTGACCAAAGTTTTTTCAATAGTATCTATAGGTACAAGCTTATATTTCTTGTAATAGTAATCAACAAGCTTTACCGCAACCTCAGTATCCGTTTGACTGTAGAAGTTATAACCGTGTTTTAATAACTTTTCTTTAAGTTCCTGGTAGTTCTTAATGATACCGTTATGTACACCAACAACATCACTTTCAACTGTTCCAGATCCACTTCCAGTACAGTTTCCACTTACATGTGGATGCGCTTTGACTAGGCTCTCCGTGTGTTGCCCATCTTGCGTGACCAATTCCACACATACCAGGCATTGCTTTGCCACCATCAATTTTCTCGCTCAAATTCTTGAGTCTACCAATCGACTTAACAACAACCGTTAATTTATCTCCATCACGAACAGCCAATCCAGTTTTGCCAATCCATCTAACAAGATTGGAGCTGCTTGCTTATGTCCAACGTATCCAACGATTCCACACATATTTGACTGTTCTCCTTTTATCTAACTACTTATCTATTTCCTCAGTTCATTTCCCATACCTTAGGGAAACTGCTCTTTTCTTTTATCTATTCCCGTAGCCTGCCTAACCTACCGGCTCAACTTCTGCGGTCATCTACCATTCAGACCACAGTCTCACAAACCTCGTTCTATTCAATCCACTTTATTGCTTAATCACTTTGACTAACGTATTACAATCCCATCTCTATCCAATCCACTTTATTGTCAGCCCTCATCGAGCTTTTCTTCACAATAAAGCATATAGGGTATAGACCGATTCGCATTGCGATCGTCCAATCACTGTAACCACACCCCTCACAAACCCTTGATTTACAAGGCTTTCCACACATTTCCCCTCATCTCCATCCCCTGCATCCGAGGCTTACAACACCATACCACTCCTCACTCTATGTCGATCCAAAATGTCGATTTCTCACTCACTAAACTAACTTTGGATAAACCTGTCAGAGTGTGTATTGCTGTGGCTATGCTACGGATTGATATTTTCACTAATTTCGTAGGATAAACACATCATATTTTCACTTGTGAGTAACTCATTTCCATGATAATCCTGGTTATTTTCCCTCACTGATTTTGTGGCATAGATATTGGTTAATGGCATAATAACAACAAAACCCGCAATGTTAAACATTGCTTTAATGCCCAACGTTGCGGTTAGCCCTGTTCTTTTTAGCCAGGTATTTCTCAATATCATTAATTTGGGATTGAAATTTTTAGTATTAATCTGCTCAATTTTTTAGAAATCGTACCCACATTAAACTCTTTACATATGTAGTAAGCCATAACAAAAAAGTGGACATAGCCTATATTGGCAACTATATGACTTGGCTGTAATGATTTTGTCTTTTCTTGATTTGTTTCATCTGTTTTTCATAGCAAAATATAGTCATATATATTTGGGGGAGACTATTTAATTATTAGGCAACTACTCGTATTATAGGAGCAGACCTTTCTACAAGTATCATTCAATATACAAGGTAATTTCTTCACTATCATTTTTCTGATGTTATTTAATTCAAAAAATTAGGCTGATAATGGGATACTACTGATAGCTGCTAAAAATTCCTATTTCCAAATAATTGTTATTATTTGTAGTTCATATTACAAAACTTAATAATATACCTACATCGCCCCACTCTTCCCAAACACCACCCCCACAGTCCTCATCACAATCTTCACATCCAGCCCCAAACTCCACTTGGTAATATACTCCTTATCCAACCTCACAACCTCTTCAAAGTCCGTAATATCACTTCTCCCACTCACCTGCCACATTCCGGTTATTCCGGGCTTTATGGCCAGCCTTACGCGGTGGTGCAGTTCATACTTATCCCATTCATCGATAGTTGGCGGTCTCGTACCGACCAGGCTCATATCGCCTTTCAGCACATTCCAGAACTGAGGGAACTCATCGATCGAATACTTTCTGATAAAACCTCCGATCCCTTTATCACCACCAATAATCCTGGGATCGTGGTCCAGCTTGAACATCATTCCATCTTTCACACGATTCTGTGCCATCAGTTCTTTCTTGCGCTTCTCCGCATCCATATACATGCTGCGGAACTTATAAAGCTTGAATCTCTTACCGTTTTTACCTACCCTGATCTGTGAAAAAAAGACAGGTCCCGGTGATTTTATGTAAATGCATGGTGCCACAATCAAATACAAAATTCCAGTAATGATACATCCAATCAGGCCGCCGGCAATGTCCATTGCTCGCTTATAAAGCGCCTGCTTCCAGGAAGCCATATTAATACTGCTCGTTAAAACGGTGTAGCTTCCCAACCGCTCTACCCGCTGAACTTCACCTTCCAGCTTTGCCATCTCAATCAGTTTTAAATGAATGGTGATTCCCATCTCAATAAAATCATTGATCAGATCTCTTGGAAGCGGAACCTCTTTGGGCAAATCAAGAAATACCTCATCCACCCATTCTCTGCAGACATATTCTTCCACATTCTCCAAAGTAGCCACTACCGGCACATCATTGATCCTCTCTCCTACCCGGTCCGCATCAAGAAGGCTAATTCCCTTAATTTGAAAGCCTTCATAATTGTTGTTACGAATGGTATCAATCACTGTATCCATCATTTCTTCTGATGTTATAATTAACAACGACCGGTTCCCTTTGCCTAAAACACCTTTAGTTTTTAAATATTTTTTCCAGAGAATTCTGGCTATGTAACTGATAACCGCATATATAATACCGGTCAGAACCAGCGTAATTCTGGAATATCCCTCGCCGGTCTGCGTTGCAAATAAATAAAATACTGCAATTAAAATAATCTGGCATACGTGCTTAAACGTAGCTGTAAACTCCTTGTAATATCCTCTCTTCAAAACATTTTTGAAGCTCTCGCCAAAGAAAGTGACGCAGACTTGAATTAAGAAGAGTACAAAGGCCATATTACGATACAGCTTATTCTCATATGCCAAATGAACCCCATGTCGAATAAAATAAGCGCTTATAAATGCCACTTGCAGACAAATTAAATCCAGGATCATAAAATCCCAGTGTTTCAGCCAGCCCAGGTTAGCTTTTTTATACATTTTTTATCCTCACCCTTTTAGTACCATCTAATCCATTCTCAACAGAATGTCGATTTTTGGCACTTCATCATCTGTTCGCGTTAGAAACAGGTGCATGATATACGTTTAAAACTTACTATTATTATACCCTCAAAACAGGTGTTGTCAACCTTAATGAACCATATAATAATTTTATATACGGTAATTTCTGGAAAGTGAGGCTTATAAATTGGCGGGATATAATCGAATTGCTGCAGGGGAAAGAATCAGAAACAGACGGATGATTATGGGATTAACCCAGGAAGAGCTTGCGGAAAAAATCGGCCGTGCTTATAAATACTGTCAGGATATTGAACGCGGTACCTGCGGTATGTCCATTGATACAATGCTTAGCATTGCAGCCTGCCTCAATATTTCGCTGGATTACTTAATCTACGGAAATAACGAGGATTATACCGAATTCGCAGACCTGGATACAGAGCAACAGGCAGTTATCGAAATTCTGGGAAATTGCAGCCATAAGAAAAAAAGATATGCTTTGGATTTGTTAAAATTATTTATGAAGGCTTGTGATGAGCGCTAAAGTAACAAAAACATTTGTCATGACCGCAGTCATATTTTTATAAATGAAACAACAGTTATGATTTAAAATACTGCGTTTCCTGGCTTTTACTGAGAATTCTCACATATTTGCGGCCATTTTTTAATAGTTATTCAAATATGATTCAATTACATCAGCACTGCTCTTATAATACTAATTATAATACAATTATATAGAAGAAACTAATCAAAAAAACAGCCTGCTGGTTTCCGTCTTTCCCTTTTGTCTGTCTATCAGGCAAAGGCATTCCACCAGCAGGCTGTATTTCAATCGTGATTACGCAAGGTTTTTCTTTCCAAACATAATCTGTCTGTATTTATAAAGAATTCCCATTAATAGATTTCCCAGAACACCAATAGCCAGAATCTCACCAATCCCTACGGTTATCATTGCATACAGAATCATATCTTCCGAGCCATACGCAAAACGCAATACCCACGGAATCACAATCGTATTCGCCAGAATGGGAGGAAGGCAGACTGCCCACTTGTTTTTGCGGAGCATCCAGGAACCCAACGCACCAATCAGCGTAGCCAGACTTCCAAAAATGATGTCCAGTGCTGCGGCGCCGCACAGTAAATTAGACAGCAGGCAGCCGATAAACAGACCTGGAACTGCGGCCGGGGTGAAAAATGGCAGGATACAAAGCGCTTCCGATATTCGGAATTGAACCGGACCGAAACTTATCGGTGCAAACACCATCGTAAGTACGGTGTAGATGGCAGCAATCGCCGCCGCATAAACCATAAAATAGGTTCTGCTTGAAGATTTTTGTAACATATTCATTTCTCCTTTAGTTTTGTTTTAGGTGTGGAAGGTTTCGAACACACCATATATTTGCTATTTTGCCTGTGTCACAAGGCAAATCAGCGTTCTTACTATAGCATAAAAACAGAGCAAACGCAAGATCCATCCCACCCTCAGAACTTACCAGATTTTCACCCGTTTCTCAGGCGCCACATACATGCCGTCTCCTTCTTTTAAATCAGGGTAAACCTTATAAAATGCTTCCGTAGAACTCAAAACTGCATTCACTCTCACCTTTGCCGGAGAATGAACATCCGTATTCAGCCTGTGAATCATACTTTCCTCCGTATATTTAGACGCCCAGATACGGGCATACTGCCTGAAAAGAGAATCCAGCGCTTCCGTATCATCTCCTGCAATAGAGGTCACACAGGCCAGTGCCCCCAGATCGGCAATATTTTCGTTTAACGTTTGTTGCCCATTTACGTAACGTCCTTTTACCGCCTCCTGGTCATTGTAGTACTCTGTCACTCGGAGTGTCAGTTCCTGAAATTTCTTTAAATCTTCTTCTGTCCACCACATATTATAATTTCCATTTTCATCGTAACAGGAGCCGGAGGAATCAAATGCATGGCTGATTTCATGGGCAATTACCATACCGATTCCGCCTAAATTTGCAGCACGGCCGGCCTCCGGATCGTAAAATGGAGGCTGAAGGATTGCCGCTGGAAAAACGATTTCATTGTTTAATGGGTTGTAATACGCATTGACAGTCTGAGGTGTCATTCCCCACTGCCCCCGGTCTACCGGCTTCTTTATTTCTTCTTTTTCAAAAGATCTGAGCGAACGGTATACCGTTACCATATTGTCAATCAGACTGCCTCGGCCTTCTGGAAGAATCACTGCATTTTCGTAATAATCCGGCCAGTTGTCCGGATAGCCGATTTTAAGGGTCATATGATCCAGTTTCCGGATAGCTTTTTCTTTTGTTGTCTCTCCCATCCATTCCAGACCATTGATCCGTTCTTTATAGGCAGACAAAATCTGGTGAACCAGCGTTTCTACAGCCTTCTTGTCATCCTCCGAAAAATACTTTTCTGTATAAAGCCTGCCGAATTCAAATCCAAATGTGTTCTGGACAAGTTCAGCGGCCAGCTTTTTATCCGTTTTTTTCCCTTGAACGCCCTTTTGCGTATTGTTCCATGCGATCGTACTGTCTCGTATTTCCGGGGTCAGAAAGGGACTGAAATCTTTTATCAGACAAAAAATGGAGTACTCCTTTAACAGAGGAAGATGATCTTCTGTCAAATAGCTGTTAATTTTTTTAGCCTGTCCGGGATCATTTACCACCCAGGAATGAAAACCATCTGCCCCAGCCGCTTTTAAGTAGGCTTCAATATCAATATTGGAGTATAATGTACGGAGTTCCTCCAGGGACAGGGGATTATAAGTTTTTTCCGGATCATTCTGGTCAGACAATGGGAGCGTTGCGGCTGCTAAATCAGTCTGGAATTTATAAATGTCTGAGGCTGTCTCTTCCGCTTTTTTCCGGCTGATGCCTGTGGATTCCATGATATTTTTTATATAATTTCTATATGCTTCTAATAAAACTGACTGTGTTTTATCTTCCAGAGTCTCTTTTCCAGGTCCCAGATCCGCACTGCCCAGATAACAGCCGTAATTTTGGGAATTTTTCATATCTTCAAAATAAGCCAGGGCAATCAGGCTGGAAAATCCCAGGTCATTGTTTACCGCTCCCACCGCTTCTATATATTCCTGAATATCAGCTGCGCCGCGGATACTGTCGAGATATGGCTGTAAGGCACCAAATCCGGCCTTTTTTCTTCCTTCCGTATCCATTGCAGTCTGATATAAGTCGACAATTTTCTGTTCTGGTGATCCCTCGGCTAAATTTGAGCGCTGATTGATAACTTCATCAAGCAGTTCACTTAAATTATGATAAGACTCCTGTCCTAATTCATAAAAATAACTCCAGCTTTCAGAATCCTCAGGGATTTGTTTTCCTGCCAAAAATTTTTGGTTTACATAATTGTAATAATCATCTTCCGCTCTAACACTGCCTGTCTCTGCCTTTCCTGCCGTTCTGACTGCGTCCTCTATATTCTGCTCATCTTCCGGAGTCTGCCCCTTCTCTGTACTTTGCAGTGCTCCGTCACGTCCGGCAACAGAATCCTCAGCCATTGCCATGGAAGAAGATTCCGCCTCCTTAATCTCAGACACTCGTTCTCTTTGACCTCTGCATCCGGATAACATCAATGATGCCAGGCATAATACTGTAAGGCAACCTTTCACTCGTTTTCTCATACTATTCCTCTTTCTTCTGATGGTAGTGTCAAAGACTACCTCATTTTTTATAAAAAACCTTGATTTTATAGAAGATTCAAATAAAAAGAGCATTGACCTCCCTTTTTTGGTATAATGTCAATCGCCAAACCAACCTTATACAAAGGAGGCAATGCTCATGAACATTATACTTTATTTACTTCAGTTAATTCAAGACCTTTATCAGCAAAACTGCTGGCTGATTCTATGCAGGACTGGAACTGGCTGAATCTCATTTCCCACTCCTGCGCTCCCCGCTCCCTCATCCACAACAACACTATTACTATGGCTATTTTTATCTTTTTCATGCCGCCCGCACAAAACTTGCGCAGATTCTCCGTTGAATGTCCTTTCAGGATAAGCTATAATAAAATCATCATGATTTCCCCGGCACGCATATCTACAGCAAATCCCATATCCGGCAGACAGTAACCGGGCGCCAGGGAATCTTTATGGAAAGAGAGGGAAAGCCATTGAACGAAAACAGCGCTTATGTTCTTCCCAAAGATAAACGAGTCAAAGAAATCTCTGAAAAGCCTATTGAAAATGTATCCGATTATATTTCCAAAATAAAGGAATATATCGAATCCCGAAAAGGCGAAAATTACAGTTATGTATACCGCGGAGAGCCTCAGATTTATACGACCTCCTGCCGCGCCAACATCTTCCGTAGAGGGGTCATGGATGGCAATCCTTTTTTTGAAAAGAGCCTCTTTGACGCCATGAGGCAAAACCGGCTGACGGGTGAGAAACGGTATCTGGACAACGCGATTGACGCCCAGCACGGGGAGTTTCCCAGCCGGCTTTTGGATGTGTCCTATAACTGCCTGACTGCCCTGTATTTTGCAGTCACGCCGTACTACCGCAAAGACGTTGATTCGCTGGATCACGAGGACGGAATGGTATTCGTATTTTTCATCGACGAGATATTCAGCCCCAGCGCGGAGAACACCAATGCCAATTACGATGCCATCATCAACCGGGACAGAGAGTGGCACCGGGATAAAATTATATTTGAGAAAAATCACAAATTCATTGACCACACAAAACTGAATAACCGGATCGTGGCACAGCAGGGCGCTTTCATACTGTTTCAGGGCAACGATGCCGCCGATTTACCGGCATGGATGACGTATGGCATCCGAATTCCGAAGGAAGCCAACCCCCTGATCCGAAAAGAGTTAAAGGAATTTTTCGGAATCCATACCGGAAGTATTTATCCGGAGATTGTCAATCTGGTAGATGAAATCAGCAATAAAAGCCGGAAACTGAACACAGAGAAATTCTGCTGCAGCAATGAACTGATGTATGCCGTCAGAATGCTGGAAAAGGAGCTGGATTACTATTTTGACTATATTTTAGATAACCGGAAGGATTTGGATACGGATGAAATTCTGGTCTACGTGGAAAATATGATTAACAGCTACCGGATCGGCCTGCTGGACTTTACCCAGAATCTGAAAGAGGCCATCCAGAAAGTATACTTATCAGAAGATGAACTGAATACCATTGTTAACCGGTATAACCAGTTAATTCTGGAATTTTCCAAAGAGTTAAATCAGCACGGCGTCCATAAATTTTCAGGAGACCAGCTGCTAATCAGTATGGAAAGGACAAATGATCATGAGCGAAAATCGGATGAGAGCCAGGAGAATCGAAAATTATAAGGAATATATCAGAAATATTTTAAGCAACCGTGATATCGACTGTGACGAGACCTGGTGGGACAGCGAGGAGGCTCATAAGGCGCTGAATCTCCTGGTTCGTGCGGAGAAATGGGAAGTCACCTCTTCCGTCCAAATGGGCATTGACAGCAGTGAAAATTTTCTTTTTCTCAAGTTTACAGAGGACAGCGGGGGCCTGCTGCAGTCTCTGGAAGAGCAGGCCCGAATTCTGGCAAAGCTGCCGGAATCCGCGGAAAAAAATATCTATATCATCTGCCTCGTGGACAATATGAAAAGCCGGGTTTTTCTGGAAAGACTTTTTCTGTCTGCGGAAGGTAAGGCGATGAAGAAAAATATCAGGAAAGAGATGAAGCCCTGGAAAGGCACCGTAAATTTTCTCTATATTCTCGACAACAGCTACCATGAACAGGACATTAAGCTGACCAGTGTAAACCGGTTTGAGTTTATTCAGATGCCTCCTATGAAATGCCATATCAACTGGGAAAACGAGGATAGGACAGAGGTGTCTAACCGCGGCTATGTGACCTCCGTCCATCTGTATCAGCTGGTTGAGATCTACAACAGAATCGGGGACAAGCTGTTTAAGCGCAATGTCCGGTACGGTCTGAACGAACAGCTGGGTGTTGACCGGGCTATCAAGGAGACGCTGAGAAACAGCCCTGACGAATTCTGGTTTAAGAATAACGGCATTACCATTCTGGTAGAGCGGCCCGATTTTAAACTGGACCGCGTGGAGGAGGTCCTTCTGGAACATATATCCGAATACGGAGAGCTCCATTTCTCCGTCATCAACGGAGCCCAGACCATTACCGCCTCTGCCCAGTGCCTTTATGAAATGGAATACGATTTAAAAGAGCTCCAAAAAAATGGTGAAGCAGAGGAAGCCGCAAAACTTGAAGAGAGAATCCGGAAGTCTAAAAATGCCAAGGTACTGCTTCGGATCATACATATCTCGCACTCTGCACAGACTGCCGAATCCGAAGCGGATTCAACCCGGGAGGTAAACGAGATCAGCGTGGCTTTAAACCGGCAGAAACCCATTAAAGCGGAAGATATTGCTTTTGCATCCCCGTTTGTGGTAAAGCTGGCCGCATTTCTGGAGCGGGAACAGATCAATGGGAAACGGTATTTCAGGCTGGTTAAGCGCGGGGAAGGAAACATCGCCAGACGCACGGTCGACCTCGTCGATTTTGCGAGAGCCCGGAAAGCATGCGCCGGTTACCCGGGAGACGCGCGCAGCAAGGGTACCAATTTTCTGCTGAGTACCAGAAATGAGACCGGGGGCGAATACAGTTTTCAGGATAAAACCATTTTCGTGCCTGAATGGCTGGAAGCGGAGGACGAACAGGAAGCAGGCATTTTTGCAAAATATTACGGCGCGGTATATTTTGCAGTGAGAGTGGCTGATTTTTACGGAAAAAACGCAAAGAAAATCATCACAGATAATCCCTTAAAAGCTGCTGTTCTGCAAAACGGAAAATGGTACTTTACCACATATATGGTTCAGCTCTTTAACGGATACCGCAGCGATTTCTCCCAGTTTACAGATTGTTTCGAGCTGATCCGGGATAAATTAAAGGACTTAATGGAACTTTTTGCGGAATTGTGCGGCGAAGCAGCACAGCAGTCGGGCAACTATCCGGTTCTGGACTCTAATACATTTAAAAAAGACGAACTGTACATCCTGACCCGGAACGAGGCAGACGCGAACCGCTTTGCGCAGATCATAAACGATAACCTGGATGACGACGAAAAGATCGACCTTGTAAGTTACCGCGAAGTGACAGGCGGTAACCGGCAGCCATCTTCAGATACAGACAGCCCGGCACAAAAAACCCCCAACGGCAAAGCCAAATTCATTAAATTGAACAACGGGCCGGTCGAACGGGTCAACAGCACCGCCCACGCCATGGTAAAAACGGTTCAGTTTGTTCTCGACAACTATCCCGGCCATGAGGAAGAGCTTCTTATAAGCGGCACGGACTGGTTCACGGATGACCGGACAAGGGCGGAAGAGGGCTACAGCTATTTGAGAAGAAGCGTCGAAGTGACGGGCAGTGACGGAAAAACCTATTGGGTTGGGACCCACTCGAACAGTGTTGTAAAGTATAATCAGATCGACTTATTATGCAGCCTTCTCCATGTAAAAAAGCACAGCATCAGCTGGATGGCACTTGACGGGAAAACACCGTTGTTTTCCTGGTAACGGTCTGAGAGATGCCATGATAAAAGAGTGCAATGAAAGTCTTAATTGTACTTTCATTGCACTCTTTTGGGGTTGTATCTTTTACTGTTTCTATGTCAGTTAGTCACTCTCGTTGCTAAAAACGTTTCTATCTCCTTTCGATCCGGCATGGACGGCGCCGTTCCAATCTTTTGTACCGAAAGTGCCGCTGTCGCGTTGGCAAACACTACAGCCTCTTTCCTTTCTTTACCTTCCGCTAAAGCCGCCAACAGTCCTCCGCAAAACGCGTCCCCCGCGCCGGTGGTGTCCACGGCATCTACAGAAAATGCCGGAACAAACTCCCGTATCCCGGAAGAAGACGACAGATATGCCCCCTGATCTGCCATCGTAATGATCACATCTGCGATTCCCCGGCTATGAAACCAGTCTGCCGCCTTCGCCGCATCCACCTCAGAGTGAACAGGGATTCCGGTATAGTACTCCGCCTCTACCTCGTTAGGAGTAATCACATCGATCCGTCCCCACAGGCCTTCTGGCAAATCAGCCGCGGGTGCCGGGTTTAAGAGCACTTTTGTCCCACTCCGCGCCGCGTATTCTGCAACCTGCTCCACTGCATCCAGATTCGTCTCAAGCTGCATCAGAACAAATTCACATTCCTGAATCAATTCTTTTAACGAGTCCACTTCCTTCTCCGTTATGGTGAGACTGGCTCCCGGCACTACCACAATCTCATTCTGGCTGCTGTCTTCCCCCACCAGGATCAGTGCACACCCCGTGTCCTTCCGTTCAGTCCGAAAGATTCGTCTGGTATCCATCCCCAATTTTTCCATGGTGTTCAGCGCAATTTCAGAAAAAGAATCCATTCCCAGTTTGGTTGCCAGAATGACCTCTGCCCCTGCTTTAAAGGCCGCTACAGCCTGGTTAAACCCCTTCCCCCCAGGGCCCATCTTGAATTCGCTCCCCTTAACCGTTTCTCCCGGGACAGGAAGATGCGGCGTACGGGCCATAAGATCCACGACAAAACTTCCGAAAACCAGTGTTTTTCTTCCCATATACAATCTCCTGTTTTAATCTAATTACCGATCCGGCAGAATAACTCCTCTCCGCACCGATTACCCTTCCAGCAGTATGATGCCATTTCCCGCACCGATTCTGTCGGCTCCTGCTTCTATCATGGCCTTCGCCTGCCCACAGGTACGGATTCCACCACTGGCCTTCACCTTTGCCGAATCTCCCACTGTTTCTCTCATCAGATGAACCGCTTCCACAGTTGCACCTCCGGTCGAAAATCCAGTTGAAGTTTTTACAAATCCCGCACCGGCCTTCACAGCACAGCGGCATGTTTCCACGATCTCATCTCTGGTCAGCAGACATGTTTCCAGTATTACCTTCACCACAGCACCGCCGCTGGCTTCCACGACTGCATGGATATCCTCCTCCACACGACCGTAATTTCCGTCTTTTACAGCGCCGATATTGACAACCATGTCAACCTCTTCCGCCCCGTCTTCCACTGCAATCCGTGCCTCACAGGCCTTGGCGCGGGTACTCATTGCCCCAAGTGGAAATCCCACAACGCAGCATACCTTTACGTCACTTTCCTTCAGCATTTCATCCACCAGCGGAACGTGGCATGTATTGACGCATACCGATGCAAAATGGTATTGAACAGCTTCCCGGCAGTATCTTTTTACTTCAGCCTCTCTCGCGTCTGCGCGCAGTATGGTGTGATCAATCTTTTCTGCAATATTCATGTTGTCCTCCATCTCTATCCCTTGATTCCCCCCTGCGCTACCGCGGTTACAATATATTTTCTCGCAAAGAAAAACAGTACAACCATGGGGATTACTACAATAAACGCTGCCGCCATCAGCCTTTCATAACGGATTCCCGCAGACTGCACAAATGAAGTCAATCCTACAGTCACAGTTCTCATCCTTGACTCATTCGTCACCAGCATGGGCCATAAGAATGAGTTCCAGCTGTCAATACTGTTAAGAAGAATGATTGTGATGATCGCCGGTTTGGCGATTGGAACCATGATTCTCCATAGAAATTTCCAGTTAGATGCCCCATCTACCCTCGCTGCGTTGTAAAGCGAGCCCGGAATCTCCAGAAAGAAGTTTCTTAATATAAAGATATAGAGTATGTTAGCGGTATACGGAACGATCAACGCCTTGTACGTATCGATCTGATGAAGCTTCACAATGGTAACGTAATTGGTGATGGCAAGCAATTCAAACGGTACCATCATAAATCCCAGAAACAGCGAAAAAATAATATCTCTCCCTGGAAATTTGAGTCTTGAAAATGCAAAGGCAGTCAAAATACTGACCGTAGTCGTGAGTATCACAGATGATACTGTGACAAACAGTGAATTTATAATATACCTTGCAAACTCCCCCGAACTCAGCACATACTTAAAATTATCCAGCAAAAATGACGGCGGCCACCAGATCGGCGGCATCTGCGTCACCTGCTCCGGCGTTTTAAACGCAGTAATGATCATCCAGTAAAACGGCAGAACCATCATTACCGCACCGACCGACAGGATCACGTAGGAAATGATCTTTACAATTAGATGTCTATTTTTCATCTCAATTCTCCTTTTTACCTGCTGACCCATTTTTTCTGAATCGTCATCTGCAGCATAGTCATGATAAACACAATTAAAAATAATACCAGAGCAGCCGCACAGGCAATGGAAACATTCATCTTATGATAAAAATTCTCATATATGTAGAACACCACAGTATAAAGGGAGTATCCAGGCCCCGGCTTTCCGTTGAACAGTGCAAAGACTTCATTAAACACCTTCGAAGTATTGATAATGTTGATAATCAATACCAGCGCAATCGTAGGCGATAAAAGCGGAAGTGTAATACGGAACAAAATCTTTGCAGGTTTCGCCCCATCCACTTTTGCCGCCGTATAATACTGTTCGCCAATGGTCTGAAGACCGGACAGGAACAGAATGATTGTAAACGGGAGTTTTGTCCAGATCCCATAGATAATCAGCGCTGCCAGAGCCATCCTCGGATTCTCCATCCATTTGACCGGTTCTATCCCAATTATCCCCAGTACGTAATTGATAATTCCGTAATCGTAATGATACATCCATTTCCAAACAATTCCGACGGCAATCGTTGCCGTAACCATTGGCAAAAAATATACGAACTGAAAGAATGAGCTTCCTTTCAGCTTCTGGTTTAAAAGAATGGCCACGGTCAAAGCAATCACCGTAGACACTGGTACGACAAATGCCACGTAAAGGAATGTATTTTTCAGAGACAGTAAAAACTCTTTATCGGAAAAAAGCGCCGCAAAATTCCCCATCCCCATTCCGGTATAAGTGTTGGCCAAATAATCATAATTTTCAAGAAATGCATTTAGGAAGACTGTGATAATCGGAAAAACCATAAACACACTCACTACAAGAATAAATGGAAGCAGATAGATGAGGGGTTCTGTAAATGTCCTGACCGTGATTTTTTCATCACTTTTCACTTTAACCAATTTTTTCCTCTGTTTCAGAATCATAGATATGAACCCCCTTCTTTTTCAACCGAACCGATATCTTTCCTCCAATTTCATAGGTCTGTCCGCTTTCCAGCGTACTTCTGAATTCTTTTCCACCAATTTCCAGAAAATACAGGGTTTCCTTTCCATTTAAAAATACGTTTTTTACGGTTGCAGGTGTCTCATAGACCCCCTCCGCCGCGGCCTCAAATGCCTCGCTCCGGATTCCCAGCTTCACCTTTCTTCCTGATTGGATACCTTTCACCCCGGCAATAAAGAATCCCGTATGATCCTCCTGCAGTACCACGCGGTCTCCATCGACCATGCCGTCGTACAAATTTATCGGCGGATTGCCCAGGAAGTCCGCCACAAAGGGATTGCACGGTTCATCATACAGCTCCTGAGGCAGCCCGTATTGCTGAACCCGGCCCTTTTTCAGAAGCAGAATACGATCTGAAATACTGAGCGCTTCCTCCTGGTCATGCGTTACAAAAATGGTAGTAATCCCCGTCTCCAGCTGAAGACGCCGGATCTCCTCCCGCATTTCCAGGCGAAGTCTGGCATCTAAGTTAGACAACGGTTCGTCAAGAAGTAAAATCTCCGGTTCCTTTGCCAGGGCTCTGGCAATAGCTACACGCTGCTGCTGCCCCCCTGAAAGCTGGGATGGTTTACGGGTAAAATAATCTTCAATTCGAAGCAGTTTGGCAAACTCCTCCGCCCGCTCCAGTCGTTCTTTTTTTGAAACTTTTTTAATTTCCAACGGGAATGCAATATTCTCCCCCACTGTCATGTGGGGATACAGCGCATAATTCTGAAATACCAGGCCGATATTTCTCTTATCCGGAGACAGAGATGTTACATCCCTGTCTCCGAAAAAAATCGATCCTGAAGTAGGCGGCAGAATTCCCGATATTAAATTAAGCAGGGTACTCTTTCCGCATCCGCTTGGCCCCAAAAGCGTGGTCAGTTTCCCATCGCAAAATTCCAGGGATAAATCATCAAGGGCCACCGTTTCCCCAAATCTCTTTCTGATATTCTGTAATTTAATCTTCATGGCTCACCTTTTCAACTGATTGGACTATTTACGGATTGCCGCTTCTGCCGACTTCCTGGCCTCTGCAAGTGCTGTATCCATGTCACTGATATCCAGCATAATTTCCTCCAACGCCTTATCCAGGCTTGTGCGAAGTTCATACCAGCCCGCAATGGTCGGCATATATCCGTAGCAGTCTCTCTGCTCATAAACCGCAGCTGCCACAGGATTTACTTTCAGGAAATCCTGGTATACGCTCTGGTTCATTGCCGCAGTGGATGCCGGAAGTGCGCCAAATACCGTTCCGCACTCCGCATTTACTTCTGGGCTCAGTAAGTATTTTAAGAACAGCCAGCTGGCCAGTTCCTCTTCCGGACTGGTCTTCGCAATGGCAAATACCGGCTCAGACAGGCTGACAAACTTCTTGGGGCCTTCCTGAGGAAGCGGTGCCGCTCCCAGTTCGAACTTGTCTCCAACTGCGGTAGCAAGATATCCGTAGTTCCCGGATAATGCAACGTAGCATCCGACATCCCCGTTAGCAAATGGATTCGTAAAGTGTTTGTCATCTCCTACTAACCGTGCAACTTTTTTATCAATCAAATCTTTGTACCACGTGATTTTCTCTCTGGCTGTCTCAGAATCGAAGCCGACGGTCTTATTATCCAGGTCAATGACTTCTCCTCCGGCCTGGGTCAGAACCTCCATATAACCATCCACTAAAATCTGAAATCCAAAACCGGGCTTGCCGATCTTATCGCTGACCGCGGTCGCTACCGCCTCTACCTCAGACCAGGTCTTTGGCGCTTCTATTCCAAGCTCCTCAAACATGGTCTTATTGTAAAAGAAAACATTCCCCCCCAGGAACAGAGGCATGGCATAGCGTTTATTGCCCCACGGCACATACATCTGATTCAGTCCTGAGTTAATATCTTCATCGAAGTTTTCATATCCCACCGCAGAATCATAAATGTAATCATCCAGATTCACCAGCGCACCCTCATTGATATAGCTGGTCATATTGGCCGCCGCAGAGTGTACCATGCTGGGCAGATCGTCGGCTTTTGCCGCCGCCATAACCTTTGCCTCGTACTGATCAGCAGGCTGATATTGAAGCTTAACCGTAATGTCCGGATTTTTCGCATGGAATTCGTCCGCTACCTTCTGAAACCACACCTCATACTGGTCAGAATACTGATGCCATATGGTTATCTCCACCGGTCCCGTAATCTCCGTCGCGATGGCCGCGGCCGTCTCTGCTTCCGTCGCCGCCTCCGTCCCGTTTGTACCCTCGTTCTTTGCCTGGCCTTCTTCTGCCTTCGTCTCTTCTGCCTTTGTCTCCTCTGCCTTCCCCGGCGCCGCCACCTTCTGTGGTACACAGCCCCCCAGTAATACCGCTGTAAGTCCCAATGCCGCAATACGTCTTAATTTACTCATTCTGAAACCTCCCTGTTCTTCTCCTTTTGTTTTTACCGGTTCCCCTGTTTACTCTTCACCCAGTTCGATGTTCTCCCTGGTATACTGCTTTAAGATCTCCTTTAATTCCGGATCGTACTGATCCATAAATGGTGTAACATCTGTAAAATGCTCCAGAAAATCCAGATACGTTCTTCCTCCCTCTCTTCCCTTTTTTGTATGCCAGTCATAGATATCATACTCTGTGGGAAGCTTGGCGTACTCCCCTCTCTTATACTCCTCGATTACGATTGTCTTAATCGTATCACTGGAGCGTTCCTTTTTACATTTACACAGATAACGGATCGCCTGGAACAGGAACAATGCCCTGCTGCCGCTTAAAGAATATGGAAACTCCTCTCTCATGTTCTTAAGGGTCTGGATCAGAATGGGAGCAGTCGGCTCCCCGAATCCGATGTCTTCCACACTGATAACAGAAAGGCGTCTCCAGAGATAGTTCTCCAGTTCCATACTGGTAACATACATCTCATATCCGCACCGGATGGCGGTATCCTCATCTGCGTGGCGAATGCTTTTCTGCAGTGCAGAAATCACCTCATCAGCGTGCAGTCCGTTCCTCGTCATAACATTCTCAAACGGATCGTACTGTGGTTTGTAGCTGTAGCGATTGTCATGTTTCATTGTTGTTTTCCCCCTTGTAGTAAAGTAGATATCTATTTTATTTTTGATTCTCAGCTAACTTTATATTGGTTGGAAGGATGATCTCACGGCTCCTTTTGTTCTTTCCGCCGTTATGAATCCGTTCCCACAACAGTTCAAATGCCATCTCCCCCATCTCCCTCATAGGACGCTCGATTGTGGACAGTTGAAGTCCGAAATCCGGAAATGTACCGATATCATCGAAGCCAAAAAGGCAGACATCCCTGCCGATCCGGTATCCGGTTTCGTTTAAGTATTTCACACATCCGATCAATTCCGAGCTGGAAAACGCCACAATCGCGGTGGGACTGTTCTCCATCTCCATCAGGCGCTTACAGGCTTCATATCCGCTCTCAACACTCAGTTCTCCCTCGATCACCCAGTCCGGGCAGACCTCCAGTTCATGCTTCTTCATGCATTCCAGAAAACCGTCCTGCCGTCTCGCACCCACTCTGGAAAAATCAGGGCTGGTGACGGCCGCAATCTTCGTATGCCCCGCCTGGATCAGCTGTTCTGTAGCCTTATAAATAGCCCCCTTGTTATCAATAAATACCGCATCAAAATCCCCACCCTCTGTATCACGGTCGATGAGGACCACGGGAATCCCGGCCCGTTCCACTGCTTCTAACATCTTTCTGGTGGCGGAGGTCTGATAGAGACTTGGAGTTATCAGAATCCCTTTTACATTCTGAGCCTTCAGCTGCTTTAAGATTTCTCCCTGCTTCTTCTCATCATCACCCGTTTTATAAAAAAGAACCGTAATATTCTCCTCATCCGCCTTTCGGGTTACACCGTCATATACCTTTACGAAGAATGGATTAACCCGCTCCGGCATCACCAGGCCGATCATATCAGACGCCTGGGTGATCAGGCTTCTTGCCGCCGCATTCGGACAGTAATTCGATTCCTGGATAATTTCCTCGATATTTTTTTTGTTCTTTTCGCTCACGTAGCCGGATCCGTTGATCACTCTCGATACCGTAGCTACGGATACACCTGCTTTTTCAGCAATATCCTTTATCGTAAAACTCATTTCACACCCCATTTCTCCTGCAGTCACGCTATGCGTCCATTATTTGGTAATGTGTAATCGTTTACACATATCTTCAAAAAAAAATGATTCTTACTTGAAGATATATAGATTATGTAATCCTTTATAATCACTAGCCTTTGTAAAAAGCAGGTATTTGTATAGTATTACATTGTGTAATCGTTTACACATTTGTATCTTACCATCATTTATACAGATTGTAAAGTATTTTTGGCAAAAAAATGATATTTTTATACAAAAATTTAGTATTACTACCCAAAACGGCGCTCCCTGCTTTTGCAGAGAAGCGTCATTCACTGTAAATGTCTTCTATTATACTTCCACCCAAACACCCCCAACGCCCCAATCCCCATCACCGTAAGCGCCATCCACACCAGAAACACGCTGTTCCACCCCAGCCCCAGCTGGATAACCAGCCCTGAAAACACCGAGGACAGACCGGCTGCCACATAGGAACAGAAATCCAGGAGCCCTGATACGAAGCTGGCCCGATTGGCCCTTGCGAAGCGAAGCGGAAATACTCCCAGCAAAATCGTATTCACGCCGTACATCACGGCGCTGACGCCGCCTAATAAAAGTACCCCGGCAGTCAGCGATTTCCCCATAAAGACGCGGAGGGAAGCCAGGATAAACACGGAAAGTATCATCATGATCACCACCAGCATTTCTTCCTCCAGAAGCCGTTTTCTCTGAATTATTCCCACCAGGGTGATGCCCATAAAATTCATCACCGGTATAAACAACAGCAGGAATGAGGCCGTGCCGGCGTCCACGCCATAGATATCCTGTATCATGGTCGGTCCCCACAGCCCGATTCCATCCTTGATCACCCCCTGCGCCAGACAGGCGAGTATAATCCAGATCAGACCTGAAGCCAGTATAAACTTCCCAAGCCGGTTTCCGATGCCCGACGAGGAGTCAGCATGTTCCAGAAATGCCGCGGACGGTTTCATCACCCGAACGCTCTGAAAATCCGTAAATCCGGCTTCCACCGCCGTATTTTTTACATACGTCTTCCACAAAAATGCAAACAGAATCAGGGCGAAGCCAGGTATTATAAATACCCACTGCCAGGATGCGGCCCGGATAATAAAGCCGCAGATCCCCCATCCGGCCAGCGTTCCTCCCACCATGGAGGTGGACAGCCACACCGCGGCTCCCGCGTGCTGTTCTTCGTAAAACCAGTGGGCAATCAGACTGATCATATTACACCAGATGGCGCTCTGCGCGAATCCGTTCACCGCCCATAAAAGGATGATGATCCATATGTTGTGGACGAACCCGATAGCCACATTTGCAGCTCCAGACACCATCAGTCCGAAAAACACCTGATGCCTGTTGTCCAGATAATCCCCCGCATAACCGTTGACCAGCTTTCCCACCGCATAGACCCAGAAAAACACACTCCCGGTCAGGCCGATCACCGCGGTGCCGCTGGCAAATTCCAGCGCCATGGCGTTCATGGCCACGGATAAATTCAGCCGTCCGAAATACGTCAGGAAATAACCGGTCCAGCAGAACAGAAACACTTCCTTCTGCTTTCTCCTTAAACACGCCCCCATTTCCATGATCAGAATCCCACCGTCATACCATCATATGCCACCACGAATCCGTCCTCGCGGACACAGTCCACGATCTCTTCGTGCATCAGCTTTCCATTGTGGGAGAAATGATTGATCACAAACACCGTGTTCTCTCCGGCACATCCTTCGCAGATCATACGGGCCTTTGCCTTCCGGTTGTCAGGCAGCCCCATGTGGTAATTTCCATCAGGTGCCTCTATATTGGTACAGTCGAAGCTGGCAAGGCCGATCATTTTTCCTCTCAGATAATCCCACGTCTCTTCCGGATAGTTTCCCGAATCATGACCATAAAACAGGCGTTTGCCGTCCTTTTCCAGAAGGTATACGAGACAGTTTTCGTCTTTTGCATGGTTGGCAGCCAGCGGCGTCACCACATATCCGCCGGGAAGGCCGACCGGTTCGAAGGGGCTTACCCGCTTGAAATCCAGCTGAGCGTGAAGCGTAGGACTGTCGTTCATTTCCATTGCCAGCCGGTATAACGCTTCCACCTTATCATTTCCATAAATCGTCAGAACCGGCGCACCTGGCCGGTGTGCGTACGGCTCGCCCCGCATCAGCAGCTCCATGGGATAGAAATGGTCCTGATGGGAATGGGTAATCAACACCGATTCAATCGTGTCAATCTCCATGCCCTCCCGAAGGACGTGAAGATACGTATCGGGCGGAAGGTCGATCAGCACCGTATTGTCTACAACAGCCTGGGAACGGGTCCTGATATTTTTTCCTCCCAGCTTTCTCGCCCTTTTACAAGCCTCGCAGGTACAAAACACGGCCGGCCACCCTTCTGCGGCGGCTGTACCAAGATATTTGATTTCCATATCGGTCTCCTTTCGCACTCAGCCTTTGACCGCGCCCGTGGTCAGCCCCTGAATAATATATTTCTGTGCAAACACATAGACAACCATTACCGGCAGCATGGAAAGCAGAAATGACGCAAAGGCCAGATTATAGTCAAAGGAATACGTGGTCTTAAAATTATACTGAAACAGCTGCAGTGTCCAGCTGTCCTTGGATTTATTTAGCAGAAGCAGCGGAAGCATGAAGTCGTTCCATACGGAAAGCCCATTTAAAATCATGATTGTCGCAGTCATGGGCTTTACCAGAGGAAACACAATCCGGATATACGTCTGAACCACTCCGGCTCCGTCGATAAACGCACTCTCCTCCAGTTCCCGCGGCACGCTGTCCATATAAGCTACAAAAAGGAACACGCCGTCGCGCAGTGCAAACACCAGATTTAAGACAATCAGTCCCCAGATATTGGACATGTGAAAGGAACTGGCGATCTTCACCAGCGGAATCATTACTACCTGGAAGGGCACGAAGAGGCCGATGACCAGATAGATATAGGAGAAGCGGTAGAATTTTGACCGTCTCATGTTCCGTGACAGCGCGTAAGACAGCGAGGGAATGACAAGCGCCATTAAGATCAGGGAACAGACCGTAATAATAACGGTATTTCCTAAGTAACGGAAATAGTTCTGTTTTTCAATAATTTCACGAAAATTTCCCAAATAGAACTGACTGGGAAAGGAGAAGAAATTAACCGTCGATTCCTCTCTCGTCTTAAATGCAGTAATAATCGTCACATACAGGGGCGCGGCTATCACCAGACAGCCCAGGACCAGGAACAGATACTTAAGGATACCGGAGGGCCGCAGCCGGCTTTTCTTTTTTTCATTCATGGTCAGTCCTCCTTCCTCGTCGTCCTGAACTGGAAATACGATACGACGCACACCAGAACAAAGATAACGACAGACTGGGTGATCGCATAGCTGAATTTCTGGTTCATGAAGGCATTTTCATAGATCAGGAACGCTATGGACTGCGTAGATCCCGCCGGCCCGCCGCTGGTCATGACTGTGATATAATCAAAGACCGTCAGACCTTCTTTTGTCACCAGGATGATACAGACGCTTAATACCGGCATCAGAAGAGGCAGCGTGATGCGGAAGAAGCGCTGAATTCCATTGGCTCCATCGATGGCAGCCGCCTCGTACAAATCACCGGAGATATTCTGCATTCCCGCAATCAGCAGCACCATGGGGATGGACACACTTCTCCAGATATGGACAATGAGAATGCCCCACATGGCCGTGGAGGAGCTGGACAAAATATTTTTGCTCAGAAAACCAATATTGAAACTCTTTCCGATCAGCGGAATTACCCGGTAATAGATCTCATTGAAAACCAGGCCTATGGTCACGAGACTCAGCGTAGCCGGGAAAAAGAAGGCAGCCCGGAAAAAGGTCTGCTGCTTAATCTTTGAACACAGAATAACCGCCAGAATCAGCGCAATCGTGATAACTCCCACCACAAGAATTGCACTGTATTCAACCGTAAAGACCAGCGCACGTTTGAAAACCCGGTCTGAAAACAGCCTTGTGTAGTTGTTGATACCGACAAATTTATACTCCTTCGCATATCCGTTCCAGTTCGTAAAACTGTAGTAGATTCCGTAGATTACGGAAAACACGAAAAAGACCGTATATAAAATAATTGCCGGCAGTGTAAATGCCATATAGGCAGCCCGGCCCGCCTTCGGCCGTTTTGGTTTGTTTTTCACGGTCCATCACCCTTTCTGAACGATTCTTTTCTTCTGATAGAAAGAGGGTGAAATCAGCGCATGCAAGATTCTCACCCTCTCGTAAAATCTTAGTTATTATAGGTATCCATAATCAACTGATTTAAGTTGTCAAGCCACTGGTCTACATCCTTAGTATCAATCAATTCCTGGCAGATATTGCCGTACTCACCACCGAATGACGGCGGCCAGCTGTTGGATGGAACGCTCATGGTCTTACCAGTCTGGATATAATCCTTAAACATGGACTCAAACTCACTCTTATTGAAATTGACACCCTTGATCGCCGACGGAGTTCCATCGTAATCGGAGAACTGCTGCGCATTTTCAGGGCTGGTACAGTACTCTACGAAACGTTTTGCCGCTTCCGGATATTTTGTCGATGCGGAGATACTGAATGCCGTATCAATGTTGACACCCAGACGGTCGATGCTGCTTCCATTAAATGACGGGTAACGGAACATGGCAAACGGAAGATCCGGGTTACTCTTTACAATCTCCGGGTACGCAAAGGTCCCTGAGAAGAACATGGCTGCCTTGCCGTTTGCAAAATCTGCGATGGCCTGCTCCTGGCCGGTTCCCAGGTTATCCTCCTGGCCGTACTGGCGCAGCTTTACGATAGTCTCGCCCATCTGGCGGAGTTCCTTGGAATCAGCAGCTGTCGTCTTTCCTGCTGCAATGTCTTCAAACAGTCCTACCGGATCTTCCAGCATGGTAACGCTGGCACGGTCACAGAACTGGCGGACTGTCCATACATCCTTATCCGGGAACGTAAACGGTGTGATATCGGCTGCTTTTAACGTATCGCAGACCTTGTATAAGTCTTCAATGGTTGTGGGAATCTCAACTCCTGCCTTATCAAATAAATCTTTGTTGTAGTAAACGCCCAGCATGTTTAAGGATACCGGAACAGAATACGATTTGCCGTCGATGAGGCTGATATCCAGAATATCATCCGCCACATTTTCAAGCATTGTTTCCCCGGTTAAATCCATCATGTATCCGGCCTTTACCTGCTCCCGGAAGGAAGCATCCAGCGGGAAATGGGTAAATACATCCGGAACCTGGTCGGAAGCCATTCTCGTCATCAGAACCGTCTCTGCGTCCGGAACATTGGTATACTCGATCTTGATATCCGGATTCTGTGCCTCAAATTCCTTGATCAGCGCTGTGTAATAGTCGGTTCCTTCGTCCTTCATCTGGAAGAACTCAATCGTTGTCACCTCTCCTGACGATGCGGCCTCTTTCGTGTCGGCTGCCGTTGTCTCCTCCGTTTTCTCTGTGGCTGCCGCCGGCGCCGCTGTCGTGGTCTCCGCGGTTTTGCCGGCTGATCCGCATCCTGCCATGGACACTACCATTACTGCCGCCATTGCTGCACTCAATACTTTTTTCATAGACATCCTCCTTATCATGCGAAAAATATGGGTATAAGTCACTTGTATCTTATACCCATATTATAGTGTTTATTTTTACGAATCATATTGCAAAACTGACATTAGAACATATAAATTATATTACTTTTCCGTTATTATGCATTAATTTTACATTTATATTACACGTTCTTTTTTATATTTTTACATTATCGCAGCTCAGGCTTATTTCTCTGTGTTCCAGGAGTTCGGCCGAAATATTTCTTAAAGTTCTGAATAAAATATGAGGGACTGGTATATCCCACCATGAGCGCCACCTCATTGATATTCATATCTCCGTTCTCTAAAAGTTCTTCCGCCTTTTTCATGCGCAGTCCCAACAAATATTTAGAAAATCCCATTCCGGTCCGTGCCTTAAAGAGACGGCTCAAATAGTTGGGGTTCATAAAATACTTCGTGGCGGCCAGTTCGTTTAAAGAGATCTCGCAATAATAATTATCTTCCAGGAATGCCTGAATCTCATCGATGATATCCCCTTCATTTACGGTTCTGTCCGTTTCCCCGCTGCAGCACGCCATACTGCAGATATAATCCAGAAGTCCGTTCATGTCATCAAAGTCCCAGAGAGGCCGGTAAATCGCTTCCATATCCATAGTGAAACAGATGCCCAGCAGCGCCTGGTATGACTGTTCCAACTGTAGAACCGTCGTCATATCCGGCTGGATCATCTTTTTTAAGCAGAACTCTTTTGCTTCCTTTACCCGTTTTGCATTCAGGTGATTTCTGATTAAATGCAGGTCTTCCTTTGAGAGCAGTTCTTTTCCCCTGTCGTTATCAAATCGGTATAATCCCCGTTCCGGGTCCTGGAGCCGCAGACAGCAAGCCCTTCTCGCCTGAGAGTAAGCCTCCCTTATGGAATCCGGTCCGGTGAGCAGCATACTGACCCCGACAGCAGCCGGATGCCCCTCCTTCCTCTCCTGTTCCGCCAATGTGCCCAATGCCCGGATTTTCTTATCATATACCGCCACAGCACGTTCTTCCCCGCAGGAAACAATAACTCCCGCACCAGAGTGCAGGATGTCCTCAAATATCAGGTCTCTGCTAAAGGACAGATCACGAAGCCGTATCGACAGCTCCTCAAACTTCACGCCTTTCACCATAATCTGAGCCGCGAAAAAGCAGCCGTTTTTTAGCCCTGTCATCTCCCTGGGCAGCACATCCTCAGGGCGCTCTTCCCCGGATAAATACCGGAGCAGCAAAAAGCTTCCGGCACGTTTTTGTACCTCACGGAGCAGGTCTTCCTGCCTTTTTTCCTCCGCGCGCGCTTTCTTTATCGCATCCAGGGTATGAAACAGATCTTCTCTTTTCAGCGGTTTTAAGAGATAATCCCGCACTCCGTTGTGAAGGGCGGCCCTGGCGTAATCAAAGGTAGCGTAACCGCTTACCAAAACCACATCCACCGATGGAAAACGCTGGCGCACCACTTCGGATAAGGCGATTCCATTCAGTCCCGGCATACGGATATCCGTAACCAGCACATCCACCTTCTGATCTTCCAGAACCTTTAAAACCTCATCCCCATTGTCACAGGAGCAGCAGACTGTACTGTCCCGGTCCCATTCCAGTATTAATTTTTCCACAGCCTTTCTGGCCAAAAGAACATCATCCGCAACTGCAAACCTCATGACCTCACCTGCTTCCTATGACTATTTTTCACCCTCAGGTATCCTGATGGTAATCTTTGTTCCCCGTCCCTCTTCACTCTCCAGGATCAAACCATACTCTTCTCCATAATAATTCTTCAAACGATAATTCACATTCAGCAGTCCGATGGAGTCGGTCTCTTCTTTATCCAGGCACAGAGATCCCTGCTCCCGGCACTTTTCCTTCAGCTGCTTAAGCCGGGCTCCCGACATTCCTGAGCCGTTGTCCTCTACCGTCAGTGTTACGACACCTTCCTGTGAGGAAGCTGAAATCTTAATCCGGCCATCCCTCTTATCCCGGGAAAAACCGTGTTCAAAACAATTCTCAACCAGCGGCTGAAGCAGGAACTTAAGGATTTTCTTCCCTCTTACCTCTTCCGGGACATCAAAAACAGCTTCGATTTGTCCTGCCATACACAGCTTCTGAATATTGGTGTAACGCTCGATCTGCGTGATCTCATCCATCACGGTCACCAGGCTTCCTCCGCTGATGTTATAACGGAACATATCCCCCAGCCCGGTCGCCAGTTCGGATATCTCCGGTACGTCCTCCAGTATGGCAATGGAATTGATCACATTTAACGTATTATACAGAAAATGAGGATTAATCTGGCTCTCCAGCATCATGATCTGCGCCTTTTTCTGTAAATTCTTTGATTCATACTCCCTCAAAATACTTTCCTTCAGCCTTGCCGTCATGTTGTTAAAACCGTGAATCAGTCGGCCCAAATCGTCCTGGCGGTTCAGCTCCTGCGTGATAGGGACCAGTTTCCCATTTTCTACCTGATGCATGCCCTCCTCCAGCACCCGGATAGGCCGCGTCAGTTTTACACTCAACAGGATACTGACGCCGATAAAGACTGCGGTCATAATCACGACAATGATGATATAGGATGCCATTCCCTGCATCATATGAAGCTTCAGCACCCGCCCCGCCGCCATACTGATGATGGTTAAATCCAGCGCTTCATTATATGTAGCCACCAGCCTCCAGTCTTCCCCGGAAAGACTCAAGTCCATCACCTGGTTTTTATTGGCTGCAAACTCTTCCTTTTTCTCAAAAAGCGCCTGCCTTACACCGGCTGCCATGGCATCCGTCACGCGCGGTCCCTGATAAATGACGTAATCCCCCTGCACCGCCATGGTATCCATGCTTCCATCTTCTGTAAAGACCATGAAACTCTGCCCGAACTGTTTTAAATCCAGGTTGATAAAGGCATACCCCACCGGTTCAAACGTATACGTATCCACCAGCGAAAAGCCGTAGGTGATCGTCTTCACACTCTGCTGGTTGATTACTGTCTCATAGACCGGGGACAACATATTTTTTATCTTTTCCGCCTTCATGGTCCCGGCAAAGCTTTCAATCCGCTTCATATAAGTCTCATTATATCCGGCACCGCTGTAGGCGTTGTTCCCGTTGGATAAATAGGTAATGCTGGAGACGTAGGGATTGATTTTCGCGGACATTACATTTTTTCTCAGTTCCCTTAAAGTGGTAATGTATTCCGGCCGGTCCATATTAAAATCATTTTTTACAAACTGTATAATATCCGGATAGACCAGATACATGGCGGATGTGGTCTTCAAATGGTTCACAATGGTTTCCAGCCTGTCATCGATCATCTCGTTTGCCTGAGTCATATTTACCGTACTTCTGTCAATCTCCTCGTCCATGCTTCTTCTCAGAATGAGACTGACCAGAATGGTCAACGGTACCAGGATTACAACGAGACAGGCAGCCAGAATCTTTCTCTGCATCGGAATGTGTTTATACCAGTTCATCCTCCCACCTCTCTATACCGATTCCCGGAGGCATACTTCGCAGGGCACAACCACGGTCGGTTCATACGCTTCATTTCCCAGAATATCCGCCAGCATTCTGGCGGCCAGAAACCCCTTGTATTTCTGATTCTGACGTATCGTTGACAGCTTGGGCCTGGCATACTCACTGCTTAACAGTCCGTCGAACCCAAACACGGAAACCTGCTTCGGAATCTTGATATGCTGTCCGCGCAGGGCATTGATAACTCCCAGAGCCATTAAATCGCTGGCGCAAAAGAATCCGTCAATTTTCGGTTCCTTTTCCATGAGCCGGACCGCCTGCTCATGAGCCATATCATAGCGGAAATCCCCCTTTACAATCCATTCCGGCTTAACCGTAAGCCCCGCCTGACGGAGTGCCTGCATATATCCCTCTTCCCGCTCCTTTTCCACGATGGAATGCCCGCTGCCGGTAATCATGGCAATGCGTTTTCTGCCCCGTTTCACCATGTGTTCCACAGCAAGTCTCGAGTAATAGGCGTTGTTGACGATGACGCATCCCTTTCTCTCCTCTGTATACGGAATATCTATAAAGACACAGGGAAAATTCCCTTCAGCCACCTTCTTAACCGCCGGTTCATCGTAATCCGCGTTCATCAGGATCATTCCGCCCGCGCCCCTCTGCCTGCAGTACGTCTCGAAGCACTCCGGACTTTTCTCCATCATATATACCACGGTCTCATATTCATTCTGATTGGCAAATGAATTCACTCCCTGCATAATGCCAAAGAAAAAGGAGGAATTCTCCGTCTGCTCACTGACCCCGGTTACCACCACCGCCAGCTGCATCGGCGTCTTCGCAGACAGTGTCTGTGCCGTGAGATTTTTCACGTAACCCATGGCCGCGGCCGTCTGACTCACGCGCCGTTTCGTCTCCTCGCTGACATCCTGCCTGCCGTTAAGCGCCCGGCTCGTCTGTGACACCGACAGGCCGCAGGCCCTTGCTACATCCACCAGTTTTACCATACCGCACCTCCTTATGATCCACCGTCAGTTCCATCCTTTCGCCTTTCCAGACGAACGAAAATGACACGCTCCACCAGGATTTCGGCAGATGGGGCTCTACAGACAGACGCCCGTCCTTTACCGATACGCCGGCAAAGCCCAGAACGATGCACTGCCAGATTCCTCCCATCGCCGCCGCATGAATTCCCTCTGCCGAGGTCAGCCCACTGTTTAAATCCACTTCGGCCGCCTTCCGGAACAACCGAAAGCTTTCCTCTTCCATTCCAAGGCGGGCTGCCGCCATGCTGTGCACATTAAAGCTTAAGGAGGAATCATGTACACATCGTTCTTCGTAGTACCGATAATTTTTAAGAATAATATCCTCAGGAAACAGATCCGGCATTGAGGACAGCAGCATTACTACGTCCGCCTGTTTTAACACCTGATATCCGCAGAGCTGTTCTACATTGTAATGTTCCAGTATCTTTTTCCCACCCTTTCGAAAGGGCGTTAAATCCAATTCCGGAAGACTTAAAAACGCCTCGTCCTGAGGAATGATTCCTCTGGAATCCGGTTGTGGAAGCGTCAGCTTCTCTGCCCGTTCCCGCATCCATTCCTCCCTGGTGACAGCCCCTGTCTTTTGTTCCAGAGCCGCTAAAAGGTCTTCTCTTCCGGTCTGTCTGAGCCTTTCCAGAATCCGGAGTGCTTCATGGATATTCCATGACGCCATATAATTCGTGTATGCATTATTGGATACATGCTCGCTGTATTCATCCGGCCCGATCACGCCGTTTATATCATACTGTTTTCTTTCTTCGTTCCACTCTGCGCGGGAAGCCCAATAAAGCGCGGTTTCCATAATCATCTCAAAGCCGCATTCTTCCATGAATTCCTGATCATCTGTCGCCTCAAAATACCGGTGGACCGCATACGCAATATCTGCATTGACATGGATCTCCTGGATGCCGGTATAGATAGGAATCGGCTTTCCCGTCACCACATCGGGCGCGCCTTCTGACGGCGTCACCTCTCCGTCTGTAATCCAGGCGCTCTCCCATGGAAATAATGCGCCCTCACAGCCATATTTAGCCGCCTTTTCCTTCGCCTTCGGCAGCGTGAGATAACGGTAACGGAGCAGCCGTCTGGCCACCTCCGGCTCTGTGTACAGCCAGGAAGAGAAAAGAAACATCTCCGTATCCCAGAACGTATGGCACTTATAGGCCTCCCCGGACAGCCCTTTGGCGCCGATATTCATCCGCTCGTCATGCACCGGCGTCATGATCCGCAGGTGGTAAAGGGCAAATCTGGCCGCGCAGGAATCGAATACATCATCGCTGTCAATCCGGATATCATGTAAGTCCCAGTATTTTTGCCACGCCTCGCCGCTCTCGTTCAGCGAATGGCCGAATCCTGCATTGGCGGCTTCGGCCGCCAGTGCGTTGGCATCTTCCACTATGGAAGGGCTCTTGTGTTTCCCACATGCGGTTTCTTTGAAAGGTGTATCTGCAAAAGGGCTTTCACCGTCCCAATACTCGATATCTCTGGAAGTATAAAAAGCGGCCGCATTTTCAAGTATGATCTCCTCCCCCTTTTTTGCGGAAATCTGATAGAGCGTCCCAATCCTGCGCCGGTCCATGTCAATGGAAGCGCGGTATGATCCTGCACTCAGCCTCGGAGCGCAGGCAGCGGCAAAGCGCACCCCCGAATCCCACGCCTGAAATACCAATTCCTCCCGCTCTCCCGGAATACAGTGCCTCGTACCTTCCGTAAAATGCTGGGCTCCGCTGTTACTCACCTGTCCGTTGATTCCGGTCCTGATCTCCAGTTCCGCCGGTTCCTCCAAAATTAAAGACAGTCTCTGCATCAGCAGGTGGCGGTTCTTTAACGACACAAAGCGCTCCATCTTTACCTTTACCCGTTTTCCCTGTTCCGTTTTATAGGTAAAGCGCCTTTCTGCCAGTCCGTTATCCAGATGAAGCATGACGCAGTAATCCTCATGATTTCTTTCGCTCAGCTGGAGCAGCTCCCCGTCAATGGTAATCTCCTTTCCCATCACATCCGGAAGATTCGGAAGTTCAGAAACCTCTCCAAAACAGGAATCATACGTCCCTGCGATAAACGTATCGCGTTTCTGTCCGGGAACCGGCTCATCCACCGCGTATCGTACCCCCAGATACCCGTTTCCCTGGCAGAACAGCGATTCCATCTGGGGCTGCCACGCCCGGTCCCACCGGGGCACTGACACGCTCCATTCTCCCAATTCTATTTTTTCCATTAAAACACCTCACTTCTCCAAAACGTTTGCGGAACTAATCTGATTCTATTATTGCAATATTACACGTAAAAGTCAAATATTTTATATATAATATTTACTTTTTTTCAAATATGAATGAAAACGTTTGTGTAATCAGTCATCTCATGCTACAATAGCGATAAAAGGAGGGGATTTCAATGAAAGAAGCCTGGTGGAAAGAGGCGGTTGTCTATCAGATTTATCCGAGAAGCTTTATGGATTCCAACGGGGATGGAATCGGAGACCTGGGAGGAATTATCCGGAAACTGGATTATTTAAAAGAGCTGGGTGTGAACGTGATCTGGCTTTCCCCCATCTACCGTTCTCCCAATGACGATAATGGATATGACATCAGTGACTACTGCGAAATCATGGAAGAGTTTGGGACCATGGAGGAATTTGACCAGCTGCTTAAGGCAATGCACGAGAGAGGACTAAAGCTGATGATGGATCTGGTGGTCAACCATACCTCTGACGAGCATCCCTGGTTCCAGGCTGCGTTAAAGGACAAAAACGGCCCCTACCGGGATTATTACTTCTTTCGGAATGGGAAACCGGGAGGTCTGCCGCCTAACAACTGGTGCAGTCATTTCGGATTTTCTGCTTGGGAAAAGGAACCGGAGGGTGATCAGTATTTTCTGCACCTGTATACAAAAAAGCAGCCTGATCTGAACTGGGATAATCCGTCTGTGCGGGAAGAGGTGTACCGCATCATGCAGTTCTGGACGGATAAAGGAATCGACGGCTTCCGTATGGATGTAATCAACTACATCTCCAAGGTCGCGGAGCTTCCGGATATGCCCGAGGA
Organism: Hungatella sp. SL.1.14; assembly: GCF_024460495.1. Classification (NCBI taxonomy): domain Bacteria; kingdom Bacillati; phylum Bacillota; class Clostridia; order Lachnospirales; family Lachnospiraceae; genus Hungatella; species Hungatella sp. SL.1.14. Next base: position 9,105 of record NZ_JANFYJ010000017.1, on the reverse strand, counting down.
TGGCCCCTATCTGGCTACACCTTACTTTGCCAACGGCCCGCACGTCCACGAATATCTCCAGGAAATGAACCGGCGCATCCTGAGCCAGCGGGATTTCATCACAGTCGGAGAGATGGTCTCCGTCACCACGGACCAGGCGCGCCTCTATACTCACGAAGACCGCCATGAATTAAACATGGTCTTCACCTTCGAGCACATGTACCTCGATGCGGTCGGTAAAGACAAATGGCAGATCCGCCAATGGAAGCTGTCTGAACTGAAAGCCGTATTCGGGAAATGGCAGACCAGCCTGGCGGATGGCTGCTGGAACAGTCTGTACTTAAATAACCATGATCAGGCACGAATGGTAAGCCGCTTTGGAGATGATGGAAAATACCGCGTGGAAAGTGCCAAGATGCTGGCCACATTTCTCCATACACTCCAGGGAACTCCTTATATCTATCAGGGCGAGGAGCTGGGTATGACCAACATCCGGTTTGACTCCATCGACCAGTACAAAGACATCGACACGCTCAACCATTATGCCGAGGCTGTCACGGTATTTCACGAGGATCCGGAACACGTTATGGAAGCGATCTACGCCAAAGGGCGCGACAATGCCCGGACGCCTATGCAGTGGGATGCCTCCCCGAATGCCGGATTCACCGACGCAGTCCCATGGATTCCCGTCAATCCAAACTACACGGAGATAAACGCGGAAGCGGCCATCCGTGACAGGGAAAGTATCTATCATTACTATCAGGATCTGATCCGTATCCGCAGAAATCATAAAGTAGTTGTCTATGGAGACTACAATCCGGTATGCGAAGAACATCCGTCCATTTATGCCTACACACGGCGCTATCAGGGGCAGAAGCTCCTGGTGGTTCTTAACTTTTTCTCAGATCCGGCTGTCATTGACCTTCCAAAAGAGTGCCTTCCTGAAAACGGGATCCGGCTGATTGGGAATTATGAAGACGCTCCGGCCTGCGAGGTGCATATGAAGCTTCGGGCGTTTGAGGCTGTGGTATTCCTCGGAGGGGATTAGGTTGAGCAGATAACGATATAAGAATATTTCAAGGAATTGTAATATTTTATTTAAAAGGGTATTTGAAAAATACAAGTACCTAGTGTATAATGTAACTAGATGTAATCAAGGGCTAACAAGAAACCGATGATTGCCGATCAAACAAACAGTAATTTTAAGTTACCGGGCTATCCTCTGGCCAGAGAGGATAGCTCATTTTCTATTCTGGTGATTATCCAGATATGTAAGTACCGTAAATATCACTATGATTAACGTTAATATTTCCAGCTTTACGAGACACTTAAAATTGAATCCTGGGATTGCACCATCTGCAACAGAATAAAGAAAAGCTGCCAAATTAGATTTTGGGAGATGTTATACCATAAAAACGGCGGGGTTTCCTGTATATTCCATGACCGTCTTGTTTTCTGCCTGCCATAAAAAAATCCGGGCATAACGTACACGCCAAATACAGGTGCGTTCGCTATGTCCGGATTTTGTCTGGACAAATTCTATCTACATTATTTTAAAGATGAAAAGCTGTTTTCCACATTTTATTCAGATTTGTGAACTAAGATTCATTTGCAGGCAAACACTACAGCTCCAATTCTCCAATAATCTTCTTTAACTCTTCTGCCGAATACACCAGTTTTCCCATCTCCATTAAGTCCAGCGGAATATCCAGCACCTTTTCCGCTCCTTCCTGGCCGACTACCGTCGGAATACTTAAGCAAATATCGTGAAGTCCATAAAGCCCGTCTAAGTAAACCGATATCGGCATGATGGAATGTTCATTCCGGATCACAGACTCAGCGATTCTGCAGACCGCCATAGCCACACCGTAGTAGGTGGCACCCTTTTTCTCTATAATTTCATATGCGCTGTCCCGGACGCTCTGGTAAATGCGGTCCATGGACTCCATATGATCGAAATATCCCCTCAGTTCACAAAAATGATTCAGCGGGATCCCTGATACGTTAGCCGCACTCCACACAGCCAGCTCACTGTCGCCGTGCTCCCCGATGATAAATGCATGAATACTTCTGCTGTCCACGTCGAGATGACGGCTCAACAAGTATTTCAGCCTGGCCGTATCCAGAACGGTTCCGGAGCCGATCACTTTATTGCGGGGATAACCGGAAAGCTTAAGTGCCACATACGTCATGATATCCACCGGATTGGAGACGATGAGAAGCGTCGCCTCCTGGTTCTTCTCCACAATCTTCGGTATAATGCTCTTGTAAATCTCCACATTTTTATGGACCAGGTCGAGCCGTGTCTCTCCAGGCTTCTGATTCGCACCTGCAGTGATGATGATCATGGCACAGTCGGCGATATCCTCATAGCTTCCGGCCCTGATCTCCATAGGCTTCGTAAACGGAAGCCCATGGCTTAGATCCATCGCCTCCCCTTCCGCCTTTTTCTCATTGGCGTCAATCAGAACCAGTTCCGAAAAAATCCCCTTCTGTACAAGGGAAAATGCAATTGATGTTCCTACAAATCCGCAGCCGATAATGGCCGCCTTCTGAATATTTATCATGATAAACTCCTCCTCTAATCAGGTTTATTTTATGCTGCCGTCCGGCATGGCATGACTGCGCAGCCTCATGAACCGGAAAACAGAGTGCCGCAAAGGCACCCTGTCATATGGAAAATGCAATATCCTGTTTTATAGTTCAATGACAATCTGCCTTTGCATGATTTACTCAATGGTAACGGCCGTGATATTTCCAGCCATTTCCATCTGGTTACAGTATAGCAGAGTCTTCCTCTCTTTGCAATAGTGATAATGATAATTATTTTTATTTAGTTCTGTTATTTCGTTCCAGCACATACGCAGATAAGAATGAAGTCACCGGAACGCACAGGATAACAGCCAGACTGCCTGACAGACTGTGAGCCGCCTCAATCGCAATATAATCTGAATTCATCAGCTGCTCCGGCTGAACACCGTATGAGATCAGTACCAGCATCATGGTAAGGGCCGTCCCGGTAAATGCGAGGACCAGAGTCGCGCACATGGTGCCGATCATATCTCTTCCAATGGCGTACCCGGCTTTGACAATCGCTTTAAAATCCATGGATGGATTCTGATTTTTCATCTCAAAAAGAGAGGCCGCAATAGACATACACATATCCATAACCGCTCCCAAAGAGGCGATCAGGATTCCTGCGAAAAGAATATACCGGATTTTCAGCCCCGTATTTTCAGAAATCAGCAAAAGCTCCTCCGCCTGACTTTCGTTATAGCCATCGAGATGCAGAACCGCAGTTATGACCGCAAATGCCCCTGCTGCCACCAGCACTCCCGTCATGGTAGAGGCGATAGCCGTCAGTGTCTTCGCGCTGTAGCCGTTCAGAAGCAGCATGGAGACAGCCGTGGAGACAAGAATCGTAAGAATGCTCAAAAGTACGGGGGAATAGCCCCTGTATATCATGGGAAGAAGAAACGCTATGATAAAAAACATGGTAAATGCCAGGCTAAGAATACTTTTTACTCCTTTTCCCCGCCCTACCAGCACCATACATGCCAGGAAGACAATGCCGGTCATCATAAGTCCTGTAGTTCTGTCGTAATTATAGACAGAATAAAACGGTTCCACCCCCTCAGGGCAATCCGCCTTAATAATTAATGACTGCCCCTTTTTGGCATAAACATTATGGGTCGTACTCAGGTAATTGGTTACGGTAATGATTTCCCCGGAATGGCCCTTATTAAGAAGTTTCACCTTCAGTTCCTGGGTTCCCAGCCAGCGTCCCTCTGCTTCCTCCACCGGCTCCAGCTGCTGATCCGTCACCTCCAGCACCCTTGCCTTTACGTAATTGATGGTCCCATTTTCATACATGGTATAAGTAATAGGGTTTGCCTTATTATAAATACAAATGGCCGCAATCATCAATACTACTGCAGCGGCCAGGCCAATCTCCATACGCTTCTTCTTTATCCAGTCCATCACTTATTTCCTCCCTGTTTCCGCGTCAGCCGGAACAATCATAAAACTCCCGGACCGGCTGGCCGATCCGGAAGTCTGCTTTTAATAAATATTACGGGTTAATACACGCACCAGATTCGTCGAACCGGTACTCTGTCCCTTTATAGTGAACCGGTGCAGTGGCCATCGCCCCATCCTGGTTAAAGTAATACCATTTATCCTGATACAATACCCAGTCTGAAGCCACCATGGCCCCTGACGGCTGTAGATAGTACCATACGCCATTCACCCGAATCCATCCGGTCTGCATATAGCCGGCCTGGTCAAAATGATACCAGATTCCCTGTATGGACACCCAGGTATTGACCGGATACGTCTTATTCTGATACTGATACCACCAGCCAGTCTGGTCTTTAATCCATGCCCCCTGCACACTGCTGGAAGATCCATTACCGGAAGACCCATTATCTGAAGACCCATTGTCCGAAGACCCACTGTCCGAAGGCCCATTGTCCGAAGGCCCATTATCCGAAGATCCGTCATCAGAACCATCCCCGCCATCATCCGGTTTATCCGCCTCCGCTTTTTCCGCAAGTACAAACGGGCTCAACGCATTAACAACAAAACTGATCGCTCCATCTTTTACTGTAAATTTCACGTCTTCATATGCTCCATTGGTGTAATGCATCAGCACCAGCCTGTTTAGATCAATGTCCTCCGGCGCGTCAATGGTAATCCTAACCGGAACCTTCGGCTGGATATTCCCGCCTGACACCTCCGGATCATCACTTATAATGTCCAGCCGAATATCCAGTGCGATAACATCTTCCGTCTCAAATCCCAGAGCCTCCGGCAGTTCCATATCGCTAACCTTCAGTACAGCCGCCGCTTTGACACCCGCCTTTAACGGAACACTGAGCGCCGCACCTTCCACCGTTACACCGGTTACCTTTTTGGATTGCACATCGGTTTCAGCTGCCAGTTCGCTGTAGCCAGCCAGAACCATATCTTCCAGTTTTTTGATTTCATCCATTTCGGATTCATCCATTGTATTAGGATCATAGGAGAGTGCTTCGGCCGCCTCTGCCGCTTTCTTTAGAATTTCCTGCTTCTCTCCCTCTGTCTCCGCCTGTTCCAGAGCCTGATCCAGACTTTCCAGAATCTCTGCTACTGTATCGCCCGTCACATCAGGCTGCGGCTTCGGAGCTTCTGTCCTGTAAATTGTAAAATGGTCTACTTCCGACATATCCGTCGTGCGATAGGTTGTAATCGCAAAAGAATTGTCCGTCACCTCTACGTTTGTGATATTTGGAGTGCTTTCCTGATTCATCACCGCCGCATAAGGGAAATCTTTATTATGGATTGAATAATACTTGCTGCCGCTGGCGGAGTTGGCCGTCACATAAAGCACTTCCCCTTCCGCCGGGTCGGTCACACTCTCCGGCACTGTTCCATCCGCCGGAACTACCGGATCATTCCCATTCATCATATAGCTTCTGGTATAGACATGGTCATGGCCCATCAGCACCACATCGATTCCCAGTTCCGTAAATACAGGAGAGAGTTCCGCCCGCCTCTGGATAATATCATTGTCCGACTCGTGGCTGGCCGTGCTGTAGATCGAATGATGGAAAGTTACCACCGTCCAGTCCGCATCGGCTCCGTTCTCGTCAAGCACCTGCTTCATGAACGCTCTGTGCTCCGCCGTACTCATATTGTTGGAATTGAGAGACATAAAGAGCACATTGTTATACGTATACCAGTAGTCTCCTCCGAATTTTCCGGTCTTCTCTGTCATTCCCAGGCTGCTGACATTCGGTACCTGGAAATGCTGGCTGTAGGCGCTGCTTCCCGCATCATGATTTCCCACGTTAACCGCTGCCGGCAGAGACAGCAGCTCCTTCGGACTTAAGTATCCGGCATACTGTGTCTCATTGCTTGCCGTGTTGACCTGATCTCCCGCACTGATTAAGAAGCTGGTCTCCGGAAATGCCTTCACGGCCGTCTCCATGGTGTTCTGCCAGCCTTTAATATCCGTATCCGTGCTTCCTGCCCCGATCTGCGGATCGCCTGCAAGCAGGAAATTAAATCCATTCTCATAATCCTGAACCGTTAAGTCATACACATCTGACCAGGCAGTTCCGTCTCCAACCCGGTAAGCATATTCTGTAGAGGATTCCAAACCGCGGATCACTGCCTGATTCGTGAAAAACCCTTCCTCATTAGCACTCTCCTTCTCTGCTGCAAACTCTGCCGCTGTCTCCGGAAATACACCGCCGGCCAGATCACTCTTCTTTACAAGCTGTACCTTTCCCGGCAGCTTTGAATCAGAATACCAGGTAACCATAGTCTCTGATTCGTCCGCACCTACTCCGAGAGAAACCGATTTAATAACAGATTCCGGAGGCTGGTAGCCATCCTTATAAATTGCAAAGGTATCCACTACAGACATATCCTTAGTACGGTAAGTAGTAATCGCAAAGGACTTATCCGTCACCTCCACGTTTGTGATATTCGGAGTGCTCTCCTGATTCATCACTGCCGCATAAGGGAAATCTTTATTATGGATCGAATAATACTTACTGCCGCTGGCAGAGTTGGCCGTCACATAAAGCACTTCTCCTTCCGCCGGGTCCGTTACACTTTCCGGCACTGTTCCATCCTCAGGAATGATCGGATCCGTTCCGTTCATCATGTAACTTCTGGTATAGACATGGTCATGGCCCATCAGCACCACATCAATTCCCAGTTCCGTAAATACCGGAGAGAGCTCTGCCCGCCTCTGGATAATATCATTGTCCGACTCGTGGCTGGCCGTGCTGTAGATTGAATGATGGAATGTTACCACCGTCCAGTCCGCATCAGCACCATTCTCATCGAGAACTGCTTTCATAAACTCCCGGTGTTCCGCCGTACTCATGTTATTGGAGTTAAGAGACATAAAGAGCACATTGTTATATGTATACCAGTAGTCTCCTCCGAATTTCCCGGTCTTCTCGGTCATGCCCATACTGCTGACATTCGGCACCTGGAAATGCTGGCTGTAGGCGCTGCTTCCCGCGTCATGATTTCCTACATTTACTGCTGCCGGCAGAGACAGCAGTTCCTTCGGGCTTAAGTATCCCGCATACTGCGCCTCATTGCTGGCCGTGTTGACCTGATCTCCCACACTGATTAAGAAGCTGGTCTCCGGAAATGCCTTCATGGCCGTTTTCAGGGTATTCTGCCACCCTTCTGTATCCGTATCTGTGCTTCCCGCGCCAATCTGCGGATCGCCTGCAAGCAGAAAGTTAAATCCATTCTCATAATCCCGTGTTGTAAATTCATAAATATCGGACCAGGTTTCCCCGGCGCCGACCTGGTAAACATAATTGGCATCCGGCTTCAGCCCTGTCATGACTGCCTGGAAGCTGTAGAATCCGGCGTCATTTGCCTCCGCTCTTTCCGCTGCAAACTCGAAAGCCTGCTCCGGAAACGAATCCCCGTCCATGTCCGCCTTCTCTGCGATTCTCACTTTGCCGTCTTCCCCGATTGAGGAATACCAGGTAACAGCCGTCTGTGTCTCATCATTCCACACTCCCAGAGAAATCGCCTTAAATGGCTTCGGCTGTGCAGCTTTCAGGGAAATGAAATCAAAGTAAATGTCAGAACTGCCCGCCCTGTCCTGATGAAGCTCTACCGCAATTGTATTTACCCCGTCTCTCAGCATGGAAACGTCATTGATTGTAATAGTATCATGGCTTGGAGCTGACAACCCATTAGCCGAACCGTATGCCAGGTTCTTGTCATAGCCGCCCTCCGGTACCTGCCCCTCATAGACATTCTTTCCATTGATGTACACGATCACCGCATCATCATAGGCGATTTCCGCCTCCAGCGCTTCCAGATCGGAGACATCGTTGAGATAGATGTCTGTTCGGAAAAAATATGCGGGCACCGCCGTTTTTGTATCGTCAATGTAGTGCTTTAACAGCGTATCCGGAATATATCCGCCTCCAAGGTCCGCAATCGCGCCTTTCTTGGCTCCGAAGCTTCCCTTTCCGGACTTCCACTGTTCATCCGCAAACTCCGGATACGTCCATACAGTCCGGTCCTCACTTCCTTCCGCCGGATCGGTGTTGTTCTCCAGGTAATTCCAAACCGTACCCTCTGTCGTGATGAATTCATCCGATTCCGAGGCAGGCGTCCCTATTTCCAGAGAGCAGAAATCAAAATAGATATCCGAGCTGTTGGCTCTGCCCTGATGAAGTTCTACCGATACGGTGTTGCTCCCCTCTTTTAACATGGATAAGTCTGTGATCTGGAACTTATTGTTAATCGGCGTTCCCGCATTTGTCCCTCCATACTCCAGATTCTGTGTGTAACCGCCTTCCGGAACACCGGCCCTGTGAACTTCCTCGCCATTGATGTAGATTATGGCCGCGTCATCATAGAAGATCTCGCCGTTTAAGGCACTGATGCTGTCGATGTCTTCCAGTTCGATTGTGGTACGGAAGAAATAGGCCGGAATATCCGTATCTTCCGCCACATCCGGCCCTTCTATATACTGGGCCAACAGAGTATAGGGTATCAGGCCGTCTCCCAGATCTGCAATCTCACCTTTCTTCGCCCCAAAGCTTCCTCTCGCCTCTTTCCAGCCGGAATCATCGTAATCCGCACTGGTCCAGACCAGTCTGCCGGTCTTCGACGATGCTTTGTTTTTGCCCGCAGCAAAACGATAAAATCCATATTTTGCCGACGCATTGGACGGCGATGCGTCAGAAGGTGATGCGTTGCTGGGGCTCCCCGGCGTTTCCTCCTTCGTGTCATCCGCTGCCGCCGGATCCGTATTATCGTCCAGATATCTCCATACCGTTTCTTCTGTGGATATCAGCCTGCTCGTCCGTACCCTCGCCCCTGGTTCCGGATCCGGCTGTACAGGCGCGCCAAATGCAGTCGTTATATTGCCCGCTGCCAGACATGCGCTCAGTAAAAGAGCTGTCAACCTTTTTAGTTTCACACTCATCATTTCCTCCTACTACAATGTATTTATGGTTAAGATCCCTTACAGCCAGTAAGGAATTATCCATCTTGTTGCTTAAGCTGTTATAATGATGGAGCAATCGGTATATCGGTTTCCTCCTTGGACCTCGCGTCCGTAATTAAGACTGATAACCAGCTCCTCAT